>DATFNF010000048.1:0-16462 GCA_035266525.1 Trueperaceae bacterium | reverse complement strand
GGAAGCCCAGCCAACTGGGCGGCAGCCATCCCAGCCCGTCCGCCTCGACCGCGATGATGCCGGGCCACGCCAGCCGCAGCGCGCTCGAGGCGACGTAGCCGAGCGGGAAGCCCAGGGTCTCGGAGGCGCTGAACTGCAGGGGACCCAGCGGGGCCGTGCCGTCCACGCTGAGGTCGGTGACCTGACCGGCGTTGAGGTCGCGCTCGTAGGTGAACCGGAGCCCGGGGATGCCGTCGTCCTGAGGGAGCGTCCCCAACGTCACGGACAGGTCGAGCGGATCCCAGTGCTGCGGCGGCTCGCCGGGGTTGGGCGGCGGCGGCCGGTAGGTGTAACCGGTGCTCGCCGACAGCTCGAGCACCGCGGGGTAGCTGAGGCTGAGGCTGCCCGTGGTCTTGGTGTCGTCGGTGACGATGCCGGTGAGGCGATCGGGCGTGGGCTTGAGGTCCTGGACGTGCTCCAGTTGCAGATCGGCCTTGACGCCGCCGGCCGTGGGCTTGAGGTCGACCGTGGTGTCGATCGTCCCCGGGTCCTGGTTCTTGATGTCGTAGCTGTTGCTGACCGTGACACCGATCCAAGGGGTGGGGTCGAACAGCGTCAAGGTGGACGTCAGGGGCTGGATCCCCTGCGTCGTGGGGTCGCGGCTGTCCACGAAGACGTAACCGCCGTCGACCTCGAGGCTCGCCCACGCCAGGGGGTCGAGCAGCAGCTTGGCGTCCGCCTGGGTGTGCGTGCGCAGGGGCACGCTGTCGAACACGAACGGCGTCTCGCCCTGGATGGTGTCGCGCGACACGCTGAGCGACAGCGAGCCCGCGCCCGTTACCGTCTGCGCGGCGCTGAGGCCCATGTTCCAATCGATGAGCCGCTCCCCGTTGCCGTAGTACTTGCCCGTGAACACGCTCTTGCCGCTGACGTCCATGCCCGCCCACGGAGAGGTGTCGGGCATGACCAGCGCGTAGTTGTCGAGGGCGCGCGCCGAGGTGGAGGTGGGGGTGAGGGCCGCGCTGCGGTTGGCCGGGTTGCTGGTGTCGCGGAAGACGCCGAGGTCCAGCAGCGCGCTCTGCACCTGGAACGGCCCGACCTGGAGGTCCTTGAGGTCGATCGGCTTCACCTGCAGACGCGCCACCGTGAACAGCGGCACCGTGCGACTGGCGTAGCTGGGCGTGGACACGTCGTCCCCCGGTTGCACGTCGACGAAGCCCTGGCTGCTGAAGGTGCCTTGCAGACCCGAGCCTTGCTGCGTGGTGGACCAGTCGTACTCCCAGATGCGGTTGCGCACGGTGTCGTCCCGTTGCAGGCTGAAGGACTGCGAGGGCGGCCCCAGCGAGGGGTCGGTGGCATAGTGCAGGTCGAACTGCAGCGTGCTCTGGCCCTTCGGCGCCTCCGCCACGGTGCCATCGGCGTTGCGCTGCAGGTCGAACGGCGTGTACTCGACCTTGAACTCGCCTTTGCCGCGGTCGGTGTAGAAGTGGTGGTCGATCCCGCCTCCCAGGTAGCTGGTCTGCACCTTGCCGCCCAGCAGGTAGTTCTCGATGCCGCTGCCGTTCATGGGCTCGACGTCCGCGTAGTAGTGGAGGTTCATCTCACCGAACGCGTTCGGGCCCATCACGTACGGCCAGCTGGCCATCACCTCGGCCCGGACCGTAGCGGTGCCCGCCGTGAGCGACAGGCGGGGCTGCCGGCTGGGCGGCGCCAGCGGCACCACCAGCAGGGGCAGGGTGAAGAGCGGCTGGTTGCGCAGCAGCACGGTGACGTCGTAGGCCACCAGCCGGTCCCCGGGGTACAGCTCGATGCGCTTGGCGTCGAAACCGTAGTCCTCGACGCTCTGGTCGCACCGCGAGCAGGGACTGAAGTGACCGCTCAGGATGCTGATCTGCCCAGGGACGCGGCTGGCGCTGTCGCCGGTGACGTCCAGCTGCGAGGTGCTGATCAGGACGTCCTTCGCCTGGAAGCTCTCCTTGCCGAGGTTGATGACGAGGTCGTTGCCGACCACGGTCTGGCCGCCGGAGGTGTAGCGGCCGTACCCCACCACGCGCACCACCCGGTTGGTGAGATCGAACTCGATGTGGTCGGCCACCAGCTCGCTGCTCCCGATGGTGACGTGGACGCGGTGTCCCTCCAGGACGTAGAGGTTGACCTGGCTGCCGTCCGGCAGGGTCAGCGTGCGGATCTCCAGGCGGCTGTTGGGGTCGCCATTGGTGTCGATGGTGATGCGCACGGCCCGGGCGGTGCCGCCGAGGAGCAGCAGGCCCAACAGGCAGGCGAGCAGCGCCCTCGCCACTCAGCGCCTCCAGGAAAGCGCCAGCAGGGCGCCGCCCGCCAGCGCATAGAGCGCGACCGGCGTCCAGCCGGCCACGTACGCCGGGATCGTGCCCTGCTCGCCGAGCAGCTTGGTCACGCTGCCCGTGGCGTAGTAGATGAAGGTCAGGAACAGCACGGACACGAAGCCGAGGGACGCTCCTCGTCGGAAGGTGAAGAGCGCCACCGCCAGCGCGAACAGCGCGAAGGCGGTGGCCGCCAGCGGCTCGGCGAGCTTGCGGTAGAGGGCCGTCCAGGCCGCCGGCTCGGGCCGGCCGGCGTCGTTGCGCAGCCGCGCCAGCAGCTCCCGCGGCGGCAGGTAGACGAGGTCCGGGGTGCCGACCTGCCCTGCAGACAGGCCGCGGACCGGCAAGGTGCCGTCGGCCGCGTGGAAGCCGAGCACCAGGCGGCTGTTGCGGAACACCCGGAAGCGCAGGTCGTGGAGACGCCAGACGCCGGCGGCCTGGTCGTAGTCGCCGGTCGCGGCCTGGATGACGTCGCGGGGCCCCTGGGAGCCGCCCGGGCTGATCACCAGCACGTCCCGCAGGTGGCCGCCCGGGCTCACCGCACCGATGTAGATGTCGCGACCGAGGGCGTCGGTGAAGAACGACCCGGCCTTCACCACCGTCTCCGGGCTCCGCAGCAGGATGTCCTTCTGCACCTGCAGCGCGCGCTGCTCGCTCCACGGGACGACCAGCTCGTCGTTGGCGAAGGCGAGCAGGCTCACCACCAGGCCCAGGCCCAGCATCGGCATCAGGAACCGGCGCGGGCTGACGCCCAGCAGCAGCGCGGCCTTGATCTCGCCGTCCTGACCCAGACGGGTGAGCCCCAGCAGCGCGGCGAACAGCAGCGCCAGCGGCAATCCCGGGCCTGCGGCGGCGGGCAGCTTGAAGAGCAGGTAGCGCGCCACCATCGCGGCCGGCACACCGCGTGCCAGCACGTCGGCCAGCACGCCCAGCAGGAAGCTCATCAGGAGTAGGACGAGCAGCACCGCCAGGCCGGCCGCGTACAGCGGGAGGATCTCCCGGAAGAGGTAGCGGCTGAAGGTGGTCACGCCCGCAGGCTCCAGACCGCTAGCCCCACGGCACCGATGCCGCTGACCACGGGCGTGAGCCAGGCGGCGGCCACCGGGCCGAGCGCCCCCGAATCGTAGAGGTTCTGGCTGAACAGCCAGAGCGCCCAGAAGGCCACCAGCAGCACGATGGTCCAGGCGAAGCCGGCGGCCCGGCCGCGCACGCGCAGGCCCAGCGCGCCGGCGAAGAGCGCGAACACGACCGCGCTGAAGGCGTCGGCGATGCGGCGGTGGTACTGGAAGAGCAGCTCGCGCGCGTCGCCGCCGGCGCGCCTGAGCTTCACGATCTGGGCGTGGAGCTCGTCGAGCGGCAGGGTGGTGCCGCGCGCCAGCGTCTCGGCGGGGGTGGCCTGGAGCGGGAAGGGGAGGGTCACGCTGCCGACGCTGCTGGGCGGCTGGCCGGGCACGCTGCGCTCGGCCTTGTCGAGGGTCCAGGTCCTGGCCGTGCTCGACCACGTCCCGCTCGCGGCGGTGAGCACCGTCCCGTCGTTCTTCAGCACCATCACGCCTTGCAGGGTGGCGCGCTCGTGGTTCTGCACGTCGCCCCGCACCCGGGCGGCGTAGAAGACCCCTTCGCCCTCGATGCGGAAGGACGCGTTGGTCTGCACCTGCGCCGGCGGCCGGACGTAGACGAAGGCGTCGATCATGTGCTGGTAGGCCGCCTCCGCGCGCGCCTCCAGGAAGCCGTTGTTGACCAGGCTGATACCGCCCACCAGCACCCCCAGCAAGGTGAGCGGCACGAGCAGCTCCAGCGGCCGCGCGCCCAGGGTGTACGCCGCCTTCAGCTCCGAGTCCTTGGCGAGCCGGCCCGTCGCCAGCAGCACCGCGAAGACCACGGAGATTGGCAGGCTGAGGTGGAAGAAGTAGGGCAGCTTGTAGAGCAACAGCTCACCCACCTGTCCCAGGCTGGCGTTCTGCTGGATCAGGAAGCGCGCCAGGACGCTGAGAAGGTCGATCGACAGCAACAGGCAGAACGCTGCGACGCCCAGGAGGTAGAGCCCAGCGGTCTCGCGGAGCAGATAACGCGCCAAACGTGCGGGCACCAGCGCAGTATAACGGCGAGGCGGGCAGTCTCAGCCGTGACCCCCGTCCTAGTCGGCCCTTCTCGCGCGGTGCGGCGGCTACACTGGGGTGTGCGGGTCCACCTCGTTGCCGTCCAGGCCGCCATGCGCGTCGATGTCTACAGCAGCGCGCAGGCCTTCGCCGCGTGGGTCCTCGACCTCGGACTGCGGGCCACGGAGGACGCGCGGGCCGGAGGAGCAGCGGTGGTGCTGGCGTTCCCCGAGCTGATCGCCCTCCCGCTCAGCTTCACGCTCGCCGGCCGCGGCGGTCCGCTGGAGGACGCCGGCAGCCTGCCGCTGGCCGCCTGGCGGTCGCTCCGACGGGACTGGCCGGAGGTGGCGGCGGCGGCCGTCCGCTACGGCCGCCTGGGGCCGGCCGCGGTGCACCTCGCGCGGGCTCCGGCCGTCCACCGAGCCTACGCGGACGCCTTCCGCGAGGTGGCGCGCGCGACCGGGGCGACCGTGGTCGCGGGATCGGCGCTGCTGCCCGACGTCGATGTCGAGGCGGCCCGCGGCGTGCACGTGACCGGCGCGCGCGCGTTCAACGTGGCGTACACCTTCGCTCCGGGCGGGGCGCTGCTGGGGCGGAGCCGCAAGGCCCACCTGACGCCGGGGCTGGAGTCGCGGGCGGGTCTCGCGCGGGGCTCCGTGGCCGAGCTGCCTGTCATGTGCCTGCCGTGGGGGCGGCTCGGGGTGGCGGTGTGCATGGACGGCTGGTACGAGGGCGTGGTCGCGCACCTCGATGGGGGCGGCGCGCAGGTGGTGGTTCAGCCCAGCGCGAACGACGCCGACTGGCAACGCCCGTGGCCGCCGGACCCCGGCTTGAGCGAGGGTGAGGCGTGGCTCGCTCGCGGTCTGAACGCCCTGCTCCAGGGCCGGGTGAACCTCCGTTACGCGGTCAACCCCATGCTGGTCGGTGAGGCGTTCGGCTTCGCTCCCCGCGGCCGGTCCAGCATCCTGGCGAACGCCGACCGCACGGCGCACGCCTGGGTCGACGGCCGCATCGGGGTGGTGGCGCTGGCGCCGAGCAGCGACCGGGAGGCGTTCGTGCACGTGGCGGTGGACCTGCCGGACGGGCCGGAGGCCCCCGCGCCGGCCGGGCAGGCGGGCGGTAGAATGCGGTCGTGACCGGGACGCTTGGCCTCTTCTCGCTCGTCGACCTGTTCCAGTTGCTCTCCACGGCGCAGCGGTCCGGCCGACTCGGCATCGACCACCCGGCGGGGCTGGCGCGCGTGTACTTCGACAAGGGCCAGGTCGTCCACGCCGAGTTCGGGGAGCTGTCCGGCGAGGACGCCGTGTTCGCGCTGTTCGCGGACGAGCGCGGGAGCTTCGAGTTCCGCATGGGCATCCCGGCGCCCGACACGACCATCGGCACCGGCACCGAGAACCTGGTGCTGGAGGCCATCCGCCGGCTCGACGAGGCGCGTCGGGAGGGCGGTCCCACGGTGGCGCGCGACGCCGTGCCGACGCTGGACACCAGCTACGAGCGCGCCGCCGAGCTGACCCTCAACGAGGACGAGCGCAAGGTGCTCGGCCACGTCAACGGTCAACGCAACGTCACCCGCGTCGCGCTCGACGCCGGCCTGGACCCGGACGACACGCTCGCCATCGTCGAGCGGCTCACGCGCATCGGGGTGCTCAAGATGCGCGGCCGGCGTCCGCGCACCGCGCGTCTGGTGGCCCGCCTGGGCGACATCGACCTGGCCGCGGGGGTGGCGGGGCTGGACCCGGGCATCCTCAACACCTGGCAACGCGCCACGGGCGCTCCGCCCGAGCGGATCGCCTGTCGCCGTCAGGACGGCAAGGTCCTGGTGTTCCGCGCCAGCCCGGTCGACGGCGCCGGCCCCTACATCCTGTTCTCCCGCGACACCCTGTTCCGTTCCGATCTCGCCGCCAACGAGGCGCTGCTGGTGCGCCCCGTGCTGAAGCACGGCTGACCCGTCCAGGAGGATCACCGGTGGACGAGCGAGCGCCGCTCCCCAGCCTGCTGCCGTGGCGCACCCGCGCCTTCCCGATCGACTGGCGAACCGAGTTCGACCGGCGCGGCCCGCTCACGCTGGAGATCGGTTTCGGTGACGGGCGGTTCACGGTGCGGTCCGCCAGGGACCGGCCCGACGCCTGCCTGGTGGGGCTGGAGATCTCCAGCGCCAGCTTGCAGAGAGCGCTCAGGCGGGTGAAGCGGGAGGGGGTGACGAACGTGCGGCTCGCCAAGGCGGGCGCGCGCTTCGCGCTCCGTCACCTGTTCGCCGAGCACGTTCTGGAACGCATCGTGGTGAACTTCCCGGACCCCTGGCCCAAGGAGCGTCATGCCGAGCGAAGGCTGTTGAGCCGCGACTTCTTCCGCCTGGCGGCCAGCCGGCTGCAGCCCGGCGGCGCGGTGTGCCTGGCCACCGACCACGCCGACTACTTCGCCTTCGCGGTCGAGGAGGCTGTTGCGGCCGGCGGCTTCGAGGTGCGGGAGGCGGCCGCGCCGCAAGCGGTGTTCGAGACCAAGTACGCGCTCAAGTGGCAGGCGCAGGGGATCCCGCTGCGCTACGTGGAGCTCGTCTTCCAGGGCGGGCCCACCGATTCCTTCCCGGTCCTGGAGAGACCGTCCACCATGCCCCATGCCCTGCTGACCGGCCGCTTGCCCGAGGTCGCTCCCTTCGCCAAGGTCGTGCTTCCCTACGCCGACGGGCATGTGATCCTCCACGAGGTGGCGCGCAGCTTCGGGCCGCGGACGGAGGACGACGGGCGCGCCGGGCGCTCGCCGGAAGCCGCCGCTGCGGCGTCCTCGGAAGGAACCCCGGCGCCCCGGCGCTGGTGGGTGCGGGCCAGCGTGGACGAGCCCGACATCCGCCAGCACCTGCTGGTGCTGGTGCAGCAGCGCTCGGCCGAGCAGGTGATCGTGCGGCTCGAGCCCTTCGGCGACCCGATCATCACCCCCACCGTGCGCGGCGCCGTGCACGCCGTGGCGCAGTGGCTGCTCGCCGCGACCGAGCTGCGCCTCGAGGCGCGCAACTACTGAGCGCCGGCGGCTCCGTAGGCACCGGGCGCGCCCCGGCCGCCGCCTCGGGCTAGCATCGGGCCATGCCCGTGCGCGCGCTCTCCTCCGACGGCCCCGGGACCGACACGCCACGCGCCCTCACCGCCCCCGGTCTGCCCTGGCCTCACGGCTTCACCCTCCGGAGCGGCGGGGTCAGCACCGGCGGCTACGCGTCCCTCAACCTCGGCCTCAGCTCGGGTGACGACGCCGTGCGCGTGGAAGCCAATCGGGACCGTGTCTTGGCCGCGCTGGGCGTTCCCCGGTCGGAGGTGTGCGCCTTCCACCAGGAGCATGGGACGCGCGTGCTGGACGGTGCGCCGACCTGGTTCACCGAGCGCGCGGACGCCGCCACCAGCGCCGCTGCCGGGCGGCTGCTGGTGGTGAGCGTCGCCGACTGCCTGCCCCTGCTGTTCTTCGACGCCGCCACCGGCGCCGTCGGGGCCGCCCACTGCGGCTGGCGCGGCACGCTCGCGGGCCTCGCCGGCGAGGTGGTGGGACACATGCGCGAGCGCTACGGCACCCGCCCGTCGGACCTGTCGGTGGCCATCGGCCCGGGGATCCAGGGCGCCTGCTACCAGGTGGGTGACGAGGTCGTGGCCGCCTTCGGCCGGGCCGGCTTTCCGACCGCGCTCTCGGTGCCAGACGCGGACGGACGGCACCGGCTGGACCTGGCGGCGGCCAACCGCTGGACGTTGGAGCGGGCGGGCGTCGACCCGGAACGCACGTGGAGCTCAGGGTTGTGCACCCACTGCGATGCCGAGCGCTTCTACAGTCACCGCCGCGATGCCGGGGTCACGGGTCGGCACTGGGCCTTCATCCGGGTGCCGGGCGCGTGAGCGTGGCGGCGGCAGGCCGACGGTGGGGACGCGGACCCCGGGCTATCCTCGAGGCATGAGGGCTGCGAGCACGGCGCGGACGCGGGAGTCTTCGGGGTGGCGGTGACGCTCGACGAGCTGGACGTGCGGCTGGCCGCGGCGGAGCGGGTGCGCATGGAGATCCCGGGCTTCCGGCGGGCGGCCGTGCTGGTTCCGTTGCTCGAAGGCCCGGAGCGTGCCGAGCTGCTGTTCACGGTGCGCGCGGCGTCGCTCGCCAACCATGCCGGGCAGATCGCTTTCCCGGGGGGCGGTGCCGAGCCGGGGGAGAGCCTCGAGGCCGCGGCGTTGCGGGAGACCGAGGAAGAGGTCGGGCTGCGCGTACCCAGGGAGGCCGTGCTGGGCACGCTTTCGGACCACCCGTCGCCGGCGGGCTACGTCGCCACGCCGGTGGTGGCGCGCATCCCCTGGCCCCAGCCGTTGCGGCTCAACGCGGTGGAGGTGGCCGAGGTGTTCACGGTCCCTCTGGCGGAGCTCGCGCGCATCACGCCGGAGAGCGAGGTGAAGCAGCTCCGTGATTATCGGCGGCGCATCTTCGCCTATCAGTGGCACGACCGCCGAATCTGGGGCTTCACCGGGAACGTCGTGAAGAACCTCCTGGACGTGCTGGAGGGGAATAACGGCGATCCGTTCGATCCGTGGTAGCCTCTTGAGTCGGTTCCGAGTCCGCGTCTTCCAGGCCGCCCCGTGAGAGGAGGGAGCCCATGAAGCGGCGCGATTTGCGTGTGGTGCGTGGCGACGAGCGCTACGCCTACACCACCGGGGAGGTGGTGGAGGCGCTGCAGTCGGCGGGCGTGCTCACCGACGAGGCCATCCGCATCGCGCGGGAGGCCGAGCGTCGCTTCCGCGAGACGGGCACCAGGCAGGTCGAGCTGGGGGAGCTCATGGAGGAGCTGGCGGGCATGGTCTCGGAGCGGGTGGCTCCGGAGGTGGCCGAACGTCTCCGGCAACAGACTCCGCCCTTCGTGCCGCTGCTGATCGAGACCGATGCCGGGCAGGAGTCCTTCGAGCGGCGGACGCTGATGGCGTCGCTGGAGAAGCTCGACCTCGGCTTCAAGGAGGCCCACGCCGCGGCCAATCAGGTCGAGCAGGGGCTCCGGGCCGAGGGCGTGGAGCGCATCCCGCAGCCGGAGCTGGCACGGCGCGTGGCGGTGGCCCTCGAGGGCCGTTACGGGCGCGATCTGCGGCTGCGCTACGAGGCGCTCACCCGCCAGTCGCTCGAGCTGAAGGTGGTCGAGGAGGACGGCGTCGAGATCCCCTTCTCCCGCGGCATCCTGGCGCAGTCGGTGATGGCCGTCGGGCTGGGGCCGGAGCTCTCGCACAACCTCGCCAAGCGCGTCGAGGAGGTCCTGTACCGCGCCGGCAAGCCTACCGTGGAGCGTGCCCAGGTACGGACGCAGGTAGCACGACTGCTCCACGACGAGGCCGGCGAGGAGTTCGCGCGGCGCTACGAGCTCATGCGCGCCGTCCGGCGGCCCGACCGGCCGATCATCCTCGCGGTCGGAGGGGCGCCCGGCGTGGGGAAGTCCGCCATCGCCTCCGAGGTCGGCTACCGCCTGGGCATCCCCCGCAACGTGTCCACGGACTCGGTCCGGCAGGCCCTGCGCTCGCTGATCGGCCCGGACCTCAGCCCGGTGCTGCACAGCTCGAGCTACTCGGCGTGGCGCGCCGAGCTGCTGCCGAGCGAGCGCGACTCGGTGAGGCCCAAGCGCAAGCGCGTGCTCAGGGGCTTCCTGGCGCAGGTCCAGCAGCTCGACCCGGCGGTCTGCGCCATCATCGCTCGCAACGTCACGGAGGCCACCTCGCTGGTGATGGAAGGCGCCCACCTGGTGCCCGGCATCGCGCCCAGCAAGGAGGCGGAGGGCGCCATCATCGTCAAGCTCGTCCTGGCGGTCGCCGATGAGGAGGACCACCGCCGGCACTTCGGGGTGCGGGAAGGGCAGACCTTCCAGCGGCGCCGCCAGCAGCCGTACCTCGAGCACTTCACGGAGATCCGCATCATGCACGACTTCATCGTCGAGCAGGCGGAGCTGGAGGGCGTGCCGGTGGTGGAGGCGTCCGACTTCGACCGCGCCGTGGAGAAGACCATCGAGCACGTGCTCGATGTGCTGCTGGTGGAGCGGTACGGGTCTTCGGCTGTGGAGGGTGAGGGGACGGTGTGAGCGACGGGCGGATGAAGAATGTAATCGTGCGCCCGCGCCCACGACCGTAGACTTTCGCCGAGGAGTGCGATGCCCACGCCATCCATCGAAGTGGTCCACCTGACGAAGCGATACGGGGTCCGTCCCGTGGTCCAGGATCTCAGCTTCACGGTGAACCCCGGCGAGGTCTACGCCCTGGTTGGCCCCAACGGCGCGGGCAAGACCACCGTGATCCGTCTGGTGGCGGGGCTCGCCTTCCCTACGGCGGGCTCGGTGCGCATGCTGGGCGTCGACCCCCACCGCGAGCCGGCCGTGCGGCGGAAGCTCGGTGCGGTGGTGGAGGCCCCGGCCGCCTTCTACCCCTACCTCACCGGTCGCGCCAACCTGCGGCTCCACGGGCGGCTCGCCGGCGGGGTCCCCGAGGGGCGTATCCAGGAGGTCCTGGACATGATGGAGCTCGGCAATGCGGCCGAGCGCAAGGTCGGCGTGTACAGCCTGGGCATGCGTCAGCGGCTGGGTGTGGCGGCCGCCATGCTGACACGGCCCGAGGTGCTCATCCTGGACGAGCCTGCCAGCGGAATGGACCCCTTGAGTCTGCACCTGGTGCATGCCGTGCTGCGCGAGGCGGCGGCCGGCGGGACGGCGGTGCTGCTCTCCACCCACCACCTCGACGAGGTGGTCGCCTACTGCACGCGGGTCGCGATCATGGAAGAGGGCCGCCTCATCGACGAGGTGAACCTGCTCGACCGGCGCGAGCGCTACCGCGTCGCCGTCGACGAGCCCCATCGCGCGAGGGCGCTGCTCGAGACCCAACCGTGGATCCGCCACGCCTCCGTGCGGGGGCAGGACGTCGTCTTCATCCCCTCCGAGTCCGAGTCCGTGGGGCGCGTCACGAGCCTTCTCGCGGAGGACGGCCTGAGCGTCTTCGAGCTCGCCCTCGACATCTTCGATCTCCGCGGATACTACCGCGAGCGTATCGCCAGCGACCGGCCCACCCACAGCGGCATCCGGCCCCCGGAGGACGGGCCGGCGGCCAGCGGCGGCGGGGGGCGTGCATGACGAGCCTGCTGCGCATGGAGCTCGGGAAGGTGTTGCGTCTCGGCAGCGTGCGCTTCTCGCTGGTGCTGGTCGTGCTGTTCCCCCTGCTGTGGGCGTACGCGCCGGGCATCTACAAGGTCTACGACTTCTACCTGGTGTCTGCCTACCAGGTGCCGGCGCTCAGCCTGCTGTCGAGCATGCGCTTCCTGCTGCCCCTGCTGGTCGCCATCAGCGCCGCCGAGCTGCTCGGTGTGGAGATCGCCAACGGCACCTTGCAGACGGTGCTGTTGAGGCCGGTGACGCGCTCGCAGTGGCTGCTCTCGAAGCTGCTCATCGTCACCGTCTACCCCTTCGCGGTGCTCGCGGTGTTCCTGCTGGTGTCGTTGCTGGCGGGCGCGCCGTACGGCTACGGCTCCTTCGTGGGCGGCACCGGCCTGGGTCAGGCGGGGCTCCTGGGTCAGGGCACCATGGCCGCCGGCCAGGCGGTCGGCGAGGTGCTGCGCGCCTATCTGGTAGCGGGGTACAGCCTGGTGCCGGTGGCGCTGCTGTCCATGTTGTTGACGGTGGTGTTCATGAACGCCGCCGGCGGGGCGCTGGCGACCCTGTCGGTCCTCATCTTCATGCAGCTGCTGGTGGTGTTCCCGGCCCTCACTCCCTACCTGCTCACGACGCAACTGGACGCCTACGCCAAGCCCGTGTCCAACCTGGGCTGGATGCTGGCCCTCATCGCGCTCTACGCCGCCGCCTTCGCCGCGGCCTCGGTGGTGCTCTTCGAGCGGAAGGACTTCTAGTGCGGCGCGGCGCGCGCGTCGCGGCGTTGCTGGGGCTGTTGCTGGGGGCGGCGGCCGCTACCGCGCAGAGCATCGCCTATACCGTCCAGGTGGTGGCGCTCTCCGACAAGGACTCGGCCCTGGCGCTCCAGGCGCAGCTCGACGGCGACGGTTATCCGGCCTACGTGGTGCGCTCCACCACCGGCCTCGGGGACATCTACCGCGTGCGCATCGGCGCCTACGCCAACCGTCAGGCGGCGCTGGTCTTCGCGGACTCCATGCCGGACGTCGCCGGCGGCAAGCCCATCCCGGCTCTGGCCGAAGCGATCCCGCCGGGCATCGTGTCGCTCGCCCCGCGGGTCATCACCCGCATCATCCCCGACGGGCGGAACGTAGGAGTGGTGCCCTGGCGCGACGGGGTGGCGGTGAGGCTGCAGCAGCGCACGCCCCTCAGCGAGGCGCGCTACGTCGTGCTGAGCGGCGACCAGGTCGACTCGTTCGATGCCTGGCTGGCGGTGCCCGCTCCCGACGGTTCCATCACGCGCCTCCGCAACCTGCCGCTGTGGCCGGACAACTACCAGCAGGACAGCCCTGCCGCCCGCGACGCCTTCGAGGCGTCCGTGCTCTCACTGGTCGCGGAGGGGTTGGGGCTCCCGCTGTCGGACGTGAAGGCCACCATCTACCAGCCCGACGCGTCCGGCGTTCCCCGCCTGATCGTGTTGGAGCGCGTCATGCCCAGCGACAAAGGCACGGAGACCAGCAAGCTGCTGGCGCTCGGCGTGCCCGAGTTGGGGATGACGCCGAACGGCCCGGTGCAATACCTCGGCCTCCACAAGGGAGCGGTGCCGGCCGCACCCGATCCCACGCCCCTGAAGCTCGACGCGCCGCCGCCAGGCACGCTCCAGGGGGACGGCTGGACGGCCCAGGCCGACGGCAACTTCATCGCCATCACCGACAAGGACGGCAAGCGCTGGCGCGAGGCCGCCGGGACCCCGTTATGGACCGACGGCCACGTGCTCGTCAGCGCCTACCGGGACTCTTTCCTGTTCTACGACTTCCTGCCGCGCTGAGCCCGGCGCCGTCAGGCCTTGCTCACCGGGACGTTGAGGTTGAGCGGGCCGCGCCCTTCGGCCGCGGTCTCCTCGGCCGCCGCGTCGCCGACGACCGCCCGGTCGCCGGGCAGCTCCTGAGTGGCGAGCCAGCGCTCGGCGGCCATGGCCGCGCGCGTGCCTGCGCCCACCGAGGTGCCGAGCTGGCGGTAGACCTCGTCGGAAACGTCGCCGGCCGCGAAGATACCCTCCACATCGGTGTAGATCTCGTCGCGGACGTCGATGTAGCCGCTCTTGCGCAGCCTGACGACACCCTCCACGAAGCCCGTGTTGGGCTCGTGGCCGATGTACACGAAGACGCCGTCGGTGGGCAGGACGCCCGCCTCGCCGGTCTTGACGTTGCGCGTGCGGGCCCCGGTGACCTGCCCGTCCTCGCCGATGACCTCGGTCACCACGGTGTCCCACACGAAGTGCATCTTGGGGTTGGCGAAGGCGCGTTCCTGCGCGGCTTTGTGCGCGCGCAGCGCGTCGCGCCGGTGCACCACCGTCACGGAGTCGGCGAACTTCGTCAGGAAGGTACCCTCTTCGATGGCGGCGTCCCCGCCGCCGACCACCACGACGCGCTTCCCGCGGTAGAAGAAGCCGTCGCAGGTGGCGCAGGTGGACACCCCGCGGCCGTAGAACTCGTCCTCGCCGGGGACGCCCAGCCCGCGGGGGTTGGCGCCGGTCGCGACGATCACGGCCTTGGCGTGGTAATCGGCGTCGTAGCCCCTCACCACGAAGCCCCCGCCCGGCTCGCGCTCGACGGTGGTCACCTCGTCCATCACGATGTGAGCGCCGAACTTCTCGGCCTGTTGCACCATACGCTGGGACAGCTCCGGTCCGGTGATGCCCTCGGGGAAGCCGGCGTAGTTCTCCACCTCGTCGGTCTGCGCGATCTGGCCGCCGGGCAGCCCCTTCTCGATGATCACGGTATCGAGCTGACCGCGCCCGGTGTAGATCCCAGCGGTGAGCCCGGCGGGCCCCCCGCCGATGATCACCACGTCGTTGTGCTGCTGCTTCTTGGGCATGCGACCTCCACTGATGACGATGCTAGCACCCGTTCCGCTGCCCGGATTGTCGGATTGGATACCTATGGGGGGTATGTTGCTCGGTCGCGTCTCGGCCTCCGGCGCGCCTCGCTTGCGGCGCCCGGACGAAGCCCGTAGACTTCGGTGTGACACGGGAGGAGCCGGAGAGGACGTCGCTTTCGACGTCGGTGGGCGACTACCTGAAGGCCATATGGGTGATCGCCCGGGACGGTCCGGCAGGCACGGGCGACATCGCCCGGGCGCTGGGAGTGAAGGCGTCGTCGGTCACCGGGATGCTGGGCAAGCTCAAGCGCATGGGCCTGATCCGATACAAGCCCTACCAGGGCGCGCAGCTCACCGGCGCGGGTCGCGGCGAGGCGCTGCGGCTGGTGCGCCGGCATCGCCTCCTCGAGACCTTCCTGATCCGCGACCTCGGCTACGCCTGGGACGAAGTCCACGAAGAGGCCGAGCGCATGGAGCACGTCATGTCCGTGCGCTTCACGGAGCGCCTCGCCGAGCATCTCGGCCAGCCGTCCCACGACCCGCACGGCGACCCCATCCCGCAGGACGACGGCACGGTACCCGCCACCCCGAGCACGGCCCTGTGCGAGGTGCCGGTGGGCGCCGCCTTCACCGTCTCGCGCATCCTCAGCCAGGACCCCGACGTGCTGGCGTACGTCACCGAGCTCGGCGTGGGGCCAGGAACGGTGCTCCGGGTGGAGGCGAAGGAGCCGTTGGGCGAGATGCTGACCATCCGGCTCGGGAGCGAGCACCTGTCGATCTCGCACGAGCTCGCCTGCCTGATCCTGGGGGCGGCGGAGAGGTAGCGCCTCCGGCCCGGGCGCGCCGGGCCCGAACGGCCACCACGAACGCCCTCCACGAACGCCCTCCACAACGGAGATATCTTACGGGGCGACGCCCCCGGGCGTGGTACTGTCATGGCTGGAAGAGCATGGGAGGCGTGGGAGTGGCGCACGGGATATGGGAGTCCCGATCAGCACGCGCCCGCAGTCGCCTCCAGAGCGTGTGAGCACCCGCAGGAGACGGGTGAGAGGCTAGGGAGGCGCGGGCGCTGCATGAACAGCGACAGCGTTGGAGGCGAGTTGGGAGCGGTCGCGGCGCTCGGTCGTCTCGATACGCCGGATACCGCCGCCGTCATCGAGGCGGCGCTTCGTCTGTTCGGCGGAGAGAGCTTCACGGTATCGGACCTCACACAGACGGGGCACCCCGTCGTCTACGCGAGCGACGCCTTCACCCGGCTCACCGGCTACCCGGCAGCGGACATCGAAGGGCGGAACCTGGGCTTCCTCCAGGGGCGCGACAGCGCCCAGGATGCTGCGGCCGAGGCGCGGGCGGCGCTGCAGGAGGGCCGCGGGGTCACCTGCGTGGTGCGCAACTACCGCCCTGACGGCACGCTCTTCTTCAACGAGCAGCGCCACCTTCCCGTCGGCGCCGCGGGCGAGCTGCCGAGGTACCTGCTGGTGCTGCAACGGGACGTCACGGAGACCGTGCACGCCGCCGGCGCCGAGGCTGCCGGCCGCATGCTGGCCGAGAGCGTGGGCGGCAAGGGAGCGTCCTTCGGTTATGCCCTCCTGCTGCACGCGGACGGCCGCGTCGAGCTCACCTGGGTGTCGCAGGCGTGCCGCGCGTTGACCGGGTACGAGCCCGCGGAGGTGCTGGCGACCGGGCTGACGGCGCTCGTGTCCGAGGACGACCGGGAACGCTTCGGCGAGCGGCTCCTGCGACTGGCCGATGCGGACCGCGTCCAGGATGAGTACCGGCTGCGTACCAGGGGTGGGGACGAGCTCTGGGTGGACGACTTCGCCTTGCTGTCATGGGCCTCGGACGACCGCGGCCTCAGCGCCGTCTACGGGGTGATCCGCGACGTCTCCGCCACGCGGCAGCCGGACGGCGGGACCTGGCACGAGGCCCACTACGACGCCCTCACCGGCCTGGCCAACCGGCGCTTGCTGGAGGACCGCACGCAGCAGGCGCTGTTCGATGCGCGGCGAGAGGGCGGCGCCGTGGCGATGGCCCTGTTCGACCTCGATCATTTCCGGTTCCTCAGC
>DATFNF010000047.1:0-10441 GCA_035266525.1 Trueperaceae bacterium | reverse complement strand
ATGGGTGTCTGGTAGGGCGTGTAACGACGTCGCGGAAAACGCGCCAGGTGCATGGAGGCTCCCTCCGCTCCGTGGGCGCCCCGAGCCGGGGGCCAACGCGGGCGACGTCATCATACCGGCGGCCTCGGACTCGCGAGGGGTGCGGAGCGGCTCGCCCGACACCTCCTCGCCGGGGTCGGCGAGGCGGCCCGTCCGCGCCGCGGGCACGGAAACGCCGGGCGACGGCCATGTATGCTGGAACGGTGCGCGGGACGCCGTTTCCCGTGCAGGGAGCGAGCGTATGAGCATCGGACGCGAGGTGACGGGAAGCGCGCTCGCCGGGGCGGAGGAACGCAACCCCGGCACGGCCCTGGAGCTGGACTGGGTGCGGGACGCGCACGTCAACCGCAGCGCGGTGGAGCGGCGGGCGGCCGACCTGCCGGCCCGCCGCAGCGTGAAGAAGCAGTGGCAGGTAGCGTGGCTGCTCAAGGCCGTCACGCTCATCGACCTCACCACGCTGTCCGGCGACGACACGCCGGGGAGGGTGCGGCGGCTGTGCGCCAAGGCCGTCCGGCCGCTGCGCGAGGACCTGGTGCAGGCCGCAGGCATGGCCGGCGCCGGCCTGACGGCGGCGGCGGTGTGCGTGTACCACGACATGGTTCCGGTGGCGGTGGAGGCGCTCCGCGGCAGCGGGGTGCCGGTGGCGGCCGTGTCCGCGGGCTTCCCTGCCGGGCTGTCGCCGTTCGCCACCCGAGTGGACGAGATCGGGCGCAGCGTGCGCGCGGGCGCCGCCGAGATCGACATCGTCATCTCGCGCCGGCACGTGCTCACCGGCGACTGGCAGGCGCTCTACGACGAGGTGCGGACGTTCCGCGAGGCGGCCGGCGCAGCGCACCTCAAGGCGATCCTGGCGACCGGCGAGCTGGGCACGCTTCGCAACGTCTACCGCGCCAGCCTGGTGGCGATGATGGCGGGCGCCGACTTCGTGAAGACCTCGACCGGCAAGGAGAGCGTCAACGCCACGCTGCCGGTCGGCCTGGTCATGGCGCGGGCCATCCGCGCCTATCTGGAGCGCACCGGCCGGCGCGTCGGCTTCAAGCCGGCAGGCGGCGTCCGCACGGCCAAGGAGGCGCTCACCTGGCTGGCCCTGATGAAGGAGGAGCTGGGGCGCCCGTGGCTGGAGCCGGAGCTCTTCCGCATCGGGGCGAGCTCGCTGCTGGGCGACATCGAGCGTCAGGTCGAGCACGGCCTGACGGGCCGGTACTCCGCGGGCTTCAGGCACCCGGCCGGCTGATGTTCCGGCTGCAGCTCGCCGACGACATCGCGCTGGACCTGCTGGAGGAGGAGGACGCCGCGGAGCTGTACGCCCTCGTGGATGCCAACCGGGAGCATCTCCAGCGCTTCCTCCCCTGGGCCCGCATCGCCACGCCGGAGAACGAGCGCGCCTTCGTGCGCGCCAGCCTCGAGCGCTTCGCCCGCGGGGGCGGCTTCGACGGTGGCGTCCGGGTCGACGGCAGGCTCGCCGGCGCCCTGGGGATCTTCAACGTCCGCGCCGACGTGCGCCGCGCCGAGATCGGCTACTGGCTGGCCGAGACCTTCCAGGGCCGCGGCATCATGACCCGCGCCGTGGGGGGGCTGGCCCGGGTGCTGTTCGAGGAACGCCGCTTCAACCGCCTGGAGATCCGTTGCCAGAGCGAGAACGTGCGCAGCCGCGGGGTCGCCGAGCGGCTCGGCTTCCGGCACGAGGGCACGCTGCGGGCGGTGTACCCCGCCTCGGACGGCCTGGCCGCCGACCTGGAGGTGTTCGGGTTGATGCGCAGCGAGTGGGAGAAGACGCGCGAGGGTCCGCGGCGAGGGCCGACGGGGACCGCGCCCGAAGGGCAGGAGTGGAGCCCATGAGTCAGCCGGAAAGCAGTGTCGCGAGCATCTTCGCCGGCATGGAGTACGGTCCGGCGCCGGAGAGCGCCGAGGTGGCGCAGGCATGGCTCGAGCGCCACGGCCGCAGCTTCGGGCACTTCATCGCGGGGCGGTTCGTGGAGCCCGCCGGGGGCGAGCGCTTCGCCACCGCGCATCCAGGGGACGGCAGCGAGCTCGCACGCGTGGCCCAGGGCGACGACGCAGACGTGGACGCCGCCGTGCGGGCGGCACGGGAGGCGCTGCCGGCCTGGCAGGCGCTCGACCCGCACGCGCGGGCGCGGCACCTGTACGCGCTCGCCCGCCACGTGCAGAAGCACGCCCGCTTGCTGGCCGTGCTCGAAGCGCTGGACAACGGCAAGACCATCCGCGAGACGCGGGACATCGACGTGCCGCTGGTGGCGCGCCACTTCTACCACCACGCCGGCTGGGCGCAGCTCCTGGACCGCGAGTTCGCCGGGTACGAGGCCGTGGGGGTGTGCGGTCAGGTCATCCCCTGGAACTTCCCGCTGCTGATGCTCGCCTGGAAGGTAGCGCCGGCGCTGGCGGCCGGCAACACCGTGGTCCTCAAGCCGGCAGAGTTCACCCCGCTCACCGCGCTCGCCTTCGCCGAGCTGGCGCAGGAGGCCGGGCTGCCCGGCGGCGTGCTCAACGTGGTGACGGGCGACGGCCGCACCGGCGCGGCCCTCGTCGCGCACGAGGGGCTCGACAAGGTGGCGTTCACCGGCTCCACCGAGGTGGGCCGGCTGATCCGCCGGGCGACCGCCGGCCGCGGGGTCAAGCTGTCGCTCGAGCTCGGCGGCAAGAGCCCGTTCATCGTCTTCGACGACGCGGACCTCGACAGCGCCGTCGAGGGGGTGGTGGACGCCATCTGGTTCAACCAGGGCGAGGTCTGCTGCGCGGGCAGCCGTCTACTGGTGCAGGAGAGCGTGGCGGCGCGCATGGAAGACAAGCTTCGTGCCCGGATGGAAACGCTGCGCGAGGGGCCCTCCCTGGACAAGGCCATGGACATCGGCGCCATCATCGCGCCCGTGCAGCTCGACAAGATCACGCGGCTGGTGGAGCAGTGCCGCGCCGAGGGCGGGCGCTGCTATCAGCCGTCGTGGGCGTCCGGCGCGGCGCGCGGAGCGCAGACCGCGGGCGCCGGCCCCGGCGGTGCCGCGGGCGATGGCGGGCCGGCCGCGCCGGGCGCCGGTCTGTACTTCCCGCCGACGCTGCTGGCGGACGTGGCGCCGGCCTCCACGGCCGCCCAGGAGGAGATCTTCGGGCCGGTCATCGTGAGCATGACCTTCCGCACGCCGGAGGAGGCGGTGGCGCTGGCGAACAACACCCGCTTCGGGCTCGCCGCCAGCGTCTGGACGGAGAACGTGAACCTGGCGCTGGACCTGGCGCCCAAGCTCGAGGCGGGCGTGGTGTGGGTGAACTGCACCAACGTGTTCGACGCCGCCAGCGGCTTCGGCGGCTACCGCGAGAGCGGGTACGGCCGCGAGGGCGGCCGCGAAGGCATGTACGAGTACCTGGTGCCGCGCTGGGAGAAGGCGCTGGGGGCCTACGGCCCGGGCGACCTGGTCGATCCCGAGGGTGGCGACGCGGTGGGGTTGGGGGCGGGCGGGAACGGCGCGCCCGCCGGCCGCTCGGCGGGGAGCGCGGCCATCGACCGTACGGCCAAGCTCTACATCGGCGGCAAGCAGAGCCGGCCCGACGGCAACTACAGCTACCCGGTGGTGGGCGCGGACGGCACCCACCTGGGCGAGGCCCCGCTGGGCAACCGCAAGGACGTGCGCAACGCCGTCGAGGCCGCGCGGAAGGGTGTTGGCTGGTCGAAGGCGACCGCCCACGGCCGGGCCCAGGTGCTGTACTACCTGGCCGAGAACCTCGAGGCGCGGGCCGTGGAGCTGGCAGATCGGATCCGAGCGTCGACGGGCGTCGACGCCGCCGGCGCCCGTCGCGAGGTGGACGCCAGCGTGCGGCGGCTGTTCGGCTACGCGGCCTACGCCGACAAGTTCGACGGCGCCGTGCACGCCACGCCGTTCCGTAACGTCACGCTGGCCATGAACGAGCCCTGGGGGGTGCTGGCCGCGGTCTGTCCCGACGAGGCGCCGCTGCTGGCCTTCGTGTCGTTGACGGCACCGGCCCTCGCCATGGGCAACCGCGTCGTCGCCGTGCCCTCGCCGCGGTGGCCGCTGGCCGCCACCGACCTCTACCAGGTGCTCGACACCAGCGACCTTCCCGGCGGTGCGTTGAACATCGTCACGGGCGTGCGGGACGAGCTCGCGCTGGTCCTCGCGCGCCACGCCGAGGTCGCCGCCATGTGGTACGTCGGCTCGTCCGAAGGCTCCGGCATGGTCGAGCGCGAGAGCGTGGGCAACCTGAAGGCGACGTGGGTGAACGGCGGCAAGCGCCGTGACTGGTTCGACGCCGAGCAGGGCGAGGGGCGTGCCTATCTGCGCCGGGCCACCCGCGTCAAGAACATCTGGGTGCCGTACGGCGAGTGAACGCCGAACGGACCGCCGGGCATCACTCCAGGAGCCGCACGAGCGCGCTCAGCACCTGCGCGCGCACGCGGCGCGAGGCTCCGAAGGAGATGCCCGCCGCCAGCGCGATGCCGAGGGCGAGGAGCGGGCGGCGGCGCACCCCATCCTCGATCTCGCCGGCGACGGCAGCCGCCCCGGCGCCTCGGCGCGCGACCCGGCGCAGGCGCGCCTTGGCTTCCGCAGGCGTCAGCGGCTGATGCCGGTCGCGGCCCACGCCAACCCCCCTCCCACCGCCAGGACGGCGATGCCGGCGAGCAGGCGCGCCAGCGGAGCGGCCATCACGGGGTAGAGCGACGTCACCATCGCCCAGGCCAACAGCGCCACGGCGCCCACCAGCAGCACCACGCCCGCCGCCATCAGGGCCAGGCTGGCCGCGGTGCGGACGAGCCCGCGCCGGGCACTGCGGCCCTCCGCCTCCAGCAGCTCCAAGGCCGCGATGAACACGTCGGCGATCGCCGCGCGCATCCTATCTGCGGGAGACGATCCAGCCGACCAGCGCGCCCACGCCGAAGGCGGTGACGACGGACGTCACCGGGTTCTGCGAGACCTGCTCGCGCGCCTGCCCGGCCAGCTCGCGGCCCTCCTCCTGCACGGACTCGGCGGTCTCGCGCAGGCGTTCGGCCAGCTTGTCGGCCTCGTCGCGCAGCGCATCGCGTGCGGCCTGGAGGCCGTCGTTGGCGGCGCGCCCGCCGGTCTTGGATACGCTCGCGATGTCGTCCCGCAGCGACCTCAGGTCGGACTTCAGGCTGTCGATCTCTTTCTGGACGTCCTTCGTGGTGGTAGCCATGCGGACACCTGCTTTCGGTGGTTCGGGCGGGTACGTGTAGTGGTTCGCACCGCGCTGCTTCCCGAACGGTAGAAGCTTCGAGCTGTACGAACTGGACCCATGGGGCGAACCAACGTGCATGCGATGTACCCATGCAGCACCGAGGCAGTACCGGTGGACATGGGCCCCGGTCCGTCTCCGCACCCCGACCGTAGCACCGGCCTGCGGCGGCCCATGTTGCCCGTCTGGCGTGCGACGCGCGCTCCCGGCACGGGTGCGGCGCCATGGCGGGGCCGTCCGGCGTGTTCCCCGGGGGCGCCGGACATGCCGACCGCCGCTGCGCCCGGCGGTAGCCTGAGCGGAGCGCGGCGCGTCCCCAGCCACCCGGTCGTGGAGGACGGACCGCCCGCGCGTATCGCTGGGAGGACGGACCATGGACCGCGACTATCTCGAGTTCCTCGGCGCACAGTTGGGCGAGCTGCGGCAACAAGGTCTCTACAAGGAGGAGCGCGTCATCGCCTCGCAACAGCAGGCGACCATCACGGTCGAGGGCGGGGGCGAGGTGCTGAACTTCTGCGCCAACAACTACCTCGGCCTGGCCAACCATCCGGACGTGATGGAGGCCGCGCGGCGCGGCATCGACGAGCGCGGCTTCGGGATGGCCTCGGTGCGCTTCATCTGCGGCACCCAGGACATCCACAAGCGGCTCGAGGCCCGCCTCAGCGCGTTCCTGGGCACCGAGGACACCATCCTCTACTCGTCCTGCTTCGACGCCAACGGCGGCCTCTTCGAGGCGCTGCTCGGTCCCGAGGACGCGGTCATCTCCGATTCGCTCAACCACGCCAGCATCATCGACGGGGTGCGGCTCTGCAAGGCGCAACGCTTCCGCTACGCCAACAACGACATGGCGGACCTCGAGAAGCAGCTCCAGGCGGCGGCCACGGCCCGCTACAAGCTGATCGCCAGCGACGGCGTGTTCTCCATGGACGGCGTGGTGGCCGACCTGGAGGGCATCTGCGACCTGGCCGAGCGCTACGGCGCCATGGTCATGGTCGACGACAGCCATGCCGTGGGCTTCCTGGGCGAGCACGGCCGCGGCACCCACGAGCACCGCGGCGTGATGGGGCGCGTCGACATCCTCACCGGTACCCTCGGCAAGGCGCTCGGCGGCGCCTCCGGCGGCTACACCAGCGGGCGCAAGGAGGTGGTGGCGTGGCTCAGGCAGCGCAGCCGTCCCTACCTCTTCTCGAACTCCGTGGCGCCCGCGGTGGTCAGCGCCTCGCTTGCGGTGCTGGACCTGCTCGAGGGCTCGGACGAGCTGCGCCACAGGCTGCACGAGAACAGCGCCTTCTTCCGGGGCGGCTTGGAGGCCGCGGGCTTCACCCTCGCCGGGGCCGACCACCCCATCATCCCGGTGATGATCGGGGACGCCTCCCTCGCGACCGCCATGGCGGACCGTTTGCTGACGGAGGAGGGCATCTACGTGGTCGGCTTCTCCTACCCGGTGGTGCCCAAGGGGCAGGCGCGCATCCGCACGCAGATGTCCGCGCTGCACACCCGCGAGCAGCTTCAGCGGGCGGTGGACGCCTTCACCCGCGTCGGGCGCGACCTGGGGGTGGTGGCATGAAGGCGCTCGCCAAGCAGGAGCCGCGCGTCGGTATGTGGATGATCGACGCGCCCGAGCCCGAGCCCGGCCCCAACGACCTCCTCATCCGCATCACGCACACCTCCATCTGCGGCACCGACGTGCACATCTACAACTGGGACGCGTGGGCGCAGAAGACCATCCCGGTGCCGATGATCACGGGGCACGAGTACGTGGGCGTGGTCGAAGCGGTGGGCTCCGAGGTGCAGGGCTTCGCGCCGGGCGACCGCGTCTCCGGCGAGGGGCACATCACCTGCGGCCACTGCCGCAACTGCCGCGCCGGCCGCCGCCACCTGTGCCGCAACACCCAGGGGGTGGGCGTCAACCGCTCCGGCGCCTTCGCCGAGCGCTTCGTGCTGCCGGCGGGGAACGCCTTCAAGGTGCCGGCAGGCATCCCCGACGACTGGGCGGCCATCCTCGATCCGCTCGGCAACGCCGTGCACACCGCTCTCGCCTTCGACGTGGTGGGGGAGGACGTGCTGGTGACCGGCGCCGGGCCCATCGGGCAGATGGCGGCCGCGGTGGCACGCTTCGTGGGCGCCCGCTACGTGGTCATCACCGACGTCAACGGCGACCGCTTGCGCATGGCCGAGCACATGGGGGCCGTCGACCGGGCCGTGGACGTCTCCGGGCCCGGCGGCGCGACGGCGGCGCTGCGCGGGGCGATGGCCGCGCTGGGCATGACAGAGGGCTTCGACGTGGTGTTCGAGATGTCCGGGGCGCCGGCGGCGTTCGGCCCCGTCCTGGACACCGCCAACCACGGCGCCAAGCTGGCGCTGCTGGGGATCCCCGACGAGCCCATCGCCATCGACTGGAACCAGGTCATCTTCAAGGGCCTGGAGATCCGCGGGATCTACGGCCGCCAGATGTTCGAGACCTGGTACAAGATGGCCGCCATGCTGCAGTCCGGCCTGGACCTGTCCAAGGTGATCACGCACCGCTTCGCCGTCGACGACTTCGAGGAGGCGTTCCAGACGATGCGTTCGGGCCGGTCGGGCAAGGTGATCCTCGACTGGGCCTGAGCGCAGGCCCCCGCCGGCCGGGCGCGGCAGGCGGCTCCGGGCAGCGCGCGCTCCCGCCATGGGCGCCGGCCGCCTTCGTCAGGGCGTTCCTGTAAGATAGCGTGACCATCACCCTGAAGGAGGGACCATGACACGACTCCGGTTCGGACGGCTGGTGCTGGCTACCCTGGCAGCGGCGCTTCTCGGCTTCGGCTCGGCGCAGTCCGCACGGCAGCAGACGCTGGTGATCGGCGGCGACTTCAGCGACCTGCTCACTCTCGACCCGGGCGTCTCCTACGAGTTCTCGGGGACGCTCATCGTCGACAACCTGTACCAGCGGCTGGTGCAGTTCAACGGCCTCGATCTGTCGCAGGTGCAGCCGGGCCTGGCGAGCAGCTGGGACATCGCCAGCACCTCCGACGGCGGCAGCACCGTCACCTTCCACCTGAAGGACGCCAAGTTCTCCAACGGCGATCCCGTGACGGCGCAGGACGTGGTGTGGTCGTTCGACCGCGCCATCCAGATCAACGGTCCCTCCGCCTTCCTGTTCACGGACGTGGCCGGCATGAAGGTGGGGTCCACCAAGGCGCTCGACGACAAGACCGTGCAGCTCGCGCTGCCCAAGGGCGTCAATCCGCAGATCATCCTCAACCTGCTCACCTTCAACATCGGCGGCGTGATGGACGCGAATGTGGTGAAGCAGCACGTCCAGGGCAACGACTTCGGTCAGCACTGGCTGAACGACCACTCCGCCGGCTCGGGCCCCTACGTGCTCGACCGCTGGGACCG
Source organism: Trueperaceae bacterium (assembly GCA_035266525.1). Lineage (GTDB taxonomy): Bacteria > Deinococcota > Deinococci > Deinococcales > Trueperaceae > JASBRS01. Next base: position 1,813 of record DATFNF010000047.1, on the reverse strand, counting down.
CGGCTCGCAGGTGGTGCTGACCGCCAACCCCAACTACCCGGACGGCGGCCCCATCAAGCGCGTGATCCTGCGCTACATGAAGGAATCGAACGCCCAGCGCTCGGCCCTGGAGTCGGGCGAGATCGACGTGGCCTACAACTACACGCCCGACGCCTTCAAGGCCGCGCAGGCGGACTCCAAGCTGAAGGCGCTCAAGTTCGACACCTTCCAGATGACCTACCTGGGCATGAACTCCGGCCCGGGCCAGCCGTTCGCGGACAACCGCGTGCGTGACGCGGTGCGCTACGCCGTGGACCAGGACGCCATCATCAAGGACCTGCTCGGCGGCCTCGGGCGGCCGATGCAGACCATCATCCCCTACGGCCTGATGGGCGCCGACACCACCACCTACTTCCCCCATGACGTCGAGAAGGCCAAGCAGCTGATGGCCGAGGCGGGCAAGTCCGGCGGCATGAGCGTCGAGTTCCTCATCTCCACCGGCGCCTGCGGCGGCGGCGTGCCGTGCGCCGACCTCGCCGCCAAGGTCCAGTCCGACCTGGCGCAGATCGGCATCACCGCCAACATCAAGCAGACCACCGGCGCGCAGCTCTACACCATCTACCGTCAGCAGGCGGCCCAGCTGGTGCTGGCGGCCTGGAGCCCCGACTACCCCGACCCGGCGGGCAACGCCAACCCGCTGGCCGACTACGCCGCCAAGTCGCTGGCATGGCGCAACATGTGGAACGACGCCACCGCCTCGAAGCTCGCGGAGGACGCGTCCACCACCACCGACCTGACCCAGCGCAAGGACCTCTACGCTCAGCTCACCAAGTACGTGGCGCTGAACGGGCCGTTCGACATCCTCTACCAGCCCCTGGTGCCCATCGTGACCAGCGCCAAGGTCGACGGCTTCGCGCGCAACGCGCAGGGCGACGTCGACTTCTCGGCCATCAGCAAGCAGCCTTGAGCATCGACCGAACGAAGGCGATACCCGTGGGAGGGACCCAGCGTCCCTCCCACGGCTTCGCTGCCGGCCGCGGGAAGGAGGTGCGGTGCTCGCCTTCCTGCTGAGGCGGCTCGGCTACCTGATCTTCGTGGTCTGGGGGGTCGGGTTCGCCGCCTTCTTCATCTCCCACATCGTCCCCACCGATCCCGCCGCCGCGGCCCTGGGCAGCAACGCCCGTCCCGCGCAGATCCAGGCCTATCGCCACAAGTACGGGCTCGATCGGCCGGTCTATGAGCAGTACGTGCGCTACATGGTCGACCTGTTCAAGGGAGACCTCGGCAACTCGCTCCGCACGCAGCGACCTATCTTGTCCGACCTGGAGGACTTCTTCCCCGCGACGTTCGAGCTCACCCTCGGCGCCATGGTCTTCGCCGTCCTCTTCGGGGTGCCCGCGGGCATCCTGGCGGCGCTGTACCAGGACCGCCCGACCGACCTGATCGTGCGCACCCTGGCCCTGGTCGGCGGCGCCACGCCGGTGTACTGGCTGGCCATCCTGGCGCTCGAGCTGTTCCACTCCCGGCTCGGCTGGCTACCGGGACCCGGAGAGCTGAGCCCCTATCTGATCGAACCGCACCGGGTGACGGGCATGATGGTGGTGGACGCGGCCGTCGCCGGCGACTGGCCCGCCTTCGTGAGCGCGGTGCGGCACCTCATCCTTCCGGCCCTGGTGCTGGGCGCCTTCTCGACCGCGCTGCTGGCCCGCATGGTGCGCAGCGCCATGCTCGAGGTGCTGTCCCAGGACTACGTCAGGACCGCGCGCGCCAAGGGCCTGGCGGGGCGCGTGGTGGTCTTCAAGCACGGCATGCGCAACGCCGCCCTGCCGATCCT
>DATFNF010000046.1:0-11007 GCA_035266525.1 Trueperaceae bacterium | reverse complement strand
CCCGCCACCGGAGGGCCCGGCAAGCACGTCATCACCATCATCCACGGGGCCTACACCTTCCCCTACCTCAACACGGGCCAGTCTCCGCACCGGAAGCCCGTGTTCCACCTCAACTACACCATCACGCCCGGCGCGTCCGTGCTTCCGCCGCCGGCGAGCGAGCAGAGCCTGCCGCGAGCGCCCGGCCGCGCGCCGTCCGGGACGGGCACCGCGGCCTGGGTGACGCCCGCGTCCGGCCCGAATGGGCGGCCCCTTACCGTCCACGCACGCGCCCTGCCGGCCAACAGCACCGTCGAGTTGACCTGGAGCCGGATGGTCGGCAGCCACGTCACGGCCTCGGGCTACAAGCTCGAGACCGTCCCGCTCGGACATGCCACAGTCGGCGCCGACGGCAACCTCACCACGACCGTGACGCCGCCCTCCGACCTCGGCGGGCAACACGCGATCCGCATCGCCTCCGCCACCGGGAAGGAGGTCGCCGCGACCCACTACACCCTCACCCCCAGCGCCGCCGCCATCAGCCCGGACCGCGGCCCGGTCGGCACCACCTTCACCATCCACCTCGACGGTGTGGGCTGGACGGACACCGCCAACATCTACAGCCTCGACTACGACAACGCCTTCGTCGGCTATGCCTGCGGGTTCAACAGCCAGGGCGACGTCGAGATCCCGCTCGAGGCCACCGGAACGCCGGGCTGGCACTACATCACGCTCTACCCCGCCATCTACAAGGGCACCGACATCCAGGGCACGGACGACTTCCGGTTGCCGCAGCTCACCTACGCCAGCGATCACCCCGGCGAGAAGCTCCCGGCGTTCCACTTCGCCTTCTACGTCACCGGGAAGCGATAGCGTTCCCCTCCGCAGGCGCGCCATGCCGGTCGCTGGAGGCCCTGGCCGGACTCGACAGGTTCGGCCAGGGCCACGAGAACGACGCCGACCCGACCACGAGACCTCCCAGCCCGCTCCCCGCGAAGACCTTCCAACGCTCGTCACCCGGCGCGCGGGCACGCCAACGCCGCCCGCCCGACGCACGCGTTTCACGGGGCTCGCGCGGCCGCGACTTCTCACGGAAGGCTATGTAGACTGCACAGCATGAATCCACGACGGTTGACGATGGCGACGGTCATCGTCGCCATCCTCGTCCTGGCCGGCGTCCTGGTGGTACCGCGGCTCACCTCGAAGGGCTCCGGCGCCACCACCCCGGCCGCCTCCGGCGCCACCCTCTCCTACCAGGGGCAGCCCACCATCGGCAACAGCAACGCGCCCGTGACGATCGCGCTGTTCGAGGACTTCCTGTGCCCCCACTGCGCCGAGTTCAGCGACCAGGTGTGGCCGCAGATCAAGCGCGCCTTCATCGACACCGGCAAGGCCAAGGCGGTGTTCTTCTACTTCCCCGTCATCAGCCAGTCGCAGTCCCCCGTCATCGGCGGCATGGGCCAGTGCATCTACCTGCAGAGCAACAGCGACTTCTGGGACCTCGAGCAGATCCTGATGCGCACCCAGACGCAGCTGTTCAACACCAGCAAGGCCATCGACATCGCCACCCAGTACGCCCCGAGCCTCGACAGACAGAAGCTCCAGAAGTGTGTGGATGCAGGGACGGGGGTGAAAACGGTGAACAAGGACGACGGCATCGCCTTGGGGCTCGGTCTGCAGGGAACGCCGAGCGTCCTGGTGAACGGCAAGCAGGTCAGCGACACCTCCTGGAACGGGGTGAAGAAGGCGATCGAGGCGGCCCTGCCAACGTCTTCAGCCAACTGATGCGCGGCGGCAACCTCTACCTCGGCCCGGAGGGCCGCCCTCGACCTCACCGCCAGACCGGGAGCGAGCCGCTCCGCACCCCGTCCGATGCCGGCGCGAGAGTGTCACGCCCTCGGCGAGTGAAGGCGCAGCGCAGCCGGACGCTTGCGCCACATCGCCGTCGGAACTGCTCGGCGCGTGCCGGCAATCGCGGCGCTTCGTCGCCCGGGTAGGGGTTTGGGTGCTCGGGCGCGAAGGCGGTGCCTTGCGCTCGTCGGAGGGGGAAGCATGCAGCGTCTTCCCGGCTGGCAGGTGAGGTGAGGGGCATGCTCGCCGCCGCGGCGGCGGTTGTGGCGCTGGCTGGCGCCGCCACCGTCGGCCTCGCTGGCGCCGTCGCGTATCCGGTGGGCATCTCCCCCCATGCGGTGGCGGTGGGGGACTTCAACGGTGACGGCAAGCTCGACCTGGCCGTCGCCAACGACACCCGCTCCGGCACCGTGTCGGTGCTGCTCGGCAGGGGCGACGGCAGCTTCCGGGCGCAGGAGATGTACGCCGCCGGCAAGGGTCCGGACGCGCTGGCGGTGGGGGACTTCAACGGCGACGGCAGGCTCGACCTGGCCGTCGCCGACAACGGTGGCGGCGTGTCGGTGCTCCTGAACGACGGCGACGGCTTCGCCAGCCCCGTCACCTTCGGCGCCGGCACCATTCCGGTCGCCGTGGCGGTGGGGGACTTCAACGGCGACGGCAAACCTGACCTCGCCGTCGCCAACTACGGCAGCAGCACCGTGTCGGTGCTGCTGGGCAGGGGCGACGGCACCTTCCAGGCGCAGAAGACCTACCCGGTCGGCGACGGCCCTATCTCGGTGGCGGTCGGCGACCTCAACGGCGATGGCAGACTCGACCTGGCCGTCGCCGACTCCGGCAGCGACAGCCTGTCGGTCCTGCTCGGCAACGGCGACGGCAGCTTCACGCCCGCGAAGGGCTCGCCCTTCGCCGTGGGCAGCATCCCGGTCTCGGTGGCCGTGGGGGACTTCAACGGCGACGGCAGGCCCGACCTGGCCGTCGCCAACGAGAACGGGGACAGCCTGTCGGTCCTGCTGAACAGGGGCGACGGCCGCTTCGCGAGCGCCGTCGCCTACGGCGTTGGTACCGACCCGCAGGCGGTGGCGGTAGGAGACTTCAACCGCGACGCCAAACCGGATGTCGCCGTCGCCAACTGGGGCACCGACACCGTGTCGATCCTCTTGGGCAGGGGCGACGGCAGCTTCCAGGCGCAGAAGACCTACACGGTCGGCCGCAACCCGTACTCGCTCGCGGTGGGAGACTTCAACGGCGCCGGCAAGCTCGACCTGGCCGTCGCCAGCGATACCCTCTCCGGCACCGTATCGGTGCTGCTGGGGCCGTAGGGCTCCCCGCCTGCCGCCCGCCATCGCACCGGCCACGCCGCCCGCAGCGACGTCGCACGACGTCTCCCGGCGAACGGTTGCGCCGTGACTGACGACACTCCTTGGCACACGTGCGGTCAGGCGGGATGCGCCTTGTGTATCCCCAGGTCCCTGGGACACATGCTTGACGGCCCACGCAGCCGGCCGTAGACTTCTGACACCTGAATCAGTCGTCAGGTTGAGCCTGGCGGGCGTCGTGAAGCAGCTCGACCGGCGCGGCGAAGGGGCGTCATGTCCGATCTACCCAAGCCCATGACCGCTCGCGGGGAGGCCACGAGGAGGCGGCTCCTGGAGGCCGCCGAGGTGGAGATCGCCGGGAAGGGCTTCAGCCGCGCCTCCATCTCCGGCATCACGCGTCGCGCCGGCGTGGGGCAGGGCACCTTCTACCTCTACTTCCCCAGCAAGGAGGACGCGCTCCGCGAGCTGGTCCGGCACATGGGCCGCGAGCTGCGGCACGCGCTCAGCGCCGCCACCCGTGGCGTGACCGACCGGCTCGAGGTGGAGCGGCGGGGGCTCGCGGCCTTCCTGCGCTTCTCGCTCGAGCACCAGGATCTCTACCGCGTGGTGATGGAGTCGCAGTTCGTCGACGAGAGCATCTACCGCGAGTACTACCAGACCCTCGCCGACGCCTACGCGCGCGGTCTCGGCCGCGCCCAGGCCGGCGGCGAGATCCGCTCCGGCCACCCCGAGACGCAGGCGTGGGCGCTGATGGGCATCGCCCACTTCCTGGGGCTGCGCTACACCATCTGGGACCGGCGGGCTCCGCCGGATGAGGCCATGTCCACCGCCCTCGACATGATCCTCCACGGTCTGGAGCCCGGATGACCCGGCCGCGAGCCGTCGCCCCCCGGGCGGGCGTGACGGGCCTGGCCGCCTACGTCCCCGCGGGGCGCATGAGCGCCGCCGCGATCGCCGCCGCCAGCGGCCTGCCCGAGTGGGTGGTACGCGAGAAGCTCGGCATCCAGGAGAAGGTGGCGCCCGCCGCCGACGACCACCCCGCCGCCATGGGGGCGTGGGCGGCGCAGGAGGCGCTGGCCCGGGCGGGCGTCGAGCCCGGCGACGTCGACGTGGTCATCTCCATCACCGAGGAGTTCAAGGAGTACCCGGTGTGGACCGCCGGCATCAAGCTGGCCTACGACATCGGCGCCACCGGCGCGTACGCCTACGACGTCGGCCAGAAGTGCGGCACCGGCGTGCTCGGCTTGAAGCAGGCCAGGGACCTGCTGCGCGCCGATCCCGAGGTCGACACCGTGCTGGTGGCGGGGGGCTACCGCAACGGCGACCTCATCGACTTCACCGACGGCAACGTGCGCTTCATGTACAACCTCGCGGCGGGCGCCGGCGCCGCCGTGGTGCAGCGGGAGGCCGGCCACGAGATCCTGGCGTCCCACATCGTCACCGACGGCAGCTTCTCGCTCGACGTGCTGGTGCCGGTCGGCGGCACGGTGGCGCCGATGACGCCGGAGCGCGTTCCCGACTACCGCTTGCAGGTCACGGACCCGGCCGGCATGAAGCAGCGGCTCGAGCCCAAGAGCCTCGACAACTTCGTGGCGGTGGTGGAACGCGCCGTGGAGAGGTCGGGCGCGACCCTGGCCGAGGTCGCCTACCTGGCCATGCTGCACGTCAAGCGCAGCGCCCACCGGGCCTTGCTGCAGCGGCTGGGGATCCCCGAGGAACGCTCCATCTACCTCGAGCACGTGGGCCACCTGGGACAGATCGACCAGATCCTCAGCCTGCGCCTGGCCGAGGAACGGGGCATGCTCCAACCGGGCGACCTGGTGGTCCTGGTCGCCGCCGGGGTCGGTTACGTCTGGAACGCCGTGTGTCTCCGGTGGGGCGAGACGCCCGCCGGGAGACCGTTCGCGGGCGACGGCCTGCGCGGCGTGCGTCCCGACGGAGCGCGCCGGGCCGGCGGGCGCCCAGAGGGCGCGGACGGCGGCGAAGGGGCGCCGGCATGATCCTCGACGTCGCCCGCCGGCGCGCCGAGCTCACGCCCGACCGTCCGGCCGTGTACTGGCAGCGCCGCTGGCTGAGCTACGCCGACATGAACGGCCGCGCCGAGCGCCTGGCAGGGCTGCTGGCGGCACGCGGCCTGCGCAAGGGCGACCGGGTGAGCATCCTCGCCCTCAACCACATCGCCCACCTCGACCTGTTGCTGGCCACGGCCAAGTCCGGCGTGATCTACACGCCCTTCAACTACCGGCTGTCGCCCACCGAGACCCGCGCCATCGCCGCCGACGTGAGGCCGGCGCTCCTGCTGGCCGACGCCGAGAACCTGACGGCGGCCGCCGCCACGGGGGTACCCACGCTCGCCCTGGACGGCTACGAAGCGGCCCTCGCCGCGGCGCCCCTGCCGCCGCCGGCGCCGCCGCTCACCTCCGAGGACATCCAGATGATCCTGTTCACCGGCGGGACCACCGGGCTGCCCAAAGGCGCCATGCAGCCCTACCGCCAGGGCTTCTACAACGCCGTGAACACCATCCTGTCCTGGGGTCTGCGCGACGACGACTGCGTGGTCCAGGCCACGCCGTGCTTCCACGCTGCGCTCAACGCCTTCACCGTGCCGCTCTTGCACCTGGGCGCCCGCGTCGCCCTGGAGCGCGCCTTCGATCCCGGCGACTACCTCCGCCTGGTGGGCGAGGCCGGCGCCACCATCCTCTTCCTGGTGCCCACCATGTACAAGATGCTGGCGGACGACCCGGCCTTCGACGCCACCGAGCTGAGCGCCGTGCGCTGGGCCATCTCCGGCGGCGCCGCCTGTCCGGAACCGGTGCGGCGCGCCTTCCGTGAGCGCGGCGTGCGCTTCAAGCAGGGCTACGGCCTCACCGAGGCGGGCGTGAACTGCTTCGCGATGTCCCTGGACGAGGCCGAGCGCCATCCCGAGTCGGTAGGCAAGGCCATCCTCCACGCCGAGGCGGCGGTGCGGCGCCCCGACGGCTCGGTCTGCGAGGCCGGCGAGGTCGGCGAGCTGACGCTGGCCGGCGCTCATGTGTTCAGCGGCTACTTCGAGCGCCCCGAGGAGACCGCCGAGGCGCTCCGGGAGGGCTGGCTGTGGACCGGCGACCTCGCCGCCATGGACGCCGAGGGCTTCGTCACCATCGCCGGACGGCGCAAGGAGATGTTCATCTCCGGCGGCGAGAACGTCTTCCCCGTCGAGGTCGAGAACGCCCTGTACGACCATCCCGCGGTCTCGGAGTGCGCCGTGGTGGGCGTTCCGGACGCGCGCTGGGGCGAGGTCGGCCTGGCGGCGGTGGTGCCCCGCGAGGGCGCGACGCTCGAGCCGGAGGAGGTGCGGAGCTTCCTGAAGGAGCGACTGGCCCGCTACAAGGTGCCCAAGCACGTGCGGACGGTGGACGGGCTTCCCAAGAGCGGGGCCGGCAAGATCCTCAAGAACGAGCTGCGCGACGCCTTCCAGAGGGACCAGGGGGATGACCGGGCGGAGGCGCCGGCCGCGGAAGAGGGGAACGGGCATGCCTGACGCCGACACGCCCGTCGCGGCGCCGCGGGTCGCCGACGTGCCGGTGGGCGAGGTGCGACTGCACGTGGTGCGGACCGGGGACGCGGCAGCCGAGCCGGTCGTGCTGATCAACGGCATCTTCATGAACACGGCCACCTGGGCCGGGCTCGAGGCCGAGCTGGCCCCGCGCTACCACGTCGTCCGCTTCGACGGCCGCGGCCAGGGCGAGTCCTCCAAGCCGCCGGGGCCCTACACCGTGGCGCAGCACACCGACGACCTCGAGGGGCTTCTCGACGCCCTGGCGCTGGGCCCCGTGCACCTGGTGGGGCTCTCCAACGGCGCCCTGGCCGCGCTCGAGCTGGCCGGCCGGCGCCCGGAGCTGCTCCGCAGCCTCACCATCATGGACGGCTTCGGCCGCGTCGACGCCCTGATGCGGGCGGTCCTGCGCTCCTGGCGCGCCGCCCTGGCGCTGGGCGGCAGCGCCGGCCGCTTCGACGTGGCGACGCCCTGGGTGTGGGGGCACAGCTTCCTGGAGGAGCAGGAGGGCTGGCTGCTCGGCCTGCGCGACGAGGCGGCGGCCGCCGATCCGCGGCCGGTGCTGGCGCTCGTCGAGGGCGCGCTCGCCTACGGCGCGGAGGGCCGGGAGTGCGCGAGTGCCTTGCGGCGCTACCGCGGGCCGCTGCTGACGCTGGTGGGCGAGGAGGACGTGCTGAGCCCGCCGCGCTACAGCCTGGAGCTCTTGACGGCGGCCGGCCGCGGCAGCCTGGCGATCGTCCCGCGGGCCGGACACGCCGCCCCCATCGAACGCCCCGCCGCCGTGGCCGCGGAGCTGCACGCCTTCCTCGCGCGCTCCCACGAGGCGGACGCCGGCGCCGCGGCCGGGACGGGAGCGGCGACGTGAGCACGACCCGGCCGCCCCGCACGCTCGCCGCCGCCGGCACCACCTTCGCCTACACGCGCGCCGGACGCGGCCGTCCGGTCGCGCTGGTGCACGGCAACCTCGCCAGCCACCGCTACTGGCAGGAGCTGCTGGCGGACCCGCCGACCGGGATCGAGCTGATCGCCATGGACCTGCCCAACTTCGGCGCCTCCGGTCCGCTGCCGGGGATCATCGGCATGGCCGCCTACGGAGCGGCGCTGGCGGGCTTCCTGGAGGCGCTCGGAGTTCCTCCGGTGACGCTCGTCGGCCACAGCCTCGGCGGGGCGGTAGCCCAGGCGTGCGCCGGCGTAAGGCCGCAGGGCGTGGCGCGGCTCATGCTCGTCGACTCCCCGCCCCCGGCGGGCTTCCACGCTCCGGAGGCCAGCCTGCGCGGTGCGGAGATCCTGGCGGCCGAGCCGTCGCCAGGCGCGCGCCGAGCGATGATCGCCCAGGCGCTGCCCGGCGTCATGCCCACCAGGACGCCTGCCTACTTCGAGGAGCTGGTCGACGAGGCCTGCAAGATACCGCCCGCGGCGATCGTGCCCAACGCCGAGGCGCTCGAGACCATGGACCTGTCGGCGCTGGTGCGCGCCTACCGCGGGCCGGTGCTGCTGCTCCGCGGCGGCGAGGACACCCTCATCACGCCCGCCCTGGCGGAGGCGACCGTCGCCGCGTACGGGGCGGACCGCACCCGCCTGGTCACCTGGGACGACGTCGGCCACTCCCCTCAGATCGAAGCTCCCGACCGCTTCAGGGCCCTGCTCGCCGAGTTCGTGGGGGACACGCCATGACCTGACCCCATGCCCTTCGCCCGGAGGCCACCCATCCGCCGCCCACCCTTCGCCTCACGGCCGCGACCGCGGCCGACCACCCCAGGAGGAGACCGTATGAAACGCATCATCCTCGTTCTCGTCGCCGTCGCCATGTCGCTGGCACTCGCCCAGCCCGTGACCATCGGCATCCTGTCGCCGCTCACCGGCGGCGCGGCCGGCACCGGCCAGGCCCAGAAGCAGGGCTTCGAGCTCGCCCTCGAGGAGATCAACGCCCAGGGCGGCGTGCTCGGCCAGCCCCTGAAGGTCATCTACGCCGACACCCAGGCCAACAACAAGGTGGCCCTCGCCGCCTTCCAGAAGCTCATGACCGAGGACAACGTGCAGTTCATCGGCGGCGGCTACAGCTCCGGCGTGACGCTGGCCCTGGCCCAGTCCTTCAAGACCTTCCAGCCCATCGTGAGCTGGATCGGCGGCGCGGTGTCCGGCGTGGGCATCGACAACTTCCAGGGCATCGAGGAGATCCTCGGCAGCGAGCCCTGGTTCTTCCACATCCACCCGTGGGACTACCAGAACACCGAGGCCTCCACCAACTTCATCAAGGCCAGCGGCGTGAAGACGGTCGCGCTGCTGCACGAGGACTCGGCCTTCGGCGGCCCCGGCGCGCAGGAAGCGCAGAAGCTGCTCGAGAACGCCGGCCTGAAGGTCACCGTCAACGAGGCCTTCAAGTCCACCCTGTTCGGCGGCAGCGGCGACTTCCGCGCGGCGATCAGCAAGGCCAAGGCGACGGGCGCCGACATGCTCTACTGGATCGGCTACGACTCCGACGTGGTGCCCATGTCCAGCCAGATCCGCGAGCTGAACTACACGCCGCAGCAGATCTTCGGGGCCCCTCCGGGATGGCCCAGCGACTTCGCCAAGGCCCGCGAGGCGCAGTGCGAGACCGGCCTGATCGGCTTCATGCCCAACCTGCCGACGCCGGACGCGATGGCCTTCACCAAGAGCTTCGAGGCCATGTTCAACAAGGCGCCCGACAACTACATGTCCGCCCTCGCCTACGCCCAGCTGTGGTCGTACGCCGACGCCATCAACGCCGCCGGCACCACCGACCAGCAGGCGGTCATCAAGCAGATGGAGAGCATGACCTTCAAGTCGCCCATGGGCCCCTGGAAGTTCCACGACTCCCAGATCAGCCATCACCAGGGCTTCGGCGCCGACATGTGGCTGGTGTTCCAGTACCAGAACGGCGAGCGCCAGATCGTGTGGCCGACCTCCAAGGCCACGGCGCCGCTCCAGAGCTGCCAGGCGCACTGACGCGCGCGTGGCCCCCGCGAGCGGGCGCCACGACACCACGCGGAACCGCGGTGGTGGGCCCTGGCAGAGCCCACCACCCGCCCGCCCCGATGCAGACGAGTGGGCGTGACGCCCGGAACGTGACCATCTTGCCGACGCTGTCCTCTCCCCTCCCCGACGCCGCGAGGCTCCGCCCGTGACGCTGACCCTCCTCGCCCAGGGCCTGGTCTCGGGCGTTCTCGCCGCCGGCCTCTACGCGCTGGTGTCGGTGGGCCTGGCGCTGGCCATCGGCGTCATCGGCGTGATCAACTTCGCTCACGGCGAGTTCTTCATGGTGGGCGCCTTCCTCGCCTACCAGCTCTACGTGAGCCTCGGCTTCGACCCGCTGCTGTCGCTGCTGTTCGTGGCGCCGGCGCTGTTCGTGATCGGCGCCGTGATCTATCTTTCGAGCATCCGTTATGTCCTGCGGGCCCCGGAGCTCAACCAGATGCTCCTCACCTTCGGGCTCTCCATCATCCTGCAGAACCTGGCCCTGCTGATCTGGGGCGGCGACCCCCGCTCGATCAGCGGCGTCCCCTACCGCTCGGTGGGCTTCCAGGTCGGCGGCGTGAGCATCGGGCTGGTGCCGCTCGGCAGCTTCGTCATCTCGCTGGTGCTGGTGCTGGCGCTGTACACCCTGCTGGCGCGCTCGCCCCTCGGCCGCGCCATGCGCGCGGTGGCCCAGAACCGCATCGGCGCCAGCCTGGTCGGCCTCGAGGTCGACCGCATCTACCTGGTCGCCTTCGCCCTGTCGGCGCTCCTCGCCGGCATCGGCGGCGTGATGATCGCCGTCATCCAGAGCCCCACACCCACCGTCGGCTTCGGCTTCACCCTCAAGGCGTTCGCCATCGTGGTGCTGGCCGGGCTGGGGAACATCCGCGGCATCCTGTGGGCGTCGCTGGCGGTGGCGATGTCGGAGTCGCTGGTGGCCACCCTGGTCCCCAACGGGGACGCCCTGCGCAACGCCGTATTCTTCGCCATCATCTTCGTGGTGCTGATCGTACGAGCCTGGAGGACGGCGTGAGCGCTGCCGCGCGCCTCCGGGGGCCCACGTGAGACGCGCCCTGCCCGACCTCGCCTGGACGCTGCTGCTGGCGGTCGTCATGGCGCTGGCGCCGACGGTGCTGAAGGCGCTCTTCCACCAGGCGTCGGTGAGCTACCTGTCGCTCGCCTCCAACGCCGTGAGCCTCGCGGTACTGGCGCTCTCCTGGGACCTGCTCGCCCGCACCGGCCAGCTGTCGCTGGCGCACGCCGCCTTCTACGGCGCAGGTGCCTACGCCGCGGCCATCCTGGCCAATCTCACGGGGGCGTCCCCGTGGCTGGCGCTCCCTCTCGGCGGCG
>DATFNF010000045.1:0-5024 GCA_035266525.1 Trueperaceae bacterium | reverse complement strand
CCCGCGCGCTTCAGTTTCGGTTAAGGCGCGCCTCGCATCATGGCCGCACCCATGGACGGACATCCGCCGGGTACGTCTTGCATGCAGACACGGAGCTCCGCCGCGGAACCCTCCCTCTCCGCGGCCGGCGCCCCTCGCCGGCCGGCGCGGAGCACGGGCGTGGCCCGCACGGGACGTGGCGCCACGGGGGTCCCGGCCTTCGCGGGGGAGCCCGCCTCCGCGCCGCCATGGGTCACCCGCGGCGAGCTCGGGCGGGCCTTGCGAGAGAACGCGTTCGGGTTGTATCTGCAACCGATCGCCGACCCCGGTCGCGGCCACGTCGCGGGGTACGAGATGCTCCTGCGCTGGCGGCACGCGGGCCGCGGGCTGCTGCTCCCGGAGGACTTCATCCCTTTCGCCGAGGCGACCGGCTTCATCGTCGATATCGACCGCTGGGTGGTGGAGCACGCCGCCGATTACCTGTGGTCCTGGCGCCGGCGCGGCTACGACGGCTGGCTGGCGGTCAACGTGTCGGCTCGTTCGCTGGAGGACGCAGGCTTCGTGGCCGACGTCACGCGCATCGTCGAGGCGTCGCCGGAGCTGCCGGGGCACTTTCTCATGGAGCTGACCGAGACCGCTCAGGCACGCAACGCAGAGGCCGTCGGCGCCGCCCTGGCGAGCCTGCGGCGCGCCGGCGTGCGAATCGCCATCGACGACTTCGGCTCCGGCTACACCTCGCTGGCGTCGCTGTCCGACCTCGGCTTCGACGCGATCAAGATCGACCGCACGCTGCTCACGCAGCTCGGACGCGACCGGCGCGTGGACGCCATCGTGCGCAGCGTGATCTTCCTGGCTCGCGAGCTGGATGTTACGGTGGTGGCCGAAGGTGTCGAGTGCGACGCGCAACGCGCATGGCTCGCCGAGTACCGCAACGTGCTGGCACAGGGCTACCTGCTCGGCAGGCCGGCCCCGGCGGGGGCCGTGGCGCTGCATCTGGGGGAGCTGCGGTGACCACGGCGCGGCGCGCTCCGCACGCCTGCGCCCCGGCGAGGGCGGGTACGGAGCCGGCATGATAGCGAGCATGGTGCAACACGTGAGAGCGCACCTCGCGATCCCGCTGATGCTGGCGGCAGCGCTGCTGGGGGCGTGCGCGCTGGCCGCTCCGGGCGGCGCCCCGCTCGCCGAGATGGTGGTCACCGACGCCGCCGGCCGGCAGCTCGTGGGCTTCGGCGTGGTGGAGAATGGCCGGCTCACGCTGCAACTGGGTACCGAGGGGCAGAGCCTGGTGCTGGTCCTCATCGACAGCCAGGGCTCGGTCGCTACGCTGCCGGCCAGCCGCGGGCCGGACGGCGGTCTCGTGGTGGAGCTGCCTGACGGGACCCGGCAAGCGCTCGACGCCTACCTGGGCGGACAGGACATCAGCCTCGAGGTCGTCGCGCCGAGTGGGCACGACGCGTCCGGAGGCGCCTCGGCGGCGGCCGGTCAACCTGCGCATGGCAACAGCGCCGACCACCCGTCGTCCGCCGAGCACGGCTCCCCATCCGGCTCCAAGGGCGGCTCCGGCGGACTCGATGTGCACCTTCCGCCGCTCCCGCAGGTGGGGTCCCATGGGCTCTGATCTCGGCGCGACCAGCGCCCGGGCGCGCATCCTGGTGGTCGAGGACGACGCCCGGCTCGCCCGTCTGGTCGTCGAGCAGCTCGGGCACGGCGGCTACCAGGCGGAGGCGGTCGGTCTGGGAGAGGACGCGCTCGCGCGGGCCAGCGCGAGCGCCTTCGACCTGGTGGTGCTCGATCTCAACCTTCCGGACATCGATGGCCTGGAGGTGGCCGAGCGTCTGCAGGGCGAGAGCCGGGCGCCCATCCTCATGCTCACCGCCCGGGCGGACGTGGACAGCCGCGTGGCCGGGCTCTACGCCGGGGCCAGCGACTACCTGGCCAAGCCCTTCAGCGTTCAGGAGCTGCTGGCGCGCGTCCACGTACGCCTGCGCGAGCAGCAGGGTACGGGCGTGGTGCGCCACGAGGACCTCGAGCTGGACCCCGGAGCGATGGTCTGCCGCTGTCGCGGCGAGCCCATGGTGCTCCCCGAGCGGGAGTTCGATCTGTTGCTGCTGCTCTTGCGACACCGCGGCCGGCTGTTCTCCCGGGACGACATCGAGCGCGCGCTCTACGGCGTCCACGTGCCGGAGTCGAACACCGTGGAGGTCTTCGTCTACAACCTGCGCCGCAAGCTCGGCAGCGTCGGCCACAAGGGCCTCATCCGCACCGTGCGGAACCGCGGCTACATGGTTCTGTAGCTTCAGGCGGGGGGCGTCGATGGCCGCGTCGGCGCGAACCGGTCCAGGAAGGCCTCACGCGTCATCCATATCTCGATGAAGCCGAGCTCGGCGAGGTGCCGGCCGGCCAGCGAGCCCGGCGCGTACGCCGCCAGCAGCCCCCAGGCGTAGAGACGTTGGAAGAAGGTCCCGAAGGCTCCCAGCGGAGCCGGGTGGGGCAGCACCTCGAACCCCAGATGGACGGGCAGGCGCCCGGCGCCGCCGTGGCCGCCGGCGCCGCCGAAGATGGCGCTGACGCCCCCCACGCCCGCCGCCCGGGCGAGCTCGGGATCCTCCAGCATCTGCCTGGCGATCTCCCGACAGGAGCGCCGGTAGCGCACCAGCAGCCGCGCCGCCCAGCGCGCCGCTCCTTCGCGGCTGGCGGCGTCCGGGTCGCGCTGGTTGCACAGGTGCAGGTCGATCACCAGCGCCCCAGCAGGCAACACGGCACCCGTCAGGCGCACCGGCCGGCGCAGCCGCCGCGGGCGGATGCGCAGCCCGTGCTCGCCGCACCCCGCGGCGCCGGGCGTGAGCGACCGCAGACCGTTCGCGCGCACCATGACCGCGTCCAGCGCGCGCATCACGGGGCCCAGCAGGCGGGCGACGGTGGGGCTTCCGGGGGAGCTCAGGAGACCTCCGCCGCGGGCGTGGTCGGCGGGCCGATGCGGGGGCTGAGCAGGTGATCGAGGCAGGCGTCGTAGCTGACGCCGCGCCGGAAGTCGGTCGCGAGGTCTTCCACGGTGACGTCGGCGAGCACGTCCAGCAGGCGGTCGCGGACCTTCTCCCAGGCGCTGCCGCGCAGGTGGCAGCGGTCCTCTTCCCGGCACGGGACGCGCCAGTTGAGGCTCACGCAGGCCAGCGGGGCCACCGGGCCGTCGACGGCGCGCATGACGTCACGCAGGGTGATGTCCTCCGCCGCGCCTGCCAGGGCGTAGCCGCCGCCGGCACCCTTCTTCGCTACCACCAGCTCGCGGCCGGCGAGCATGGCCAGGACGCGCAGCAGATACGGCCGCGCTACCCCGGTCGCCGCGCTGATCGCCTCGCTGGGGACCCAGCGGCCCGCGGGCCGTGTCGCCAGGAAGCCGAGGGCCTGGAACGCGTAGATGTCGGTCGCGGAGAGCCGCATGCCTCACCTCGAGTCTAGCAGCGGCCGCCTGGTCCGGCCCGCAGCGGGCCCGCTGGGGGAAAGGGCGCCCTGGGCCCCGCGCACGTTCGCGGGGCGACAACCGTGGCGTGGGCCGGCTCCTTAGGATAGTCGATGGAAGGGGTCGACTATCGTAGCGGCGGATCGCGCCGCGCCCCGGCGAGACCGGCGCGCGTGTGGGCCGCGTCGGCGTGCGCGTGATGCGCACCTGGGCGACGTCGGGGCCGAGGGCGTGCCCTTAGAGTCGGGGATCATGCACGGGGCAGGCGCGGGGTATCGCGCGGCCCGCACGCAGGGCGGCCGGCGAGGGCCGCGGAGACGGAGGAGGCCATGAGCGAGTACGCGCATCCCGAGGTGCTGGTCGACACGGCGTGGGTCGAGGAGCACGGCCGGGACGAGGGCGTCCGCGTGCTGGAGGTCGACGAGGACGTGCTGCTCTACGAGCAGGGGCACGTGCCCGGCGCACTCAGGCTGGACTGGCACACGGAGCTGCAGCGTCCCGACGTGCGGGACTTCGTGGACGCGCCCGGCTTCGCCTCCTTGATGGAGTCCAAGGGCGTCAGCAACGCCACCACCGTGGTGCTCTACGGCGACAAGTCCAACTGGTGGGCCGCCTACGCCTTCTGGTTCCTCAAGTACAACGGGCACGCCGACGTGCGATTGATGAACGGCGGCCGGCAGAGGTGGGCCAGCGAGGGGCGCCCCACCACCAAGGACGTCCCGCGCGTCGCGCGCGGCTCGTACACGGTGCCCTACCGCGATGCCTCCATCCGGGCCTTCTCGAGCGACGTCATCCGCCACCTCCTGGCGGTGAAGGACGGCAGGGGCGCGCTGGTCGACGTACGCAGCCCGCAGGAGTACACGGGCGAGAAGCTGCACATGCCCGACTATCCGCAGGAGGGGGCGCTCCGCGGGGGACACATCCCGGGAGCGACCAACGTGCCCTGGGCCAAGGCGGTCGCCGAGGACGGCACCTTCAAGGACGCGGCCGCGCTGCGGGACCTCTACGGCCGGCTGGGCGTGACGCGCGACAAGGCGGTGGTGGCCTACTGCCGCATCGCCGAACGCAGCAGCCACACCTGGTTCGTACTCAAGTACCTGCTCGGTTACCCCGACGTTCGGAACTACGACGGTTCCTGGACCGAGTGGGGGAACATGGTCGGCGTGCCGATCGCGCAGGGCGAGGAGCCCTGAGCGGGCGGCGGCTGCGGGACGTTCCCCGGCCCGCCGGCGGTGAGGCGGACGCGTCACCCTCACCGCGGATGTGCGTGGTGCACAGTGGGACACCGCGTAGGGAGAGGGTCGTCGCGGTGGCGGGGGGTGGCGGCCGCTGCGCCACGTTTCGTTCCCATGTTCGTACTATGATGGCTCTCATGCGCGGCCGGCGCCAGCCGCGTGTGGCAGCGTGATCGTTCCGAGATTGCCCGTACCGTAACGCCTGGAGGACGGACTCCTGAGCGACGAGCCGATCGATCGAGCGAAGAACGCCAGGGCGGCGAGGCCGTTCCCGCGAGGCCTGTTGGACGTGCCGGGGAGCGCCTTCCTCCAAGCGGCCTTCGGCACCTCGCTGCTCACGCCCGAGAGCGTCA
>DATFNF010000044.1:0-42540 GCA_035266525.1 Trueperaceae bacterium | reverse complement strand
CGTCCTGGCCGTAGGCGAGGCCTTCGGAGAGCGCCACCTCGCAGCCGAGGGTGCCGGGTCGCGCGGCGAGCCCCGCCCGGCGGTCACGGTATGCGCCCTCATGCGACGAAGGCCGCCGAGCGTGCCCTGGCGCTAGTCGCTCCGGTAGAGGAGCAGGTGCATCAGCAGCACCCAGCCGGCGCCCAACGCCCAGCCCGCCAGGATGTCGCTGGGGTAGTGGATCTGCAGGTAGGGGCGCGAGATACCGCAGGCGAGCGCCAGCAGGATGCCGAGCACCCCCAGCCAGCGCCAGCGTGGCGGCAGGGCGTGCCACGCGAGCAGCTGCAGCGCCAGGAAGAACGCCAGGTCGCCGGTGGCGTGCCCGCTGGGGAAGGAGAACCCCGTCTCGTGCACGAGGTGCGGGTAGAGGGTCGGCCGCGGCCGCGCGAAGAAGGTCTTGGTGGCGAGGTCCAGGGCCGCGGCGCCGCCGACCTCCAGGGCGACCAGGGTGGCCCAGCGCCAGCGCCGCGCCAGCGCCAACGCCGCGATGACCACCGCGGTGGCGGGCGCGATCACGGTGGGATCGCCGATGTCGGTGAGTGCCACGGCCACGGCGGTGAGCGCGGGCGTGACGGCGTGGTGCAGGGCCGTCAGCATGCTGCGGTCGAACGCGAGAGCGTGGTGGACGTAGACGTCGTGGGCGATGGCGGTGAACGCTGCCAGCAGGATCAGCGTGAGGGCCCACAGGGTGGCGGTGGCCCACTCGGGGCGGCGCGAGACGAGGGCACGTTGCACGACGGGAAGCCTACGCCCTCCGGGCGCCATGCGGACGTTCGTGCGTCACGCGGCCGCGATCGTCCGTCCGCCCGGCTCACAGCTCGAGCCCGCGGGTGCCCTCGGGCTCGAGCGCCAGCCGCACCTCCTCCAGGTCTGCGAGCGCTGCGCGCACCGCCTGGTGCTGCCCCTCCGGGCACGCCACGATCACGAAGGCGCTGATCTTGCCGCCGGGGAGCTGGGCGTAGGCGCCCACCTCGCGCGCCCGCCGGGTAACGTCCAGGACGTAGTCGTCCACGAACTTGCCGGGTAGTTGCTGCTTGAGCGCCTGCTGCTCGCCGATGATCTCCGCCACGCGCACCACGTCGTCCGCGGCGAAGGCCCGCTCCAGCTCGTAGGCGATGCGCTTGAGCTCGTGCAGCACGGGGATGGCGTCGGGCAGGCGGCTGGAGAGCAGGTCGAGCGAGGGCTTGGTGCGCGCGTGCCGGCCGCTGTAGAAGAACAGCAGCGAGCCCCAGAAGGCCTGTCGGGTGGCGTCCGACATCGCCAGCTCGCGGGCGCGCACGTGGGCGCCGTCGTACTCGATGAGCTTGATGCCGCCCAGCGCCGTGATGGTGGGGTCGTGGTAACCCGACGCCCCCTCCAGCACCTCCACCTCGATGTGGCCCGCCTCGCGTGCCAGCTCGGCCGGTTCCGGCGTCTCCCCCCGGTAGCGGTGCATGGCGCCCAGCAGGCTCACCGTCAGCGCGCCGGAGGCGCCCAGGCCGCTCTCGCTGGCCAGGTCGGCGAGGATGTGGATGGTCATGGGGGTGTCGAGCAGGCCCGTGAGGCGCAGGCTCTCCCGCACCAGGTCGTGGCGGATGCCGCGCCCGTCCGGCGCCTTCTCCTGCGTGTCCTGGTACCTGAGCTCGAAGATGCCGCCCGGGTTGGGCTTGAGCACCACGTAGACGAAGCGGTCGATGGCCGCGCTCACGGTGACGCCGCCGAAGCGCTCGGCGAACGGGCGGATGTCGGTCAGCCCGCCGGCCAGCGGGATGCGCAGCGGCGTCTTGGTGACGATCACGGCTCCGCCCCCTGCAGCTCGAGCACCCGCCGAGCGACCGCCAGCACGTTCTCTTCCGGGGTCGGCTCGGTGCCGCCCAGGTGCAGCCACTCCTCGGCCCGCAGCCAGCCCACGCTCAGGCCCGCCTCGATCTGGCGCTGCAGGTTGGGCAGCGCCCGCACCTCGTCGCCGGTGGGCTCGTGCATCGCCGCCATCACGGCGGGCTCGAGCTTCCACAGCCCGATGTCGGCGAGCGGCCCGCGCCCGTACCACGCCTTCGTCACGCGCCCAGCGTCCACGGTGACGCGGACGCTGGCGTTGGCGTCGAGGCCGCCGGGCGCCAGCGTGAGCGCGTTGGCGTCCTCGTGCCGCGCGATGGCGCCGAAGAGCGGGCCGGGCACGTAGAGGTCGCCGAGCCACACCACCGCCGGCGCGTCCCCCTCGAGCGCGGCGGCTACCGTGGCCAGCGCATGCCCGGTGCCGCGCGCCTCGCCCTGCTCCAGGTAGCGGATGGGGAGCCCCTCGTAGGCGTCCCCGAAGTACGCGCGCACCTGCTCGCCGCGGTGCCCCACGAGCACCAGCAGGCGGTCGCGCTCCGGGTCGCACGCGGGGTTGCGGCGCAGGTTGCGCACCGTGTACTCCAGGAAAGGCGTGAGCGCCACGGGCAGCATGCACTTCTGCAGGTAGCGGCCGAGCGCGCCGAAGCGCGTCCCCTTCCCTGCAGCCAGGCATACGAAGTCCATGGGGGCCACACCTTACCACGCACCGATGGCGCTGCCGGCTGCCATGGAGGGCGCGCCGCGAGCGCTCGCGGCGCGCATCCCGACATGCCCCGGGGTCCTGAGCCCGCGGAGGTCGGATCCCACGGCCCATCGGCAAGGGGTGCCGAACGGGACGGAACTGGGGCGCTCGGCCGGGGCCGGCTCGGTTGCCCGGTCTTGGCCTATGCCTCCGCGGCCGCGGCCGGACGCCTCAGCCCGTCACCGGAAGTACGGGCTCACGGCCTTCATCGGCGCGGGCTCCTCCACGGGCAGGATCATGCCCCGCAGCTCGCCCTGCGGGAAGGCGGCGGTGTGGACGTCCATGTACAGCCGGCCCTGGGCCAGCATGAGCTGCTGCTCGGAGGTGAGGTACACGTCGCCACCGAAGGAGCCGTGGTTCTGCCCGTCGTTCTGGAGGCCCGCGACGATGGTATCGAGGTGATACAGCGCGGGGTCGTGGTGGATGTGGATGCCGTACGCGACCTCCGGCAGGATGGCGTCCCGCAGGTCGGCGTACGAGCCGTGCACGCTCAGGCGGTTCCCGACGAGCTCGAGTTGCGCGCTGGCGCTTCCGTGGAAGAGGTTGTCGCTCATTCCCGTGCCGAGCTCCAACCGGTCGGCCGGCCCGAACCCTCCGTAGTGCATGGTGACCAGGTATCGGGCGGGCGCCGTCCCGCCGGGCTCGATGGCGTAACCGATGCCGACCACTACCGCCAGCGTGGCGATCATGGCGCTCAGCCACGCGATCTTCCGAATCATGATCTTCCCCCATCTGTGCGGCGATACCGCGACGACAGCTCGCGCGGTGCGCGCACCGGGACGCGACAGTTTTCGGGTCAGACGGTCTGTGCTGTGCGACTGGGCCTGCGACGACCATGCACGTCGAATGGCCGGCCCATCATGATCTGGCGGCGACAGGCATCGAACCACCCCCACATCGACTCGAGGAGAAGCTTCGCGGGCTCATGTCAAGGGTAGGCGCCCGAGGTCCCCCGAGCCAGGGACATACGCCTTGCACCAGGGCGTATTCGCGCCTCCATGCAGGCACATGGGCGGCTGCGCCGTGCTCGAACGGCGGAGGGCAGGCACGCGCCCACGCCGAGGCGGCGCGTGTCTGCTTGAGGCCCATGCGCGGACGCGGCGCGCTACCAGCTGGCCTGGCCCCTGTAGCTCACCGGCAGCAAGACGCCCTTCAACTCGCTGTCCCCGGTGGCGTAGGTGTGGATGTCGACGTACATGCGGCCGGTCTCCAGCATGGTGCGGTACACCGGCGTGAGCGTCACGCTGCCGTGGAACAGCCCGCTGGTCCCGCCCTCGTTGGGCAGCCCGCGGATGAGGGTATCGACGTGGTAATCGGCCGGGTCGTGGTGCAGGTGCACCCCGAGCGCCAGATCCGGCACGATGGGGCCGGACAGCCCGGAGTAGGCTCCGTGGAGCACGAGCTGGTCGCCGTCGATGTAGGCCTGGACCCAGCCGGCGCCCCGGGAGAGGGGGTCGCTCATGCACTGGGAGCCCAGGTCGCCGGTGATCAGGTTCCCGCACAGCAGGTGCGCCTCGTACAGCACCCCCACCGTGCTCGGCGGTGCGGCCCTCGTCGAGGCCATCATGAGCCCTGCCAGCAGCGCTGCCCCCAGCAGCCATACGGTCCGTCGTGCCATGTCCCACCTCGTTCCTGCGGCGCACGCCGCGGCAAGCGCCTTGCGCGTTGATACGACCGAATGGGCTCGGGGCTTGCGACGCGAACGCACGATGAAGGGCCGCCCCTCATACCGTGACTGCGACGGACACACCACCACCCCCGTTCCGGCGACGTGAGGAGCAATGCGGGCTCACGGGAAGGGTAGGCCCCTCCGAGCTGCCTGCCCAGAGCCAAATGCCCTCCAGGAGCCGATATTCGGAGCTGGCGCGCGCACGCGTTCAGGGCGTGGCGCGGGGCCCTTCGCTCGTGGTATGCCCGGGTCATGAAGGTACTCGTGGTGGGAGCGGCGGGCCGGACCGGCGCGCACGCCCTGCGGATGATGCTGGCCGCGCACCAGGGCCCCGTCCTGGGGATGGTGCGGCACCCCGAGCAGCGTGACGCGGTCGCGGCGTTCGGCGCCGAGCCGGTGCTGTGCGACCTCACCGCCGACGCACCGCGGGAAGGCGAGACCGCTCTGGAGCAGGCGGTCGCGGGCGTGGACGCGGTGGTCTGCGCCGCCGGTGCCAGGGACAGCCGGGACGCCGAGGCCGTCGACCACCTGGGCACGGCCCGGCTGATCGGAGCGGCCGACGCGGCGGGCGTGCGGCGCTTCGTGCTGGTGAGCGCCATGGGCACCGACCATCCCGAGCGTGTGGCGCCCTCGCTGCGCCCGCTGCTGCAGGCCAAACGCGAGGCGGAGAAGGCGCTCGCGGGCAGCGGCATGGCGTGGACGGTGCTACGCCCCGGCAGCCTCACCGACCAGCCCGGCTCCGGCCGCGTCCGGCTCGGTGAGAGCCTGGACGCCCACGGCAGCGTGCCGCGCGCCGACGTGGCGCGGGTGGCGGTCTCCGCGATCCGGCTGGGCGTGGCGGACGGCCGCTGCCTGGAGCTGCTGGCGGGCGACACCCCCATCGAGGAGGCGCTTCAGGGACTCTAGTCCTCGCCCGCTCCAAGCTTCGGAGCCTAGACTTGGAGCGTCGGAAGACCCGCGCCCGGCTGCGGCCGCGGCGCGCCGTGAACCTCGCAGGCCGCGCTCACGCCCCGACCCGTCCGGGGCCGGCGCGCCCGCACAGGGAGGCGCCATGATCCCCAAGGCACCCTTCGGAAGCACCGGTCACGTCAGCACCCGTACCCTCTTCGGGGCGGCCGCGCTCAGCGACGTCAGTCAGGGCGACGCGGACAGGACGGTGGAGCGCATCCTCGACCATGGCGTCAACCACATCGACGTCGCCGCCAGCTACGGCGACGCCGAGCTGCGCCTGGGGCCGTGGATGGAGAAGCACCGCAAGGAGTTCTTCCTCGCGAGCAAGACCGGCGAGCGCGGCTACGCGGCCGCGCGCGACGAGATCCGGCGGTCGCTCGAACGGCTTCGCACCGACCACCTCGACCTCATCCAGCTCCACAACCTCGCCGAGGAGGACGAGTGGCAGGTGGCGATGGGCGAGGACGGCGCGCTGCGCGCCTGCGTGGAGGCCCGTGACGAGGGGCTGGTGCGCTTCATCGGCGTGACCGGCCACGGTCTCGGCATCGCCGCCATGCACGTCAGGAGCCTGGAGCGCTTCCCCTTCGACAGCGTGCTCTTCCCCTACAACTACGTGCTGCTCCAGGACGCCGGCTATCGCGCCGACGTGGAGCGCCTGCTGGCGGTGTGCCGGGAGCGCAACGTGGCCACCCAGACCATCAAGTCGTTGACGCGCCGGCCGTGGGGCGAGCGCCGCCAGACGCGCGCCACCTGGTACGAGCCGCTGGAGGATCCCGACGACATCCGCGTGGCGGTCCACTGGCTGCTGGGGCACGACGGGTTGTTCCTCAACACCGTGGGCGACATCCACGTGCTGCCGCACGTGCTCGCGGCCGCGGAGGACTTCGCGGGCCCCGTCGATGACGCCGCCATGCGGGCGGTGGTGGACAGGCGGAAGATGGAGCCGCTGTTCGTGCGCTGAGAGCGGCGGCCCGGCCGCTGCATGACTATTCTCCGACTCCCCGGCGGTCGCCACTGCGGCCGCCGGTGTTCTCTGGCTCTCGGGCGTGCGTGACGGCCCTCCAGGCTTCCCGCGGCGCCGCGGCGGTCCGACCTGTGCCGGGTGAAGACCCGCCGGCTTCGTGATAATGTACGGCCACCAACGTAGGAAGGGGGGTGGGTGCGTCGCCCGGCACGGAATGTCGCGGCGATCGTGCCCTACCCGGACCGTTCGACCGAGAGGATGCCTGTGACGATGGACGCGGACACCGTCAACGCTCCGCCGCTGCTCTCCGCCCGGGATCTCAGCAAGTCGTTCAGGGGGCTGCGGGCCTTGAACCGCCACGAGCTGACCGTTCGCCAGGGCGAGCTCGTCGGCGTCATCGGCCCGAACGGGTCCGGCAAGACCACGCTCTTCAACCTGGTCTGCGGATTCACGCGCGCCGATGCGGGCAGCGTCCTCTTCGACGGCCACGAGCTGACACGCCTGCGGCCGCCCACCATCGCGCGCCTGGGCGTGTCGCGCACGTTCCAGGGCAGCCGCGTGTGCAAGAGCCTCACGGTGCTCGAGAACGTCGAGGCGGCCGCGCAGCGCCTCCACCCGATCACCCTGCTCGACGCCACCCTCGGCACCCCGCGCTACCGGCGCGCGCTGGCCGCCACCGAGGAGGCGAGCCTCGAGCTCCTCGAGCTGGTGGGCCTGGCCCATCTCGCCGCCGCGCCGGCCGGCTCGCTGCCCTACGGAGACCAGCGCCGGCTGGAGATCGCCCGGGCGCTCGCCAGCCGGCCCAGGCTGTTGCTGCTCGACGAGCCCGCGGCCGGCATGGACCCGCAGGAGACACGCGAGCTGATGGACCTCATCCGCCGCATCCGCGACGGCTTCGAGCTGGCGGTGGTGGTCATCGAGCACGACATGGACCTGGTCATGAACCTGTGCGAGCGCATCCAGGTGCTCGCCTACGGCGAGCTCATCTGCGAAGGCGATCCGGCCATGGTGCAGTCCGATCCCAAGGTGCTCGAGGCCTACCTGGGGAGCAGCCGCGACGGGAGCAGCCAGCATGCCTGAGATGCTGGCGCTGGACGCCCTGACCGTGAGCTACGGGCCGGTGGCGGCCCTCAAGGGCATCGACCTGGTCGTCCAGGAGGGCGAGGCCGTCGCGCTGCTGGGCGCCAACGGCGCGGGCAAGAGCACCACCCTGCGCACCGTCTCCGGCATCGTGCGGCCGCGCCGCGGCGGCGTGCGGTATCGGGGCAAGGACATCGGGCGCCTCGACCCGGGCGAGATCGTCGGCCTGGGCGTGGCGCACTGCCCCGAGGGCCGGCGCGTGTTCGCGGGCATGACCGTGCTCGAGAACCTCAAGCTCGGCGCCAGCCGCCGGCGCGACGAGGCCGGCGTGCGGCAGGACATCGCCCGCATGGAGGAGCTGTTCCCGGTGCTGGGCGAGCGGCGCCAGCAGCGCGCCGGCACGCTCTCGGGCGGCGAGCAGCAGATGCTCGCCATCGCCCGTGCGCTGATGAGCAGGCCCAGGCTGCTGCTGCTCGACGAGCCCTCGCTGGGCCTGGCGCCGCTGCTGGTCGAGACCATCTTCGACACCCTGGCCGAGCTCAAGCGCCAGGGCGTGACGCTGCTGCTCGTCGAGCAGAACGCGCGCGTCGCGCTCGACCTGGTGGACCGGGCGCTGGTGCTGCGCACCGGCAACGTCGTGGCGTCGGGCGGCGCCGAGGAGCTCAAGCGCGACCCGCAGGTCGTCGAGGCGTACCTGGGAGGTGGCAGGTGAACGTCATCGACTACGTCTTCCAGCAGCTCGTCAACGCCGTGAGCCTGGGCTCGCTCTACGCCCTCATCGCCGTGGGACTGTCGCTGGTCTTCGGCATCCTCAACCTCATCAACTTCGCCCACGGCGACATGATGATGGTCGGCGCCTTCGCGGCGTTGCTGCTGGAGAGTGCCGGGGTGCCGTTCCCGCTGGCGCTGCTCGGCGGCGTCGTGTTCGGGGGCGCGGCCGGCTTCGTCATGGAGCGCGCCGCCTTCCGGCCCGTGCGCGGCGCGCCCGACGTGACCATGCTGCTCACGTCGTTGGGCGTGACGTACATCCTCGAGAACCTGGGCATCCTGCTGTTCTCGGCGAGCCCGCGCAACTTCCCGTTGCCGGTGTGGCTCGGCCACGTCTACAAGCTCGCCGGCGGCCGCATCACCTTCACCAACATCAACCTGCTGACGCTGGTGTTCTCGGTGCTGGCGTTCCTGTTCCTGTACTGGTTCGTGACGCGGACGGGCGTGGGGCTGGGCATGCGGGCCACCGCCGAGGACCTCGTCGCCGCGCGGCTGGTGGGGGTGCGCGTCAACCTGGTGGTGGTCGTGGCGTTCGTGCTGGCGTCGGCGTTCGCGGGCCTGGCAGGCCTGCTTTGGGCCGCGCAGGTGGGCGTCGCCTACCCGCTGATGGGCTTCACGCCCATGCTGAAGTCGTTCGTGGCGGCCATCATCGGCGGCTTCGGCACCATCGAGGGGGCGCTGCTGGGCGGCTACGTGCTGGGTGCCCTGGAGATCGCGATCGTGGCCTTCCTGCCGCCCTCGGTATCGCCCTACCGCGACGCCCTGGTGTTCGCGCTGCTCATCGTCCTGCTGCTGTTCCGCCCCGGCGGGATCATCAACGTGCGCCGGGAGGTGAAGCTGTGAGGGCTGCCCGGCTGGTGCTCTTCGCGGCGGCGATGGTGGCGGTGGGGCTGGCCGCGCCGCACATCGGCGAGTACCCGCAACGGGTCCTGCTGGTGATGGGCATCGAGATCATCATGGTGGTCTCGATGGCGCTCTCCAACGGCTTCACTGGGGTATTCTCGCTCAGCCACGTGGGCTTCATCGGTCTGGGCGCGTACGCCTCCGCCATCCTCACGCTGCCCGTCACCGCCAAGCACGCCTACCTGCGCGACCTGCCCGGCTTCCTGGGCCACGTCAGCCTCGGCTTCCTGCCGGCGACGCTGATCGCCGGCGCGTTGTGCGTGGTGGTGGCGTTCCTGGTGGGGCTGCCGCTGATGCGCCTGTCCGGGCACTACGTCACGGTCGCCACGCTCGGGCTGTTGGTGATCGTGAACGTGGTGCTCGTCAACGCCGACGCCTTCACGCGCGGCTCGCGCACCTTCACCGGGGTGCTGCCCTACACCGACATCTGGTGGGTGCTGGGGTGGCTGGCGGTCACCTGGCTGGTGTGCTCGCGGGTCGCCTACTCGCCGTTCGGGCGCGCCATGCGCGTCAGCCGCGAGGACCTGGTCACCGCCGAGGCCGTCGGCATCGACGTCCTGCCCACCCGCATGACCGCCTTCGTGATCAGCGCCTTCTTCTGCGGCGTGGCGGGCGCGCTGTACGCCCATTACCTGACCTCGTTCTCGCCCCACGCCTTCTACTTCCCGCTGATGATCCAGCTGCTCGTGATGCTGGTGATCGGCGGCATGGCCAGCCTCACCGGCGCCAGCGTCGGCGTCGTGGTGGTGACCATCCTCTCCGAGGTGCTGCGCAACCTCGAGCGCGGCTTCCAGCTGGGCGCGCTCCACGTGCCCCCGCTCTACGGCGCCAGCCAGGTCACGCTCGGCGTGATCTTCATCCTGATCATGGTCTTCCGCCCCCAGGGGCTACTGGGAGACCGCGAGCTCGTCCTCGTTCCGAGGAGCCGGCGCTCACGTGCCGCCGGCATGCCCCGAGAGGAAACGGAGGTGCAGGCATGAAGTTCATTCGGCCCCTCGTGGTGGCGGCCGCCACCCTGCTGCTGGCCAGTGCGGCTATGGCCCAGCAGCCGATCAAGATCGGCGGTGCCTTCAACCTGACCGGCGCGCTGTCCTCGTTGGACGTGCCGGCGGCGAACGGCGCCAAGCTGGCGGTCAAGGAGATCAACGCGGCGGGCGGCGTGATGGGCAGGCCGCTGGAGCTCGTCGTGTACGACGGCAAGACGGATCCGGCGACGATCACCAACATCGCCGCGCAGATGATCAACGGCGATCATGTCGTGGCGATCACCGGCTTCACCGACTCGGACTCCGCACTCGCCCTCGGCCCCATCGCTCAGAGGAACAAGGTCCCGTTCGTGACGGCGGGAGCGACCTCGCCGCTGCTGCCTTCGCAGATCGGCAACTACATGTTCCTCGAGCCGTTCGGCGACAACGTGCAGGCGGCCGTCGGCGCCGAGTACGCCATGAAGAACTTCGGCGGTAGCGCCTACCTGCTCTACGACAAGGCCACGGAGTACACCAACCTGCTGGCGGGCTACTTCAAGGACGCCTTCACCCATGCCGGCGGCAAGGTGCTGCTGGAGGACTCCTACAAGTCGGGCGACACCTCGTACACGGCGCAGATCACCAAGCTCAAGGCGCTCTCGACGCAGCCGGACTTCCTCTACATCTCGGCCATGCCCGACGACATCGGCACCATCGTCAAGCAGGTGCGCCAGGCGGGCATCGACCTGCCCATCATCGGCGGCGACGGGTACGACACGCCGCTGCTGGTACAGGTGGCGGGCCCGGCGTCCGACAACGTCTACTACACCACCCATGCCCTCATGACCATGGACAGCACGCCGGCCGTCCAGAAGTTCATGCAGGCCTACAAGGCCGAGTACGGCAAGGATCCGGAGAACGCCTTCGCGGCGCTGGGCTACGACGCGGTGCATCTCATCGCCCACGCCATCGAGCAGGCGGGTTCGACCGACCCGACCAAGATCCGCGACGCCTTGCAGGCGACCAAGGACCTGCCGGGCGTCACCGGCGCGATCAGCTACACGAACGGCAAGCGCGTGCCGCAGAAGCAGGTCACGGTCATCGGCGTGAAGAACCAGCAGCTCTACCTCGCGGCGCAGCTGGCGCCGAGCTACATCCCGACGCCCTGAGCGCACGCTCTCGGTCGCGGCCGCCCGGCCCGCGAGGGCCGGGCGGCCGTCTGGGGCGGTCCGGCGCGAAGCGCGCGTGACCGCTGCGCCGGCCGCGAGGACGCGACGTCGAGGCACCGACACGAAGGCACGGGCAAGAAGGGTGCGACACGAAGGGCCCGACGCGAAGGCGCGGGCATCGAGGAAGGGACATGAGGGACGCGACATGAAGGACGCCACATGAAGGACGCCACCTACTATCTTCTCAAGGCGCTGGGCGTGCGCTCGGTCCGCTTCGTCACCAGCGGCAACAGCAACGTCATCCGCGGCAAGGCCGTCACCCTGGAGTCACTGAAGGACGTCTGGGACGGGGGCATCGGCTTCACCCAGGCCCTGCAGGCGCTCCCCGTGATGTACGACGCGGTGATCGTCGAGAGCGGCCTGGGACCGGTCGGCGAGGCCTACCTGATCGCCGACTGGGCCACCCTGCGACCGTTGCCCTACGCCCCCAGCCATGCGCGCGTGTTCGGCGACTTCCATGTCGACGGCAAGCCCTGGGCCTACTGCGCGCGCAGCTTCCTGCAGCGCGTCGTGGAGCGGGCCGGGGACGCCGGGCTGCGGCTGCAGGCGGGCTTCGAGTACGAGTTCATCGTGCTGGAGGGGCGCGCGCCGCTGCAGCCCATCGACGACACCGTGTTCGCCGCCACCCAGGGCGCGGACGTGGGGGCCGACCTCATCGACGACGTCAACGAGGCGCTGGACGAGCAGGGGGTGCACGTCGAGCAGCATTACGCCGAGTCCTCGCCGGGGCAGCACGAGCTGGCCGTGGCGCCGCAGGACCCGGTGGGCGCGGCGGACGCCAACCTGATCGTGCGCGAGACGGTGCGCGCCATCGCGCGCGAGCACGGCCTGGTGGCCAGCTTCCTGCCCAAGATCTTCGAGAACGCCGCCGGCAACGGCCTGCATCTCAACCTGTCGCTGTGGCGGGACGGTACCCCGGCGTTCGCCGACCCCTCGCGCCCGCACGGCCTGTCCCAGGAGGGGGAGGCGTTCATGGCCGGGGTGCTCGAGCACCTGCCCGCGCTGATGGGCATCACCGTCGCCAGCGCCAACTCCTACCGGCGCATCCGGCCCCACTTCTGGAGCGGCGCCTTCCGCGCCTGGGGGAAGGACAACCGCGAGGCCGCGGTGCGCCTGCCCACCGGCCGGCACGGGACCGGGCCCAGCCACTTCGAGCTCAAGACCAACGACGTCACCGCCAACCCCTATCTCTCCCTCGGCGCCGTCATCACCGCCGGGTTGGACGGCCTGGAGCGCGGCCTGAGCCTGCCGGACCCGATCCAGGGCGACCCCGGCCTGCTGACCGAGGAGGAGCGCGGGGCCCGCGGCGTGGACGCCCTGCCCACCGACCTGGAGGAGGCGCTGCGCCGGCTGGAGCGCGACACCGTGCTGAAGGAGGCCATCGGCGAGGACTTCCTCCGCTCCTACCTGGCCGTGAAGCGCAACGAGTGGGAGGCCACCAAGGACCTGCCCCTCGAGGACCAGGTGGCGATGCTGCTGGAGCGCTACTGATGCCGCGCGGTCCGGGCCGGCGCCAAGCGGCGACCCCGGTGCGGGCGGGCGCTGCCGGGGCGCCGGGCGCCGTCCCGCCGCGGCGCCGGGAGGCCTGATGGACCTCGCCGGCATCCCCGTGGTCGACCACCACGCGCACAACATCGCGCTCGACGACGTCATCGCGGCCACCCCGTACCAGGCGCCCTTCACCGAGGCGTCCGACCCGGAGACGGTGCGGGAGTTCGCGCCGGACATCCTCGCTTACCGCCGCAGCCTCCGCGACCTGGCCGAGCTCTTCGGGGTCGAGGCGGATGCAGGCGCGCTGCTGGCCGAGCGCGGTCGGCTGGGGGTGGAGGAGGTGACGCGGCGCTGCTTCGAGGCCGCCAACATGGAGGCGCTGTTCCTCGACGACGGCCTCATGGAAGGGAAGATCCGGCCGCTCGACTGGCACAGCCGTTTCGTGACCACGCGGCGGGTGCTGCGCCTGGAGGTGCTGGCGCAGAAGCACATCCGCGACGCGCGCAGCTTCGAGGCGTTCCTGGAGAGCTTCCGCGCCGCCGTCGATCCGGCGCCGGAGGGGGTGGTGGCGTTCAAGAGCATCGCCGCCTACCGGACCGGTCTGCAGATCGGCCCGCCGGACCTGGAGGCGGCGGCCGCGAGCTTCCGCGAGGTGAAGCGTGAGCATCCCGAGGGCGAGGCCAGGCTGGCGGAGAAGCCGCTGGTCGATCTGGTGGTGGTGGAGGGGCTGCGCGCGGCCGCCAGGCAGGGGTTGCCGACGCAGTTCCACACCGGCTTCGGCGACCCGGACCTGGACCTGCGGCTCGCCAACCCGTTGCACCTGCGGCCCGTGCTGGAGGACCCGGAGCTCAAGCACGCGCGGCTGGTGTTGCTGCACGCTTCCTACCCCTACGCCCGCGAGGCCGGCTACCTGGCGGCGATGTACCCGCAGGTGTTCGTCGACTACGGGCTGGCGGTGCCCTGCCTGAGCGTGGCCGGCATGCGCCGGGCGCTCGCCATGCTGCTGGAGCTGGCGCCGACCAGCAAGGTGCTCTACAGCTCGGACGCGCACGTCGTGCCCGAGCTCTACTACGTCTGCGCCAGGTGGGGGCGGCGCGTGCTCGGCGACGTTCTGGAGGCCGCCGTCGCCGACGGCGACCTCAGCCCGGCCGAGGCCGAGGGTGCCGCCGAGGCGGTGCTGCGTGGCAACGCCCACCGCGTGTACCGCTGGTGAGGCGCAGCCCGCGCCGCCGCCCGGGCGCGACGGGCGACGCGCCGGCGTGCCGCCGCGGCGACCGCGTGCGCGCCGGCGGACGTATGATCGTCCCCCGATGATCGACGCCGACGCTACAGCTGCGCTGCTGGAAGCCGCCCACGCCGCCGAGGACGCCTACCTGGCCGACCTGGAGGCGCTGGTGCGCATCGAGACGCCGAGCGGGCACCTGCCGGGCCTGGAGCGCGCCGCCGTCTGGCTGGCGGACGCCTTCGGCGCCGTCGGCGAGGTGGCGCGCGCGGACACGCCGGCGGGGCCGGTGCTGGACGTGCGGGCCCCCGGCCGGGGCCCGCGAGTGCTGATCCTGGCGCACTACGACACCGTGCAGCCGGTCGGCTCCTGGCCGGAGCTGTGGCGCGAGGACGGCGACCGCATCTACGGGCCCGGCACCAACGACATGAAGGGCGGCCTGCTCTTCGCCCTGCACGCGCTGACGCTGCTGGGCGAGGACCGGCGGCCGGAGGTGCGGGTGCTGCTCACCCCGGACGAGGAGGTGCGCAGCGAGGTCAGCCGGCCGCGCATCGAGGAGGCCGCCCGCTACGTCGACGCCGTGCTGGTGCTGGAGGCGCCCACCAACGACGGCGACCCCAAGGTGGCGCGCAAGGGCGGCGGCCGCTACCGCCTCACCGTTCACGGCAAGGCCGCCCACCAGGGGGTAGAGCCGGAGAAGGGCGTCAACGCCGTGGTCGAGGCGGCCCACCAGATCCTGGCGCTGGCGTCCATCGACGACCTGCAGGCGGGCACGCGCCTCGGTGCCAACGTCATCCACGGCGGCACCGTGCCGAACGTGGTGGCGGACCGGGTGGACGTCGACATCGACGCGCGGGCCTGGACGCTCGCCGAAGGCGACCGGGCGGACCGCCGGCTGCGGGCGCTGAAGCCTGTGCTGGAGGGCGCTCGGCTGGAGCTCACGGGCGGCTTCGAGCGCCCGCCCATGGAAGCGCTGCCGGGCAGCATGGCGCTCTTCGAGCGCGCCCGGCGGCTGGGGTCGTCGCTGGGGCTGGAGCTCTCGCCGGGCCGCGTGGGGGGCGCCTCCGACGGCAACTTCACCGCCGCCATGGGGGTGGCGACCCTCGACGGCCTCGGCCCGGTCGGCTTCGCCGACCATACCCGGGAGGAGCACATCCTGCGCTCGGAGATCCCGAGGCGGCTGGCCCTGTTCGCCGCGCTGCTGGCGGATCTGGGGTGAGGCCCGGCGAGTCGCGCGGGGCGCTCGGCTGGCCGCCTGCGGGCCGAGCCTGCCCGGGCGGGAGGGTGGGACGCCGGCGCGCGCGGCCCCGCGCCCTGGCTTGCTCGCGCGGCGGGTAGTTGCCGGCAAGAGTCGGGGCGCGCCTATGCGCGCCCTTCCTCCCTTGTCTGATGCCCCCCACGCGTTCACCTGAAACGATACTCCTGTGCACACGCGATGCGTCGAAAGTCGGAGCTTCCACGCGGAAGCGATCCCGTCACCGCGGCCGGGAGCGGCTTCCAGGGGGTGCTCATGGGGGTGCGTCGAGAGCCGGCTGGCGTGCGCGATGCGTCACGCGTCGTCGCCCCCGGGTGAGGCTTGCATCCTGAACGAGGCAGCGGCGGGCGCTTCGCGTCCCGGCGGTCGCCTCAGTCGCGACGCGGCTCGAATGCGACCGCGCGGGTCGGGGCCAGGATGAGGGCCTGGTAGACCCTGCCCATCGCCTCGGGAGGGTAGGGCATGTCGTGCTCGAGCCACCACTCGATGAGCGCGAAGAACGCCCGCACCACGTGGTTGGCCGCGATCTCGAAGGGGACGTCGCTGCCCGCTGTGGGCACGAAGCTGCGCCGCATCCCGTCGCTGCCCACCTCGTAGATGCGCCCCATCATGTCGACGGAGCAGCGGCTGGCGAGCAGCACCCGGTAGAGGGCGGCGTTCTCCTGCGCGTGGCGGAAGACCAGGGTGCCCGTCTGGGCGGCGTCGGCGTCGCCCGACACCGGCTCGATCAGCGCCATGAGCTCTGCCAGCACGTCGTCGAGCAGCTCCCGGAGGAGCGACTCCTTGTCGCTGTAGTGGCGGAAGAAGGTGGCGTACCCGATGTCGGCCCGCTGCGTCAGGTCGCGGATGGTGACCGAGTCGTAGCCGCGGTCGAGGGTGAGCTCCACCATGGCATGGGCGAGCCTGCGGCGGGTGCGCTCCACCCGCAGGTCGGTGTGCCGCCGGGACCCCTCGCCGTCGCCCATGGGCAGCGCGAGTATACCCGCCGGCCGCGGCAGCGGCGCGCGGCCGGCGGCAAGGTAGCGGCGCGCGCCCGCCAAAACGAGATGGTGTGTATCATAACGCATGCCTGCCCACCGCCCCATCCCCGCAGCGCAGATCGGCCCGCGCGGCCCTCGCGGCGTCTCCGCGGCCCTCGCAGGAACCCGCCGCAGCCGCTCGCCCCATGATCCCGTCGGCGGCGACGCGCCCGCCTTCGAGCGCCTCGCCGACGGCAGCGTGGTGGTGCGCTCCATGGAGCTGGCGCGGGCGGTGCTGCGCGCCGGCGCGCAGGTGCGCCAGGCGGGCTTCAACAGCGAGAGCATGCAGCGGCGCGGGCTGCCTCTGAAGCGCCCCATCCTGTTCCAGGAGGGGGACGAGCACCGTCAGCAACGCATCGCGACCGCCCATTACTTCACCCCGGTGGCGGCCAGCGAGCGCTACCGCGCCATGATGGAGGACCTCGCCGATGCGCTGGTGGACGAGCTCCGGCGCGCGGGCGGCGGCGATCTCAGCGCGATCGGCATGCGCCTGGCGGTGCGGGTGGCGGCCGAGGTGGTGGGGCTGACCGACAGTCTGGACGGGCGCATGGACCGGCGCCTCGACGCCTTCTTCGCCATCGACCCGGCGCCGTTCTCGTGGCGCCCCGACCGCCTGTTCACCTTCCTGCGCACGCAGGGGCGGATGCTGCGCTTCTACCGCCACGACGTGCGTCCCGCCATCCGCGCGCGCCGCGCCGCCCCGCGCGACGACGTCATCTCCCATCTGATCGGCAAGGGCTACCGCGACCCCGACATCCTCATCGAGGCCATCACCTTCGGGGCCGCGGGGATGGTGACCACCCGCGAGTTCATCAGCATGGCCGCCTGGCACCTGCTCGAGGACGACGCGCTCAGGAGCGACTACCTGGCGCGCGACGTCGAGGACCGCAAGCGCTTCCTGTCCGAGCTCGTCCGGCTCGAGCCGGTGGTGGGGCGGCTGTTCCGCCGCGTGACCGAGGGCCTCACGCTGGAGGTCGGCGGCCGCAGCGAGACGCTCGCGCCCGGCACCCTGGTGGCGGTCGACCTGCGCGGCGCCAACGCCGACGAGCAGGCGGTCGGCAGCGAGCCGCTGACGCTGCGGCCGGACCGCGTCATCCCGGCGAAGGGCGTGCAGCCCTACGCGCTGGCGTTCGGCGACGGCCATCACCGCTGCCCCGGCGCGTACCTGGCGTTGGAGGAGGCGGACGTCTTCCTCACCCGGCTGCTGCGCCTGCCCGGCCTGCGCATCGCGTCCGGCCCGACGCTGGGCTTCGGCAAGCTGGCGCAAGGCTACGAGCTGCGGGAGTTCATGCTGGCGGTGTGACCGGGAGGATGTCCGTACGGGCCCGCCAGCGGCGGCCTGCCGGCGTCTCTCATGAGAGCGTTCACGGAAGATCCGTGTACCGTTGGACAGACATTGTCATCTTGACAGGGCGAGGATCGGCCCCCTAGCGTAAGAGCGCTCACATGACCGGCGCGACCGTGCTCGACGGTGAGTCCGGTGCCGCCAGGTCATGCGCAGGTGATGTGGATGGAGACCGGTCCCGGGCGGACGGGCTGCCGTGGGGGCCAGCCGGCGCACGGCCGGCAACGACCCTTGGGAGGGGGTTTCGATGGCGACACATCGCAGCTTGCAGACAGTCCTGGTGGCGCTCGTGGTGGTCGCGGCGTCCCTTGCGTTCGCGCAAGGCAACTACGTCACCCACGACGCCGACGGCTCGTTCGTGGTGAAGAGCCTCTACCCGGGCGACACCGTGACGTTCGCACCCGGCGAGCTCGGCACGCTCATCGGCAACGCGTGGGCGAACGGCGCCAGCGCCAGGAAGCCCTTCACCGGCGTCACCCTGAACGTGGTGACGCTCCAGGCGGGGGACAAGGGCGCCATCTCGGGCGGCATCATCAACTGGGTGCCCGCCTTCGAGCAGCTCACGGGCGCCAAGGTCAACGTGGTCCAGAAACCCTTCGACGACCTGGCGCCGGTCATGTTCAACGACGTCCGCACCGGCACCGGTGCCTATGACGGGTTCATCGTGCCGATGGCCTTCATGGGCAGCCTGGTCTCCGGCAACTTCATCGTTCCGCTCAACGACTACATGAAGTCGGCCGAGTACCCGGCGGTCTTCGACAACACCAACCAGGATCCCACCCGCTGGGGCCTCGACGGCACGCTCGAGCCCAGCCTGCAGCGGCTGTACCGCTGGGGCGATACCTGGTACGCCGCGCCGTGGGACTCCGACGGCGTGGTGCTCTACTACCGCAAGGACGTGCTCGACAACCCGTCCGTGCAGGCGGCCTACAAGCAGGCGACCGGCGAGGACCTGGCGGTCCCCACCACGCTCGACCAGCTCGTGAAGGAGGCCTGCTACTTCAACGGCACGGACCCGCTGAACAGCGGTAGCTCGCTCTACGGGATCGTCGAGCCGGCCCAGATCGGCAGCCAGTTCTTCGAGTACTACCGTGCCATCGCCGCGCAGTACGGCGTGGTGCCGGGCGAGGCCGCGCAGGGCTTCAGTCAGACCCTGCAGTTCGACCCGCAGACGATGGATCCGCTCATCAACAACCCGGCCGCCGTGAAGGGCCTGCAGACCTTCGTCGACCTCTACAAGTGCGGCCCCAAGGACCCGGCGTCCATCGACCTCGGGACCTCCTTCAACATGTTCGCGCAGGGCACCGCGGTGTTCCAGATCAACTTCGGCGACACCGGCACGATCATCGAGTCCCCGGACGGCAACTCGCCCGTCAAGGGTCACCTCGGCGTGGCGGCCGTGCCCGGCTCGACGCAGGTCTACAACCTGGCCAGCAAGAGCTGGGTCACGCGCAGCCAGCCCAACCAGGTCGGCAACGAGGCCGGCGCCAGCTGGTCGGGCATGGTGTCCTCGCTGTCGCAGCACGCCGACGCCACGTACGCCCTGTTCGCCTTCCTCTCCAGCCCCTCCATGCACCTGTGGAACGCCCGCTGGGGCTTCGACGGCGTCGACCTCGGGCGGCACACCGACTTCCTGCCGCCCAACGGCGCGGCCGACATCCAGAACTACCTGAGCGCGGGCTTCAACGCGGACGACATCAAGCAGATCTCCGACGCCTACGCCAGGAACTTCACGGAGCCGGCGTACGAGTACCTCCGCATCCCGGGCACGCCCGATTACGACCTGGCGCTGGAGCAGAACCTCCAGGCCGCGATCACCGGCCAGATGACCGCGCAGCAGGCGCTCGATCAGGTGGCGACGCGCTGGAACACCACCACCGACCAGACCGGCCGGCAGCAGCAGATCAGCGTGTTCCAGGAGTCGCTGAAGTAGACGAAAGCACCTACGCGTCAGCCGCTCGATGCGGCTACCATCATCCACATGGGCCTGCGCATGACGTCACGTGAGGTTGGGCGCCCGAAAGGGCGCCCAACGCTCCTGTTCGCGGGAGCGCGGACATGGACGTGACGGCCGCCGCCACGCGGCGGCGCGGCCTGCGCATCGGCTTGGGCACCGCCCGCAACTGGTTCATCCTGCCGGCGGCGCTATGGACGCTGGCGTTCACGCTCTACCCGCTGATCCACGCGCTGATCCTCAGCTTCCAGCGCGCCCGGCTCGGCCAGCGGGAGACGTTCGTCGGCCTCGGCAACTACGCCGCCGACTTCCACGACGCGCAGTTCTGGAGCGCCCTCAGCTTCACGGCCGTGCTGGTGGTGGTCACGGTGGCCGCCGCCCTCGCGCTCGGCCTGGGCCTGGCGATGCTGGTCAGCCAGCGCCTCATCGGTCGCAACTTCTTCCGCATGCTGTTCATGATCCCGCTCTTCGCCACGCCGGTAGGCATCGGCTACCTGGCCGTCATCCTGTTCGCCCAGAGCGGGCCCATCAACGGCCTGCTGCAGGGCCTGCAGGGCCTCCTCGGCGCGGTCGGCCTGCACACCTCGCTGGCCGTGAACTGGGGCTCCAGCCCGCACGGCGCCGCCGTCGCCGTGGTGATGCTGGAGATCTGGCGCTGGACGCCCTTCGCGTTCCTGGTGCTGCTGGCCGGCATGCAGGGCATCCCCGAGGAGGTCTACGAGGCCGCCAGCCTCGAGACCAACCGCGGCTGGGACGTGTTCCGCTTCATCACGTTGCCGCTGCTGCGGCCGATGATCGCCCTGGCGCTCCTGCTCATCACGGTGGAGGCGTTCAAGACCATCGACATCCCCTTCGCCTTCACCAAGGGCGGGCCCGGCATCGCCACCCAGACCTACACCATGCTGGTGTGGCGGGTGGCGTTCAACTCGTTCGCGCTGGGCTCGGCGGCGTCGCTGGGGTTCCTGCTGCTCGTCCTGGTGCTGATCGTGGTGAACGTGCTGTTGTTCGTCGGCAAGCTCCGCATCAGCATCTTCGGGGAGGACTGACGTGCGCCGTCGGCGTTCACCCCTCCAGGTCGCGTCGTTCGTCGTGCTGCTGGTGCTGGCGACGATCTGGTCGGCGTTCCCCTTCGTGTGGGCGCTGCGCAACTCGATCATGCGGTTGCAGGACACCTACAAGCCGTGGTTCATCCCCTGGCTGCAGTTCAAGCCCACGCTGGACACCTGGCGCGCGGAGCTGAGCGGGCAGAGCGGCCTGGTGTCGGCGGCGAGCCACAGCCTGATCGTGGCCCTGGTCAGCACCGGCCTCGCGCTGGTGCTGGGCACCCTCGCCGGGTACGCCCTGGCTCGCTTCCGGTACCGCTACCCGGACAACCTGAACCTCTCCATCTGGTTCCTGTCGCAGCGCTTCCTGCCGCCTGCGGTGGTCATCGTGCCGTTCCTGCTGATGATGCGCTCCGCCTGCCAGCCGCTGGGGCTGGACGGGCTGCATGTCCCGCAACCCCTGCAGCTGCTCTGCATGGCCACCGGGAGCCGGACGCTGCTCAACAACCTCACCTCGGTGGTCATCGCGCACACCACGTTCAACATGCCCTTCGTAGTGTTGATCATGCGCTCGATCTTCCGCGAGCTGCCCATCGAGCTCGAGGAGGCGGCGCTGGTGGACGGGGCCAACCGCATGCAGACGTTCTGGCTCGTGGCGATGCCGCTCGCGGCGGCCGGCCTGGTTGCCGCCGGGCTCATCTCCTTCGCCTTCAGCTGGAACGAGTTCCTGTTCGCGCTCATCCTCACCGGCCCCACCACCCAGACCCTGCCCCTGCTCATCGGTTCGGGCACGGGCGTGCAGGGCATCCAGTTCAACCTGATCAGCGTGAGGACGCTGGTCGCGATCCTGCCGCCGGTGGTGGCCGCGCTGCTGGCGCAGCGCTACGTGGTACGGGGGCTCACGTTCGGGGCGGTCAAGGGATGACCGCCCGCCCGGGCCGACGCCGGAGAGGCCGCCGACCCGCCGTCAGGCGGACGCTTTCGAGGTGATCCATGGAGCTCTACCCGCTCAAGCTCAGCTTCCACGTCCGGACCTACAGCTTCGGGGAGCGCCTCATCGCGGATCGCCTGGGCAAGACGGGGCTGCCGCAGGGGACCGTCGCCGAGAGCTGGGAGGTGAGCGACTATCGTGACGCCATCGCCACCGTCCGCAACGGCCCCCTCGCCGGGACCAGCCTGCGCGACCTCGTCGAACGGCAGCCGGGCGCTCTGGTCGGCGAGCGCTGGCGCGGCCCGCACTTCCCGCTGCTGGAGAAGCTGCTCGACGCCAGCCACATGCTCCCCGTGCATCTCCATGCCGACGACGCCACCGCGCGCGACAAGTACGGCGAGCCCAACGGCAAGACCGAGGCATGGCACGTCCTCTGGGCGGCGCCGGGGGCGAGCGTCCTGGTCGGGGTGCGGCCGGGCCTCAGCGACGAGGACCTCACGGCCGCCTTCCTGGAGCAGGACTTCGACCGCGTCATGTACCGCTACCCCGTCCGGGCGGGCGACACCGTGTACGTCCCCGGCGGCGTGCTGCACGCCTTCGGACCCGACACGCTGATCTTCGAGCTGCAGCAGACGTCCGACCTGGGGCAGTCGGTCATGCCGCACGACCTCTACGGCAACGAGCTCGACGGCGATGCCTGGCGGCGGAACATCCGGGAGACGCTCGACGAGCTCCGCCGGGACCGCTATCCGCGGCCGAACCCCGGGCTGCTGCTGGAGGAGGGCGCCAACCGCCGCACCATGGGGTGCGCCGGCCCCCACTTCGCGCTGGAGCGGTGGGCCCTCTCGGAGCCCCACCGCGTCGGCGCCGG
Source organism: Trueperaceae bacterium (assembly GCA_035266525.1). Lineage (GTDB taxonomy): Bacteria > Deinococcota > Deinococci > Deinococcales > Trueperaceae > JASBRS01. Next base: position 20,284 of record DATFNF010000044.1, on the reverse strand, counting down.
ACCGCGGCGCTGCACCACCTTGACCAACCTCGGCGATGCCGTGAGCCTGCGCTACGACGGCGGGTCGGAGCGGCTCGAGCGGGCGGAGTCCTGCCTCCTGCCTGCCGCCCTCGGAACGGTGCGCGTCGAGCCCGAAGGGGACGGGGACCTGGTCGCCTGCTACCTGCCCGACCTGCAGCGCGATGTGGTGGCACCCCTCCGGGAGCGCGGCCACGCCCCCGATGCCATCGCCGCCCTGGGCGCCGTGCCCGTCGGCTGGCGCTGATGGGCGCGGCGCGCTCGCGGCGGGGCGGAAGCACCGTGACGCGGTCGCGGCGGCCGTGTCAGGCTCGAGGCGGGCCGCGGCGCCGCCCCCGGGGCGCGGGCGCCGCTCTCGGCCGGCGCGGCCGCTCCAGCGGGCGGCGCGCCGGGATGCGTAAGCGTCACGTCCGGCGCGGGTTCCCTCACCCGACCGCGCGCCGTGGAGGTGGGGTCCATGCCATTCATCACCGACGGTCGCACGCTGATCCGCGACGCCCTCGCCGGCCGTTACGCCATGCCGGCCTTCAACGTCTCCAGCCTGGAGATGGGGCGCGCCTGCATCGAGGCGGCGGAGGCCGAGAAGGCGCCCGTCATCCTGCAGACCTACCCGGGCGACCTCGACCAGGCGACACCGCACGTCTTCGCGGCCATGGTGCGCGCCCTGGCGGAGGAGGCCAGCGTGCCGGTCATGCTGCACCTCGACCACGGCGACGGGCTCGAGCGCGCCACGGCCTGCCTGCGCGCCGGCTACTCCTCGGTGATGTTCGACGGCGACGAGCTGCCCCTGGCGGAGAACGTGGCGCGCTCCCGCACCATCGCCACCGTGGCCCATGCCGCCGGCGCCTCCATGGAGGTCGCGGCGGGGGGCTTCGGTGCGGGCGAGGGCGATGGCGGCGTCCACCTGACCGAGCCCGACGCGGCCGTCACGCTGATGCGCGAGACCGGCGCCGACATGGTCGCGTGCTCGGTGGGGTCGCGGCACGGCCAGCCGAGCAAGCTCGACCTGGGCAGGTTGGAGGCGATCGCCGAGGCGGTGCGGGGGCCGCTCGTGCTCCACGGCGGCTCGGGCATCCCGGCCGACGACCTGGCGCGGGCCACCGAGCTGGGGGTGGTGAAGGTGAACATCGGCGCCGCCCTGTTCCGTGCGACGGTGAGCGCCTGGCGCGAGGCGGCCCCCGGCGCGCAGGTGCATTACGAGGTGCTGCCGGTCGTCCGGGACGCGTTGAGGCGGGTCGCCCGCGAGAAGATCCGCCTCATGCGCGTGCATGCCCGCGCGTGAGCGGCCGGGAGGCGCGCTCGCCATGAGGGTGCGGGACGGCGCTGCCGGCGCCGCGGACGGGGCGGCGCCCGGCGCGCCGGAGGTGGTGGTGGCCGGGCACGTCTGCCTCGACCTGGTCTGCCGCGTGGCGCCCGGCAGGCTGGCGCTCGAGCCCGGCGGCCTGGTCGAGGTCCACGACACGCGCCTGGCCACCGGCGGCGCGGTCTCCAACACCGGCCTCGCTCTGCAGCGGCTGGGCGTCCGGACCAGGCTCATGGGCACGGTCGGGGACGACGCGCTGGGGGACCTGCTGCGCGCCGCGCTGCGCCGCGGCGGCGCCCGCGACGTCAGCGGCATCGCCACGGTGCCGGGCGCGGCCACCTCCTACACCATGGTGCTCACGCCGCCCGACGGCGAGCGCATGTTCCTCCACGAGCCGGGGGCCAACACGGCCTTCGACGCCGACACCATCGACCTCGATCTGGTGGACGGCGCCCGGCTGCTCCACTTCGGGTACCCGCCCCTGATGCCGCGCCTCTACCGGGACGGCGGCGAGGCCCTGGCGGAGCTGCTGCGCGGCGTGCGGGGGCGCGGTGCCACGGTGTCGCTCGACATGGCCATGCCCGACCCCGCGTCTGCGTCGGCCAGGGCCGACTGGCGCGCGATCCTGGGGCGGAGCCTGGTCCACACCGACGTGTTCATGCCGAGCTTCGAGGAGCTGCTGGTGCTGCTGCGCGAGCCGGAGGCGGCCGAGGGGACGCCGCGCCACGGCGGCCGTGCCGCGGGCGACGGGCCCGCCCGGGTCTCCCGCCTGGCGGGCGAGCTGATCGCGATGGGCGCGCGCATGGTGCTCTTCAAGATGGGCGCGGAGGGCGTCTACCTGCGCACCGGGGACGCCGCGAGCCTGCGCCGCATGGGGCGCGGCCGCCCCGAGGACGTGGCGGCGTGGGCGGGGCGTGAGCTGTGGGCGCCCAGCCTGAAGGCGGACGTGGTGAACACGGTGGGCGCCGGCGACGCCACCTGCGCGGGCTTCATCGCGGCGCTGCTGCGGGGGCTGGGGCCCGAGGAGGCGCTCCGCACGGCCGCCGCCGTGGGCGCCTACTGCGTGGAGGCCCCGGACGCCTCGGGGGGCGTCCCCAGCTGGCAGGCCTGCCGCCGGCGGCTGGGGGCGGGCTGGCCCGCCAACCCCTTGCCGATCCGTGCGCCCGGCTGGCGACGGGACGGGGACGCCGACCCGTGGCGCGGGCCGCACGACGCCGCGCCTGGCTGAGCCGGCCGCGGCTCGCGCCGGGAGTCAGGCCAGCACGCGGCGGACCTCGACGAAGACGCCGTCGTCGTTCACCACCACCTGCTCGCGCAACGTCTCGTAACGGCCGAAGTCGACCAGCGCGTTCGCGAAGCTCTCCGCCGCGCGCAGGTCGCGGAAGGGGCCGACGTGGCAGCCCGTCTGCCCCTCCCAACGGTCGGGCGCCAGAACCTGGGTGCTGGTCTTCAATGTCGCCGGACGGTCGAGCAGGACGCTCGCGGCCATGGGAACCTCCTTCTGAAGGGGGGCGCTTCGCTGTTGCCTCCATGGTGGGCCGTGGTGGTTGGACGGCGATGAGACCTGCGTTAGATTGCGGAGGCTAGAGCCACGGGAGGACGCCATGGACTTCACGAACAAGCGGGTGCTGGTCACCGGCGGTGCACGCGGCATCGGCCGGGCGATCGCGCGGGCCTTCGCCGACAGGGGCGCGCGCGTGGCGGTGGGCTACCGCGACAACGAGGCGGCGGCGCAGGAGACGCTGCGCTCGCTCGCCGGCGGCGGGCACGTCGCGCTGGGCGGCGACCTGGCGGACGCCGGAACCGCGCGGCGGGTGGTGGAGAGCGCGGTGGAGGCGCTCGGCGGGCTGGACGTGCTCGTCAACTGCGCGGGCATCGGCGTGCACCATCCGCTGGACGCCGTCGACTACGAGGCCTGGCAGGCCGCCTGGCAACGCATCCTGGCCGTCAACCTGGTGGCGCCGGCCAACACCAGCTACGTGGCGGCGCGCCACATGATGGCGCACGGAGGCGGCCGGATCGTCAACGTGGGCTCGCGCGGCGCCTTCCGCGGCGAGCCCGACCAGCCTGCCTACGGTGCCAGCAAGGCCGGCCTGCACGCCATGAGCCAGTCCCTGGCGCAGCACCTCGCGCCGCACGGCATCGGCGTCGGGGTGGTGGCGCCGGGCTTCGTGGAGACGGCGATGGCCAGCAGCCGCCTGGAGGGACCGGGCGGCGACGCCATCCGGGCGCAGAGCCCGCTGGGCCGCGTGGCACGCCCCGAGGAGGTCGCGCACGCGGTGCTGTTCCTCGCCTCGGAGGAGGCCTTCTTCTCCACCGGCGCGATCATCGACGTGAACGGGGCGTCGTACCTGCGGGGCTGACGGGGCCGGGCTCGGGCGCGGGGCCCCGCCCGCCGCGCGAGGCGGGCCGCGTCGGGTGGGCGGGGCCCCGCGGGTCGCTCAGTGGCCGCCCTGGTCGGGTTCCGCGGGGCCCTGACTGGAGCGCCGCACCAGGATCGTCACCACGATGCCGACGACCAGCGGCACGCCGATGAGCCACGCCAGCCAGGTCGTCACCGAGCTCGAGCCTTGCGCGGACCCCGGGAAGGTGAAGCCGCGGGTGCCGTTGGCGACGTTCCCCCCGATGCGCAGGGGCACGCTGGCCGTGGTGTCCTCGCCGGGATTGGTGCGGTCGTGGACGGTGAGGGTGTAGCTGCCGGCCATCGGCGCCGCGAGCTCCGCGCGGTAGGTTCCGTAAGGCTCCTGGTACTCCTGCAGAGGGATGGTGAGCGGCTTGACGGTGGCGCCGGAGCCGGCCGGCGCCTCCGCCGTCAGCACGGCCGCCAGCTTCGCGCCCTCGACCGGGTTGTCGCGGGTGTTCGCCAGCTCGATCGTCAGCACCATCGGCTGACCGGGCCGCGGCGGGTCGGGCGCCAGGGTGAGCGACCCGCGGATGAGGGTGCCATGGGCGGCAGCCGTGCCCAGCCCGGCGGCGCTCCAGGCCATCACCAGCACTACCGCGACGGCGAGCCCCGGCGGCCTCGCTGCGCGGGGCCCGCCGCGTCGGCGTTGCTGGGTCCGGTGGGGGATGCTCGTCACGGTCTCTCCGGCGCACGGGTTCCGCGCCGCCTTCTACCGCGAAAGGATACCAGGCAGTCCCGGGCAGGCATGGGTGTGGCGGGCGACGACACGGGCCCCTGGGCCGGGCGAGAATGGCAGCCGCACACGGCCGCAGGGCCCAGCGCAAAGCAGCATGAGGGAAGGAGCAGCCATGCCGACACGTCGAGCGAGCGCACGGTGGGAGGGCACGCTGAGGGAAGGCTCGGGCACGATGAGCTTCGGGAGCGGGGCCTTCGAGGGGCGCTACAGCTTCTCCTCGCGTTTCGAGGAGGGAACCGGCACCAACCCCGAGGAACTCATCGCCGCCGCCCACGCCGGCTGCTTCAGCATGGCGCTGTCGGGGAACCTGAGCCGCGCGGGGCATCCGCCAGCGGCCATCACCACCGAGGCCAAGGTGACCATCGAGCGGCAGGAGGCGGGCTTCCGCATCACCAAGAGCCACCTCACGTGCGAGGCGACCGTGCCCGGCATCAGCGAGGACGAGTTCCGGGAGCAGGCCACCGCCGCCAAGGCCGGCTGCCCGGTCTCGGCCGCTCTCGCCGGGGTGGAGATCACGCTCGACGCCAGGCTGGTCGGCTGAGCCGGGACGGCGACGGCGCATGACCGACGCCTCCGACCCGCGGCGGGACCGCCTCGAGCCCGTCCACCTGGTGCGCGCGGCGGCCGGCCTGGACGAATCGTGGTCGCCGCGCGTGGTGGCGGAGCTGGACGAGCACTACGTCAAGGTGGCCAGGCTGCAGGGTTCCCTGACCTGGCACGCACACGACGCGGAGGACGAGCTGTTCGTCGTCCTCGAGGGTGAGCTGCGCATCGAGCTGACGTCGGGCAGCGTCGTCCTCCGGACGGGTGATGCCTTCGTGGTCCCGCGGGGGGTCCGGCACAACCCGGTCGCCGAGCGGGAGTGCCTGGTGATGCTGGTCGAGCGCAAGACGACGCGCCATACGGGCGGCGAGGTGACCGAGAAGACCCGCTCGATCGAGGAGCAGCTCAGGCCGTTGTGAGGCTCGGGGGCAGGAGGCAACTCCGAGAACCGGCTGCCGTGCGGCTGGACATGCCATGATCGGTGGCGAAGGTCCAATCTGCTGCCAGCCGGGCCCGACGATGCGGTTCGTCGTCGGCGATGGCGGAGGAGGGCTCCATGCGGCGGTCGCTGGGGTTGCTGGTCGTGGTATCGCTCGTCACGGGGTTGACGGCGTGCGGGACGCTCAACCCGGGCTCCAACTCCGCCTCGCACATGCAGGTCGCCGCGGGGGCGTGGCACTCCCTGGCGCTGCTCTCCGACGGCAGCGTATGGGGTTGGGGGTACAACGCCGACGGCCAGGTCGGTGACGGTTCCACCACGGGACGGGACACGCCCGTGCAGGTCCATGGCCTGCCCGCCGTGGTGTCGCTCGCCGCGGGAGGCGACTTCGAAAGCGGGCACTCGCTGGCGCTGGCGCAGGACGGAACGGTGTGGGCCTGGGGCTACAACGCCTACGGGCAGCTCGGCATCAACTCCACGGCCGACAGCTACACGCCGGTCCAGGTCCCCGGCCTGAGCGGCGTGGTGTCCATCGCAGCGGGTCTCGACCACTCCCTGGCGCTCACCCGCGGCGGGAGTGTCTACGCCTGGGGCCTCAATGCCAACGGCCAGCTCGGCGACGGCACCACGACCGAACGCGACGTGCCGGTGGCGGTGTCCGGTCTGAGCGGCGTGGTGGCGGTGTCGGCCGGGGGCAATCACTACACCTCGCCGGATTACGGCTTCTCGCTCGCGCTCACCGCGGGCGGCAGCGTCTACGCCTGGGGGTCCAACGCATACGGGCAGCTCGGCGACGGCACCACGACCGACCGTCACGCACCGGTGAAGGTCCCCGGCCTCAGCAACGTCGTGGCGGTGTCGGCGGCGGGAGCGCACGCGATGGCGCTCGAGGGCGACGGCAGCGTGTGGGTGTGGGGGCGCAACGACTACGGGCAGCTCGGTGACGGCACGATCACGGACCAGCATGCGCCGGAGAAGCTCACGAGCCTCAGCGGCGTCACCATGATCGCGGCCGGGGCGTACGACGGCTTCGCGGTGACGCCGGACGGACACGTGTGGGGTTGGGGCTACGGGGGCAGCGGCGACCTCGGCACCGGCACCTCGACCGACAGCCACGTGCCTGTGCAGGTGCTCACCATCGATCATCCCAAGGCGCTGTCGTCGGGCGGGAACTACGACGCCGACCAGACGCTGGCCATGGATGCCGCGGGGAACGTCTACGCCTGGGGACTGAACGACTACGGTCAGGTGGGAAGCGGGAGCGGATCGAACGAGCCCTCGCCGGTCAAGGTCCTGTCTGCCCCCTGACGAGGCCGACCGGTCCTCGCCGCGCTTCGGGCGATCGGGGAGCGAAGGATCGTGCCGCGGTAAGGGGTAGAGGCGCCTGTTCCACGGGGCGCCTTGACAACGGCTGGCCGGGCTCCCTAGAGTCAACTACATGGTTCAGTATGCACAGCGCCTGGACGCCGCCTTCGGCGCCCTCTCCGACGCCACCCGACGCGGCATCCTGGAGCGCCTGGGGCACCATGACGCCTCCATCGGGGAGCTGGCCGAGACCTTCGGCATGAGCCTCACCGGCGTACGCAAGCACGTGCAGGTGCTCGAGGACGCGGGGTTGGTGAAGACCGAGAAGGTGGGGCGCGTGCGCCGCTGCACGCTGGGGCCGAGGCGCCTGGAGGAGGCGTCCGCCTGGATCGCCGGCTACCGGCGTCTGCTCGAGGCGCGGCTGGCCCGGCTCGACGCGGTCCTCGAGCGCACGAAGACGAGCGCGTCATGACGGTGTCGACCGAGGGCGATGCGGTGAGGCATGCCCTCACGCTGCCGTCCGGCCGCCAGATCCGTGTGGAGCGGGTCTTCAACGCCGAGCGGGAGCGCGTGTGGCGGGCCATGACCCGGCCCGAGCTGGCAGCGCAGTGGTGGAGACCATGACGCTCGAGGACCTCGGTGACGGGCGCACCTTCCTGGTCAGGGTGGCGCGCTTTGACACCCGCGAGGAGCGCGACGGCATGATCGCCTCCGGTACGGAGGAGAGCATGGCGCAGAGCTAACGCGCGCTGGACGCGGTGCTGGCCGCGCGCGGTCGATTCGCCGTCAGGCGACGGTGGTGGGTCCGCCGCGCGCGCTCACGCCCGGTACAGCAGCGCGACGAGGGCGGAGAACGCGCCGCTCAGGCCGGCTATCAGTGTCACCGCGAGGGTGATGGTCCGGAAAACCTGGGGCGTGGTCCAACGGTGCAGTACGCTGCCGGCGGTGCGGCCGAGTAGCGCGACCGGCGTAAGGTACAGGATCGGTGGCCAGGTGCCGGCTGGGAAGCCGCCGTGCGCCACCACTAAAGCCAACCCGGCCGGGCTGATGGCTGCGAAGTAGGCGGCGAGCGTGGCCCGTGAGCGGTGCTTGTCGCGCATGGCCGCGTCGAGATAGAGCACGATGGGCGGTCCGCTAAGCCCTACCGCCGTCGTGAGCAGGCCGCTGACGCTGGCTGCCAGCGTGCGCCATCCGGGGCCCGTCCCGTTGCTTCCCCTTCCGCGTCGCAGTAGCAACCCCGTGAACGTCACGACCGCCGCTGCGGCTGTGAGCCGCAACCCCGCCGGTGGAACCAGGTGCAGCGCCGCGGCGCCCAGGAGCATGCCGAGCGTTGCCGGCAGGAGGAGGCCGCGGAGCACGGCATGGTCGACATGGCGCCGTGCGCTCATGACGTTGACGACGTCGGTGATCTCGCCGATCACCAGCACGGTGGCCACCACGCTCGCCGGTGGGAGGACCAGCATCAGGATCGGAACGCTCACCAGCGCGAAGCCGAAGCCGGTGAGACCGGTCACGATGCCGGCCGCGCCAACGGCGATGACCGCGACCATGGGGGTGGACGACGTGAGCACGTGGGCGAGCGGCATGGCCCGGTGGTTCCTCCGGCTGCGGCTGCGTCTCGTGACCCGACCGCGCGAGCGGCCACCGCGAGTACACAACCTACGCCGTTGACAATTGGTCTGACAACCAGGTAACCTGCCGTTCATCGACAATCCGAGGGTTGGAAGGGCCGTCCCAGACGGCTCTTGGGACGGTATCGATGATCGAGTTGCTGGGCACGCTGAATCTGGGGATCTTGGGGGTTGCCGGGTGGAGTGTATCGGGTGAGGGAGATGCGGAACGTCCAGCTGTACGAGGCCGTGGCGCGCGAGATCGGGGAAGCCGTCGTGTCGGGCCGGTTCACGGCAGGGAGCGCCCTGCCCCCCGAGCGTGCGCTCTGCGAGCAACTCGGCGTTGGCCGCTCGACACTGCGCGAGGCGCTGGTGAGCCTCGCCGCGCTAGGCATCGTCCGCATGCATCAGGGGCGCGGCGTGTTCGTGCAACAGGTCCCGTCGGCGTTGCTGCAGGCGCGGCTCGCCCGGCTGGACAGCCAGCCGTCCATGCTCGACGTCGCGGAAGCGCGCATGGCGATCGAGGTGGCCGCCACGGAGTACGCAGCCATGCGGCGTGACCACCGCGACATCGAGCAGATGGAGGAGGCGCTCCGCGCCATGGACGCGGACATCCGGGCGGGAGGCGTCGGGGGCGAGGAGGACACGCAGTTCCACATCCTGCTGCTGGCCGCGTGCAAGAACGACGTCCTGCGGCAACTCGGTGAGGAGCTGGGGGCGCTGACGCACCGCATCCGGCATCGTGCGCTGCTGGTCGAAGGACGCGCGAGACCGGCGAATGAAGAGCACTGGGAGGTGCTCGACGGCATCAAGCGACAGGAGCCGGAGCGGGCCGGAAGCGCCATGCGCCGGCACCTCCAGTACGGCATCGAGCTGGCCGCGCGGGAGTTCGGCGAGACGCCGACTACCGCCGGCAGTTGACAGGAGGCGTGAGCATGCGAGTCGGAGTCGTGCAGATCAACGTCCAGGATGACAAGGAGGCGAACGTTCGCAAGGCGCACGGGTTCGCCCGAGAGGCGGCCGCATCGGCCGACCTGGTCGTCCTCCCGGAGAACCTGAGCTACCTCGGGCCAGACGACGGGAAGCTGGCCGCTGCCGAGCCGATCCCCGGCCCCACCATCCAGGGGTTCCAGGAGATCGCGCGCTCCAGCGACGCCTGGATCGTCTGCGGAAGCATCCCGGAGCTCTCCGACGAGGAGGAGCGCGTCTACAACACCAGCGTGTTGGTGGGGCCCGACGGCCGCATCCACGCCAGCTATCGCAAGATCCACCTCTTCGACGTGGACCTCAGCGCCGACATGGTCTACCGCGAGTCGGACCACGTCAAGCCCGGCGACCGGCCGGTGACCGCCGAGATCCCCGGCTTCGGGACGCTGGGCATGAGCATCTGCTACGATCTCCGCTTCCCCGAGCTGTACCGCCGGCTCGCCGACGCGGGCGCCAAGGTCATCACGGTGCCTGCCGCCTTCACGCTGGAGACAGGCAAGGACCATTGGGAGACGCTGCTGCGCGCCCGCGCCATCGAGAACCAGGCGTACGTGGTCGCCGCCGGCGTGATGGGTTCCTACCCGCCCAACCGGCGGACCTACGGCCGCAGCCTGGTGGTGGACCCCTGGGGCGTGGTCGTCGCCAAGGCGTCCGATGTCGAGGGCGTGATCTTCACCGACCTCCGGCCCGAGGTCATCGACGACGTGCGCCGCAAGGTCCCGGCGCTGCGCCACCGCGTTCCCGCCCTGGCGAGTTGAGGAGACTGCCTTGATGCTGATCCACGCACGCCCTTCGTTGCCCGAAACCTCCCTTCTGGACGCTGTTCGCGGGGTCGAACCCGCCACCATCGGCCACATCGTCGAGAACTCGGTGATGGCCCACCGCATCCAGGGCGTCTACCGCCCTATCCGTGCCGTCGGGTTCGCGTTCACGGTTCGCGTTCACGGCGACGATTCCGCCATCCTGCACTACGCCCTGGATCTGGCCGGACCGAGCGACGTGCTGGTGATCGACCGCGGCGGGGAGCGCGAGCACGCCTGCCTCGGTGGGATGGTCGCTTTCGCAGCGCACCATCGCGGCATCGCGGGGGCCGTCATCGACGGGCCGTCGACCGACATCGCGGAGATCAGCGAGCTGCAGTTCCCGGTCTTCTCCGACGGGCTCTCGGCATTGACCACCCGGCTCGGCGGGCGCGCCGGCGAGATCAACGTGCCCGTCGACTGCGGCGGCGTCACCGTCCTTCCGGGCGACATCATCACCGCCGATGACAACGGCGTGGTGGTCCTCGATCCGGGCGACGCGGCTGCGGTGGCCGCCGAGGCCGCCAAGCGTGAAGCCCGCGAGACCGACCTGAAGAAGCACATCCTCTCCGGGGGAAGCCTGGCCGACTTCACCGGCGCCAAGGCCATGGTCGAAAGGAGTGAGGCATGACACGGAACGAGGTTCGGAGTACTTCGCTGGGTGGTCGCGCACGGCGCCTGCTGGTCGTGCTGGCGGTCGCCCTCGCCGCGGTCGGTATGTCGACCGCGCTCGCCAAGACCTACACCATCCGCATCGCCAGCAAGATGGCCCCCTCGAGTCCCGAGGGCAAGGGCTTCCAGAAGTTCGCGGACCTGGCGAACAAGTACGGTAACGGGCAGCTCAAGGTCGTGGTGTACCCGTCCGAGCAGCTGGGGAACACCGAGACCACGCTGGAGCAGCTCCAGGCCGGCACCATCGATATCTACGTGGAGGGCGGCTCGTATCTCGCGCGTTACGTCCCTCAGATGAGCGTGGAGAGCTTGCCGTTCCTGTTCAAGTCGCGCGATCAGTGGGTGAAGTTCCTGCACTCGCCCAAGTTCCAGGGCTGGCTCAAGGAAGTGGCGGACAAGGCCAACATCGTCGAGATCGGTTCGGAAGCCGACTTCGTGCGCGGGCCGTTCCGCGTGCTGGTGACGACCAAGCCGGTGCACACCCTGGCCGACATCAAGGGCATGCAGGTGCGCATGCCGCCCATCGACGCGCTGGTCGGCTTCTGGAAGGCCGCCGGCGCGGAGCCCCAGGTGCTCGCTTGGACCGACACCTACCAGGCGCTCAGTCGGGGGACGGTCCAGGGCGTGACCTCGCCCATGGCGCTGGTGCAGAGCATGGGCTTCCAGGAGGTCGCCAAGTACATCGTGCGGACCGACGAGTACCCACAGGGCATCGCCTTCATGACGAACAAGCACACCTGGGACTCGCTGCCGCCCAACCTGCAGAAGGCTCTCGAGCGCGCGCACACCGAGGCCTCGGCCTACGCCTCCAAGCTGATGGACGACGACGTGCAGAAGTCGATCACGGAGATGGAGGCCAAGGGCGCCGTCTACTCCACGGACTTCGACTACCAGGCCTTCCACCAGGTGGCGCTGAAGCTCTACAAGCAGTGGGAGAAGGAAGGCAAGCTGCCCGCCGGCATCATCGACTACATCAACAGCCTGTGAACGGAGCGGGGGCCGTGCCGGTCCCCGCCTGCAACCCGCCCCTTGGCGCCGCCCGAGCGGCGCCAAGGGACCGCGGCAGGCGCTTCGGGGCTCCGGCCACGGTCTTCCCGGGGCGCGCCGCCAGCCCATCGAGGCCACATCCATGAAGCAGTTCCGTTCGCTCCTGCAGATCCTCGACCGGATGTTCCTCGTCGTGTCCGTGAGCGCACTGGCGCTCATGACGACACTCTCGTTCGTACAGGTGGTCGTCCGCTACGTGTTCCGGGGCGGCATCGTCTGGGCCCAGCCCATGACGCTCGTGCTACTCGAGATCACCAGCTTCACCGGTGCCGCCGTGGCGGTGCAGCGTAAGCGCGACATCGTGGTGACCGCGCTCCTGCGGGCGCTCCCGAAGCCGGTGGAGCGCGTCGTGCTCTTCGTCGCCACGCTCCTCGCTGCGGCGACGGCCCTTTTCATCCTCACCAGCACGCCGCGTCTCATCGGCATGCAGGGGCAGGTCATGCAGATCCTTCCCTGGCCGCGCTACGTGTTGACGCTGCCGATGGTCGTGTCGCTCGGCATGATCGCGCTCAGCCTGATCGCCTCGGCGTTCGACTTCCTGGCTGGTGAGGAGGTGCCGGTGTGAGCGGCGCGGTGATGCTGGTGGTGCTGCTGGCTGCCATGGCGATCGGGGTCCCCGTCGGACTCAGCATGGGGCTCTCGGCCGTCGCGGCGCTCATCGCCGCCGGCCTGTCCAACGCCTTCTACGTCATCCCGCAGCAGATGGTGGAAGCCGTCAACAGCGTTCCCTTGCTGGCAGTGCCGTATTTCATCCTTGCCGCTATCGCCATGAACGAGACCGGCCTCACGCGCGAGCTGTTCGACTTCGCCAGCGCACTGGCGGGCCACCTGCGTGGCGGCCTGGCACAGGTGAGCGTGGTCGCCAGCATGATCTTCTCGGGCATCTCCGGGGCGGCCGTCGCGGATGCCGCCGGGCTCGGCTCCATCGAGGTCAAGGCCATGACCGACCGGGGCTACCCGCGCGCGTTCAGTGCCGCCATCGCCGCGGCCTCCGCCGCTATCGGCCCCATCATCCCTCCCAGCATCCCGCTGGTCATCTACGCCTTCGGTGCCGGGGTGTCCACGGGCAGGGTCCTGCTGGCCGGCATCCTTCCCGGCGTGCTGGTAGGCATCTTCTTGATGATCGCCAACCACTTCATCGCGCTCAGGCGGGGATTCCCACGCGAGGAGCGCGCCAGGCTGGGGCGCATCTGGCGCTCCTTCCTGGCGGCTGCTCCTGCTCTCGCCACGCCGCTCATCATCATCGGCGCGCTGCTCACCGGGATCGTCACGGCGACCGAGTCCGGCGTCCTGGCCTCGGTCTATGCGCTCGCCGTCGGTCTGGCCACGAGGCGCCTGTCGTTCCGCAAGCTCTTCAAGATCCTCGAGGAGACGGCGATCATGAGCGGCATCATCATGGTGCTGATCGCCTTCGGAAAGCCCATGGGCTGGGCGATGGCGTTCGAGCGGGTGCCGGCCGAGGCGGCCCAGCTGATGGTCAACATCAGCGGGTCGAAGTTCGTCTTCCTGCTGTTCGTGATCATCCTGCTGGTCATCATCGGCGCCATCATGGAGGGGCTGCCGGCGCTGCTGATCCTGATGCCGGTGCTGGTGCCGGTCGCCACCAAGTTCGGCATCGACACCGTGCAGTTCGGGCTGATCCTGGTCTACGGGCTGATCATCGGCTTCGTGACGCCGCCGGTGGGGATAGGTCTGTACATCATGTCGCAAGTGGCGCACGTCCGGTTCGAGGAGATCGTCCGAGACGTGCTCATCTACCTGGTGCCGATGATCGCCGCGCTGTTCGTGATCGCGTACTGGCCGTGGGTCAGTCTGTGGATCCCGAACCTGGTGTTCGGGAAGTAGGACGGAGGCGAACGGGAGGCTCCTCGGACATGCGGCCGGGGAGCGAACGGCTGACGGCTCCGTCGTCTGCGGACGCCCGTCGCTGCCGATAGGCAGCCATTCGATGGTGGGACGCGGCCCGGCGTGTGCGGTCACCCCGTCTCGATCAGCTCGCGTGGGCTGGCCGGCAGGGGCTCGCAGCCGTCCGCCGTGACCAGCACGGCGTCTTCGATGCGCACGCCTCCCCAGCCGGGGAGGTAGATGCCGGGCTCGAAGGTGATGACATCCCCTTCGAACAGCGCAACGTCGTTCCGCATGAAGGGCGCCTCATGCACCTGCAGACCGATGCCGTGACCGAGGCCGGGCCGGATGCGGTCGCCGTAGCCGGCCTCGAGGATGGCGGTGCGCCCGGCCTTCTTGACGCTGAAGGTGGTCGCCCCCGCCCGCACGCATGCGAGCCCGTCGGCGATGGCTCTCTGCACGAGGTCGTGCACCGCGCGTTGCTGCGGCGTGGCCGGGCCGCACACGACCGTTCGCGTCATGTCCGCGTAGTAGCCGTCGACCGCCGCGCCGAAGTCCATCAGCACCAGGTCGCCTGCCTCCACCCGCTTGTCCGTGGCGTAGGCGTGGCCTTCGGCCGAGCGTGCGCCGGACGCGATGATGGGCAGGTTGGCGTAGTTGCGGGCGCCGCGCAACTCGATCTGATGGCGCAGCTCGACTGCGATGTCGCGTTCGCTCACGCCCGGCACGACGTGCCCCAGGATGTGCGCGAAGACCTCGTCGGTGATGGCCTGGGCGCGTCTCAGCGCGGCGAGCTCTGCGGCGTCCTTGGTGCGCCGCAGGCGCTCGACGACGCCCTCGGACGGCATCAGTGCGAGGCCGCCGAGCGCGGCCGTGGCGGCGGCGTGCCACGCCACGCTCACCAGCGCCGCCTCGAAGGCGAGGCGCCGGATGCCGGCCCGCTCGGCGACGTACGTCAGCGCGCCCCACAGATCCGGCCCCTTCTCCACGTGCGTCTCGATCACCTCGAAGCCTGCCGCCTCGCGCTGGGCGCGCTCCGTGTAGCGGGGGTCGCTGACGAAGTACTTGCCGCCGCCGGCCGTGAGCACGACGTGGCCGGCGGAGCCCGTGAACCCGGACAGGTAACGGCGGTTGTCGGGGTCGAACGTGAGGAAGGCGTCGGCGTGCAGGCTCGCAAGGGCGTCCATGACGGCCTGCTGGCGTTCGGCGTGGGGCGTGGACATGAGGGGCCTCCGTTGGTGGCCGGCGTGCCGCGTGCGTGCCTGTGCGGGGCCCGTTCCGTGCCAGCCGGCCGCCTTGCCGGGCCGGCGCCCGCCGGATCGTCCGGGCTGATCCACTAGCGGCCGCCCAGGCGAGGATCGAAGACGTCGCGGACGGCGTCTCCGAGCAAGTTGAAGCCGAGCACGGACAGGTAGATGGCGAAGCCAGGGAAGATGGAGAGCCAGGGGGCGTTCAGGAACTGGCGGTAGCCGGCCTTGATCATCAGGCCCCACTCTGGCGTGGGCGGCTGGGCGCCGAGCCCGAGGAAGCCGAGCGACGCGATCTCCAGGATGGCTACGCCGACCGACAGCGTGAGCTGCACGATGAGCGGCGACAGGCTGTTGGGGAGCACGTGGACCAGGGCCACGCGGTACGGGGACGAGCCCAGCGCCCGGGCGGACTGCACGAACTCGCTCTCGCGCAGGCTCAGCACCACCGAGCGGATGATGCGGAAGTACCGCGGCACGTGTGTGATGCTGATGGCGAGCAGCGCGTTGGTGAGGTTGGCACCCAGGGTGGCCACGATGGCGATGGCCAGCAGGATGCCGGGGAACGCCAGCAGGATGTCCGCCAGCCACACCAGCACGGTGTCGGTCCAGCCGCCCGCCAGACCGGCGACGAGCCCCAGCGCGGTGCCGAGCACGGCCGCTGCGGCGACGGCCACGACCGCCACGCGCAGGCTGACCCGGCCGCCGTACCAGACCCGCGTGAACACGTCCCGCCCCAGCTCGTCGGTGCCGAACCAGTGGTGCACGCTGGGCGGCTCCAGGCGCTGCAGCAGGTGTCGGTCGCGGGCGGCGTCGTAGGGGCGCAGGATGGGGGCCGTCAGCGACGCGACCAAGAAGAGCACGATGATGCCGAACCCGATCATGCCGGCCTGGTGCCGGGCCAGCCGCCGGGTGACGTCCCGGGCGCGCCCGAAGCGCCGGAACCGGCGGTCGGCCGGCGCGCCGGCTCGGGCATCGATCATGGCGTGCTCCCGGAAGGCGTCATGCGTAGCGGATCCGCGGGTCGATGAGCGTGTAGGAGAGGTCGATCAGCATGTTGAGCACGACGAACAGGAAGGCCACGAACAGCACCCCTCCCTGGATGACCGGGTAATCGCGCTGGGAGATGGCGTCGTAGAGCCAGCTTCCGATGCCCGGCCAGGTGAAGATCGTTTCGATGAGGATGGCACCGGACAGGAGCGACCCGAACGACAGGCCCACCACCGTGGTGATCGGCAGCAGGGCGTTTCGCAGCGCGTGCTTGGCGACGACCACGGGTCGCCTCAGGCCCTTGGAGGCGGCCGTGCGCACGTAGTCCTGCTTGAGGACGTCGAGCATCGAGGAGCGCGTCATCCGCACGATGAGCGCCATGGCGTGGCTGCCGAGTGCGAGGCCCGGCAGGATGAGGTGCCTGAGGGCATCCAGCGCCGTTCCCCACTGGCCGCGAAGGAGCGCGTCGAGGACGTACAGGCCGGTGATGGGAACGAGGTTGTCGGTCACGTTCAGGCGCCCTGCCGGCGGCAGCCAGCCGAGGTGCACGGAGAAGGCGTAGATCAGGATGATGGCGAACCAGAAGATCGGGAACGACACGCCCGACAGCGCGAAGACGAGGAGGGCCGTGTCGACCCAGGTGCCGCGCCTCAACGCGGCCAGCACGCCCAGCGGGATGCCGATCAGCGTGGCGATCAGCATGGCGACCACGGTCAGCTCGAAGGTCGCGGGGAACCTGGCGAGCAGGCTGCGGATGACGGGCGAGCGACTGAAGAAGGACTTGCCCAGGTTCCCGGTGAGGAGCTGCCCCATGTAGTCGACGTACTGGCTGTCGAAGAGTGCCGCCACGCGATGCGTGCTGCGGAACGCCGCCCGGTTCAGGAACAGCGGCTTGTCCAGGCCCAGCTCCCTGGCGAGCGCCTGCTGGGCGGCGGCGTTGCCCTTCTCGCCGAGGAGGGCGTAGGCCGGATCGCTCGGGATGATGCGGTTGATGCTGAACACCAGGAAGCTCACACCCAGCAACACCGGTATCAGGCCGAGGATCCTGCGCAGCACGTAGGCGGTCACAGCGAGCTTCCTCCGAGCGAGCGGTCGGGCGCCGGGTCCGCACGCCGCCGACGACACAGCGCGGGCGGTGGCTGCACGCGCACGTCCGTCCACGTGCAGCCACCGCGCCGGCGATCAGAGCAGACTACTGGGCTTTCGCGACGGTGTCCATGTGCGGGACCGCACCGAGCGGGTTGGGGACGAAGCCCGTGATCCCCTTGCGGATGGCGTCGATGTTGGTCGCGTGGATCAGCGGGATCATCGGCACCTGCCGGTGCACGGCCGTCATCACCTGCGCGTACAGCGCGGCCCTGGCGTCCTGGGTGGGGAGCTCGCGGGCCTTGGTGACCATGCCCACGATCTGCGGATCGTTCCAGCCGAAGCGGCGCGTCGCCATGGGGCCGAAGAAGGTGTAGGCGAAGTTGTCGGGGTCGGCGAAGTCCGCGTTCCAGCCGAGCAGGTACATGGGGAACTTGCCGGCCAGGTAGTCCTTCAGGTAGCTCGACCAGTCCTCCGTCTTGATCGATGCCTGGATCCCCACGTCCGCGAGGTAGGAGGCGATCGTCTCGGCGATGCCCTGCGGGTCGGGGAACAGGTTACTGGCCGTGTTCCGGTACCAGAGCTCGGTGCTGAAGCCGTGCGGATAACCGGCCTCCGCGAGCAGCTGCTTGGCCTTCTCGGGGTCGTAGGGGTAGTCCTTGAAGTCGGCATGGCCCCACAGGTCGGGCGGGAGAACGTCGGTCGCCGAGGTGCCGAGGCCGGCGTAGAAGGCCTTGAGCATCCCCTGCTTGTCGATGGCGTACGCCACGGCCTCGCGCACCTTCTGGTTGTCGAACGGCGTGTTCGCCTGGTGCATCGCCAGGTAGCTGACGTTCATCCCTGCCTTGCTGTAGACGACCGAGAGGTTGGGATCGCTCTCCATGTTCTTCAGGTCGCTGGGCGACAGGTTCATGGCGATGTCGAGCGCGCCGGCCTTGAGCTGCGCCAGACGCGCTGTGGCGTCCGCGATGCCCTCGAACACGAGCTGTTCGACCTTCGGCTGCGGGCCCCAGTAGCTCGGGTTCGCCTTGAGCACGACCTTGCTGCCCTCGACCCACTGCACGAACTCGAACGGGCCGGTTCCGACCGATCCGACCGATGGCGTGCCGTAGTCGGCTCCGTGAGCCTTGACCGCGGCCGGGCTGTCGAAGCCGAAGTAGCCGGCCGCCATGATGGCCGGCAGGAAGGCGACCGAGCGCGTGAGGTCGAGTTGGACGGTGTGGTCGTCGATGACCTTCACGTCCTGCAGGGCGCTGCCGTCGCCCTTGAAGCCGCCGAAGAGGTTGCGCCAACCGACGTAGGCCTTGCCCTGGTTGGCGAAGTGGTACGGGTTGCTGGCATCGTTCCAGCGGTCGAGGTCGAACTTGACGGCCTGGGCGTCGAAAGGTGTGCCGTCCTGGAACGTCACGTCGGTGCGAAGGTGGAACGTCCACTGGGTCGAGTCCGCGTTGCCGCTCCAACTGGTGGCGAGGCCGGGTTCGAGCGTCGCCGTGCCGGGCTTGAAGCGCACCAGGTTCTCGACGATCTGGCGCGTGACGGCGATGGACGCGCTGTCGTTCGCGTCGCCGCTGTCGAGGGTCCTGGGGAGCTTGGCCAGTCCCACCACGAGCGTCTGCGACGCGCTTTGCGCGTTCGCGAGCCCGAAGCCCGCGATGGCGAGCATGAGTGCCAGCAGCCTCTTCATCCGGATCGCCTTCCCTTCCCGGTCCCGTACACCGGCGGTCACGAGCTTCACCGTTGCCTCTGGTGGGACGGCACCATGCCTCCGCGCTCTGCTAGGGCACTGCCCGGGAGCGTTCCCGGCGGACGGAACGTTCCCGACGTTGGAGATGGGCTTTATAGGGCCAGACGATATACCAGCAGGGGAGGATTGTCAACAATATCCACCGAGTGGGCTACGTGAAGTTGCATGCCAGCGGGCGACCGAAGAGTAGCGCAGCACTTACCACGAGTGGCGTTTCATGCGCGCACGGCCGCCCTTGGACCGCATCTGGTCAAGGCCGCGACGCGCAGGCGTCGTGGAACTTGATGCAGTATGACCGCCAGTGGTTGCGCTGCGCGGCGCTGCGCAGCGCGCCAGCGGTGGACGAGTGAACGCGCACTCAGACGCGCATCGAGGTAATACGGCGGCGAACATGCGAGGGTTCCGAATCGTTGACAATCGCGCCCCCTGCGAATAGGATTGCCACGGCTATCAGCGAGGAGGGTGCACTTTGACACTGCGAAACCGGCGGGATGACCTCCGGACCCGGATGTGCGAGCAAGGAGTCGGCTTGACGGCGGTCGCCTACGGGCCGAACCTCCACCACTTGCTCGGCTTCGATCCGCATCCGACCGAGAGGCTGCTCCTGCTGCTGATGTCACAGACGTCGGAGGTCCTGATCGTGCCGCGCTTGCATGCGGAGGATGTCGAGGACTTCGATGTCGACGACGTCGTGGTGTATACCGACGCCGATGGACCCGATGACGGGCTCCGGGACGCCCTCGAGCGCCTGCGCCTCGAGCCGGCGGGCGCGAGCCCCGCCCGCCGCGCCTGCGTGGACGAGGCGATGCGCGCCGATTTCCTGCTCCTCCTGGAGCAGGCGCTGGGGGGCTGGAGCTTCTCGGCCGCCGCCCCCGTGCTCGAGCCGATGCGCATCGTCAAGGGTCCGACCGAGCTGGATGCCATGCGCAGAGTCGTCGCGCTCACGGACGATGCCTTGGAGGCCATCTGGCCGCAGATCCACGAGGGGATGTCGGAGCTCGACGCCGCCGAGGTCGTGCGCAGCGCCTTCCATGCCTCCGGTGCGGACGCGACGGCGTTCTGCATCGTGGGCTTCGGCCCGAACTCCGCGGCTGCGCACCATCAACCGACCAGGCGCGTCCTGCAGGATGGAGACAGCGTCCTGATCGATATCGGGGCGAGGCGCGAGGGGTACCACTCGGACATCACCCGGGTAGGCTTCCTCGGTGAGCCCGGCCCGGAGTACCTGGGCGTCCACGGCATCGTGAAGGCCGCCCTCGACGCGGCGTTGGCCGCCGTGCGCCCCGGCGTTCCCGCAGCCGAGGTGGATCGAGCGGCTCGCGAGGTGATCGCGGCGGCCGGGTACGGGCGCACCTTCCGCCACGGCGTGGGTCACGGGATCGGTCTCTCCGTCCATGAGCCCCCCTACCTCACCGACTCGAACGGACGTTTGCTCGAAGAGGGCATGACCTTCACGCTGGAGCCGGGGGTGTACCGCATCGGCGAGTTCGGCATCCGCCTCGAGCAAG
>DATFNF010000043.1:0-25432 GCA_035266525.1 Trueperaceae bacterium | reverse complement strand
CGCGAACCGCGATCGCGGGAAGGAAGCCTCCGCCCGCGCGACCGAAGAGGACCGACACACTGCTCCCGCCGGTGTCCGCCACCGCCAGGTCGGGCACGCCATCGCCGTTCCAATCGCCCGCCAGCAGCGCCGTCGGGTGGCTGCCGACCTGGTACCTGGCGGCGATCCGGAAGCGGCCGGAGCCCAGGCCCTCGAGAACGACCACCTGGTTGTCGCCGCTGTCCGCCACGGCTAGATCGACGCGGCCGTCACCGTTCAGATCGGTCGCGACCAGGCTGGAGGGGCCGCGCCCCACCTCGAGCGTCTGCTGCGAACGGAACGTCCCCGCTCTGCCGGCCCACAGGATCGAGAGCGTCTTGGCGTCGGCGTTCGCGGTCACCAGATCGCTTCGCCCGTCGCCGTTCAGGTCCGCGGACACGAGCCCATAGGGGTAATCGCCGACCCGCAACGAGTCGCCACGGCGAAAGCCGCCTGCCCCAGCGCCCCTGACGATCGCGACCGAGCCTCCCTCATCCGCCCCACTCGACCGGTCCTTCGCTGCCGCCCCGCACCCCACGGCCGGCACGGCCAACGCCGCCAGAGTGGCCGTTCGAACGACAATTCGGAACCAGCCTCGTCGGAGTCCGCGCGCTCCCACGTCCAGAAACTACCGCAACCAGTCCGATATGGGAAATGGAGGCCACCCTGGCGTTCTGGGCTTGCGAACCCCGACAGAACGGTTGCTCGGCTTGCACGTCATCCCACCCCTTCCGAGATGCGAGATCCCCGACGTACGTCAAACGGGACTGTACGGTGTCGTCGCCACCCTGCAGCCCGCAGGATTCGGCCGCGTCTACGCCGCTTACGGAGGCATCTTCATCGCCATGGCGCTGCTGTGGGGCTGATTCATCGACGGGCACGCCCCCGACCGGTTCGACATCATCGGGGCCGCCATCGCCGTGGTCGGGATGCTCATCATCATCTACGCGCCGCGGGGCTGACCGCTTCGACAGCCGCCAAGGGAGATGCTTCCGGGTTCCCGAGGCGGCGCGGTGCTCCGCGCGGGCGCGACCGCGTGATCCAATGCGACCATCATCACGTAATACGGGTCGGGGCAGTGGGCCGTGAATCGCTCGGGGGCTGATGGACACTCCGCTCTCACGGGCTGGGAAAGAGGCCCCAATGCCAGCGTGCCCTTGCCCGTAGCGCTAACGCGAGTTACTCGACAGGCATGCCATCTGCAGTTCCCCGTTTGTCACATTGGTGTCATTTGTAGTTCCCATTTGCCATTTAGGAAGCGTACCTACATCGACAGTCCTACTGGCTCAGCTGCCCGATGATCGAGAACATCGGCAGGAACATGCCGGCCACGATGAAGCCGACGACCACGCCGAGGAACACGATCAGCGCCGGCTCGAGCGCGGCGGTGAGGCTGTCGACCGCCTCGTCGACCTCACGCGAGTAGAAGCTGGCGACCTTCTGCAACATGCTGTCGACCGCCCCGGTCTCCTCGCCGATGGAGATCATCGAGCTCACCAGCGGCGGGAACACCAGCGGGTACTTGGCCAGCGTCTGGCTTATCTGCTCGCCGCGTTGGACCGCGTCCTTGGTCTCGTCGAGGATGTCCTCCACGATGACGTTGCCGGCCGTGCCCTTGGTGATCTCGATCGACTCGATGATGTTGACGCCGGAGTGCAGCAGCAGCCCGAAGGTGTCGGCGAAGTTGGCGATCGAGGTCTTCTGGACGAGCGGCCCGAAGACGGGCGTACGCAACAGCAGCCGGTCTATGGCGTGCCGGCCGTTGTTGGTGCGGTAGTAGGCGCTGATGCCGACCACCAGCGCGACGATCAAGCCGATGATGATGTACCAGTCGAAGCGCAGCACGTTCGACACCAGGATCAGCACCCGCGTGATGCTGGGGAGCTTGCCGCCGAGCTGGCTGAGGATCTGCGCGAACTGCGGCACGATGCCGGTGAGCAGGAAGTAGGCCACCCCCAGGGCGATGACCAGCACCACCGTGGGGTAGGTCAGCGCGGTACGGATCTTGCCGCGCAGCTCCTGTTGCTTCTCCATGTACGCCGCGATGCGCTCCAGGATGCCGTCCAGGTTGCCCGAGACCTCGCCCGCCTTCACCAGGTAGACGTAGAGGCTGTTGAACAGCCGCGGGAACTTCGCCAGCGCGGTGGAGAGCGGCTGGCCGGTCTCGACGTCCTCGCGGACGCTCTTGAGTGCGTCCTTGAGGCCGTCCTTGGGCGACTGACGCTGAAGGATGGCGAGCGACTGCACCACCGGCAGGCCGGCGTTGATGACCGTGGCGAACTGGCGCGAGAAGATCGTGATGTCCCGGGTGTTGGGCTTGCTGCCCAGGTCCAGCCACTTCGGCAGCTTCAGGTCAGCGCTCAGGCCCGTCTTGGGCGCCTTGATCTCGCTGATGAAGTATCCCTTGTCGCGCAACGCCGACGCCACGTCGCGCTGCGACGCGGCCTCCATGGTGGCGGCGATCATCTTGCCGGAGCGGTCGCGCGCCTTGTACTCGAAAACGGGCATCCTGCCTCCTTCACGCGTGTCGGGCGGGGCCCACGTGACTCCACGCAGTCTAGCCAGCCGCGCCGCGTGCGGGCTGGCGAATAGCTCACTTCCCGTGCAGGGCGGCCCTCGTCCGACCCGGTTGGGGCCCGGGCCTGGCGCGCCGCAGCGGGCTAGAATGGCGCCCATGCCGCGCGAGAGCCTCAGCCGCCGCCGCGAACGGGCGGGGCGCGTGCTGGCGGGCCTGAGGAAGCTCTACCCGGGAGCCGCCACCGAGCTCCGCTTCGAGACGCCGTTCCAGCTCCTGGTCGCGACGGTGCTCTCGGCCCAGGCGACCGACGTCGGCGTGAACAAGGCCACGCCCGCCCTGTTCGAGCGCTTCCGGGACGCCCGCGCGCTGGCGCAGGCCGACGCGCTCGAGGTGGAGCCGTACATCAAGACCATCGGCCTGTACCACTCCAAGGCTCGCAACCTCACCGCCGCGGCGCGCCTGCTGGTCGAACGGCACCGCGGTGAGGTCCCCAGCACCCTTCCCGAGCTCACCGCGCTCCCGGGCGTGGGCCGCAAGACCGCCAACGTGGTGCTCGCCAACGCCTTCGGCCAGGCGACGATCGCGGTGGACACGCACGTGGGCCGAGTCGCCAGGCGCCTGAGGCTGAGCCGCGAGCAGGATCCCGACAAGGTCGAGCGCGACCTGCAGAAGCTCTTCGACGAGAGCGACTGGGTGTTCGTGCACCACGGCCTCATCCTGCACGGGCGGCGCGTGTGCAAGGCGCGCCGGCCGGAGTGCGAGCGCTGTCCCATCTGCCCCGATTGTCCCGCGTGCAGCGTTCCTGGGCAGGTGTCGTAGGCCGGGTCGTTTTGGGCGGAAGCGTCTGCTAGGGTATCCGTCATGGTTGATCTGGCCATCGTCGGCGCCGGCCCCATCGGCATCGAAACCGCCATCCTGGCCAAGCGCGCCGGCCTCGACTACCGGCTCATCGAGAAGGGTTGCATCGTCAACGCCGTCGCCGGGTACCCCACCTACATGACCTTCTTCACCACGTCGGAACGGCTCGAGGTGGGCGGCCACCCTCTGGTCACCGCCACGGACAAGCCCACGCGCAAGGAGGCGCTCGATTACTACCGCAAGGTCGTCGCCAACGAGCGTCTGGCGCTCAGCTCCTTCACCGAGGTCACGGCCGTGGAGCCGCGGGACGGCGCCTTCACCGTGCGTACGCGCGGCGTCGCGCCGGGCCACCGGGACGTCGGCGAGGTCCGGGCGCGCGCCGTGGCGCTCGCCACCGGCTACTTCGACAACCCCAAGCCGCTGGGCGTCGCCGGCGAGGCGCTGCCGAACGTCAGCCACTACTACACGGAGGCGCACCCCTTCTTCGGCCGCAACGTGACCATCGTGGGGGCCGGCAGCTCCGCCGCGGACGCCGCGCTCGACCTGTTCCGGAGCGGCGCGCGGGTCACCATGGTGCACCGCGGCAGCGACTTCCGGCACAGCCTCAAGTACTGGGTCCGCCCCAACCTGGAGAACCGCGTCAAGGAGGGCTCCATCGTCGCGCACTTCGAGACCGTGGTGCACGAGGTCCTGCCGGACCGGGTGGTGGCGGAGCGGCACGGCGAGCGCTTCGACATCCCGACGAACCAGACGTTCCTGCTGACGGGGTACTTCGCGTCGCCGGCGCTGCTGCGCTTGGCGGGCGCGAGCCTCGATCCCGAGACCCTGGCCGCGGAGCTGGACCCCGAGACCTTCGAGAGCGACGTGCCGGGCTTGTTCGTGGTGGGCTCCGCCGGCTTCGGCACGCGCACCAGCGACGTGTTCATCGAGAACGGAATTCAGCACGCCCGCAAGGCCATGGCGGCCATCCGCGAACGCCTGCGGCGCGTTCCCAGCCTGGCCTGAAGCGGCCGGCCGCCGGTGCCGACGCGGCGGAGGTCCGGCGCGCAGGAGTAGGCGCTTCCCGGACACGAGCGCGGACCCTCACCCGTAGACTGGGGCGAGGAGGCACGTGCTCATGCGGAACCGGAACCAGATCATCGGCATCGTGCTGATCGTGGCGGGCATCCTGGTGCTGCTCGGCAGGACGGCCGACATGGGCTGGCTGGGCTGGCCGCTCTTCGTGCTCGCTCCCGGCCTGGCACTGCTCGCCTGGGCCCTCGTGGGGGGTGACGCCGCCGCCACGCTGGCGATCCCCGGCAGCGTCGTCTCCACCGTCGGCCTCATCCTGTTCGTTCAGAACCTGAGCGGGTACTTCCAGTCCTGGGCGTACGCCTGGGGGCTGATCGTGTCGGGGGTGGGCTTCGGCGTGTTCCTGCTCGGCGCTCTCACCAACGACCAGCAGCGCGAGCGTCAGGGCATGCGCGTGGTCACCGTTGGGCTGGTGCTGTTCGCCGCCTTCGGTGCGTTCTTCGAGCTCTTGGTCTTCGACAACTGGGCCGGTAGCTGGGTAGGCCGTTGGCTCGTCCCCATCGCGCTCATCGCCGCGGGTCTGGTGCTGTGGGCGCGCCGCGGGGGCGACCGCGCCGGGCCATGAATGCCGGCCAGGGACGGCGCGACCCGCGCGCCCTCATCCTCATCGCCATCGGCCTGCTGTGGCTGATCGCTCAGACCGGCCTGGTACCCGGCACGGTGGCATCCGGGCTGGGCTTCTACTGGCCGCTGTTGCTCGTCGGGCTGGGCCTCGACCTGCTGGGTTGGGAGAGGCCGTGGCGCATCCCCTACACCGCTCTGGCGGCGGTAGCGGTCGTGCTGGGCGTCGCCCTCTTCCCGGCGCCGAACGGCGTCGGCGCCATCACCCACTTCGACGAACCCGTCGGCACCGCCACGGCAGCCAGCATCCGGATGACGCTGGGCGCCGCCCCCACCGACGTCCGTGCCGTCGGCGACAGCGCCTCCCTCGTCACCGCGAGCACGCAGGGCTGGCGTCACGCCGTCTTCAGCGTCGGCGCCACGGATCCCAAGCGCATCAGCATCGAGCCGCAAGCGGGCGGGAGTAGGGGCCCGACGCTCACCTTCCGGCCCAACCGCTGGCACATCGGCATCGGGACCGCCGTGCCGGTCGAGCTGACGACGCGCGTCGGCTCGGGCCCGGCAGACCTCGACCTGCGCGATGTCGACCTCACCACGTTCGAGCTCGACGGCGGCTCCGGGCCGGCGAAGGTGGTCCTCCCCGATGCGGCGGCCCGCTACCGCGTCGGCGTGCGCGGCGGCAGCGGCGCGACCAGCCTCCGCATCGCCCCCGGCGCTGCGCTGGACATGGACCTCACCACCGCTTCCGGTCGCACCGGTGTGACCTTCGGGCAGTTCGGCGCCGCAGCCGTGCGCTTGCGTAGCGGCAGCGGCCCCGTCACCATCGACGTGCCCACGGGCGCGGCGGTGCGCGTGGTGGTCACCAGCGACGGCTCCGGCCCGCTCCACCTGGGTCGCTTCCTGAAACGCCTGGCGGGAAGCGGAGACACGGGGGTGTGGGCCTCGGGCGAGGCCTCCGCGGGCGCGCCCAGCTTCCTCATCACCGTGGAGCGCGCGGGATCGGGGCCCATCACGGTGCGCTGACCCGCGGGAGGCCCGCGCCGGCGCCGGCGTTATGCTGGCCGGCATGGCACTCGACGTCGCGTTCCTGAAAGCCCTGACATCGGCCGCCGGCACCTCCGGCTTCGAGTCGCGCCCCGCCGCGGTGTGGCGCGAGCGCGCCCGCGAGGCGGGCGCCGCCCTGCGTGGAGACGCGTACGGCAACGTGTTCGCCACCTTCCGCCCCGGCGGCCGGCCGCGGGTGATGCTGGCGGGCCATATCGACGAGATCGGCCTGCTCGTGAGCTACGTCGACGAGCACGGCTTCCTGTACGTCCGGCCGGTAGGCGGCTGGGACCCCATGCAGCTCATCGGCCAGCGCGTGCGCGTGCTGGGTCACGGCGGTGACGTCGTGGGCGTGATCGGCAAGAAGGCCATCCACCTGATGAGCGCCGAGGACCGGCGCAAGGTGCCGATGATGGAGGACCTCTGGATCGACATCGGCGCGTCCTCGGAGGAGGAGGCGAGGGCGCTCGTCCGGCCCGGGGACTCGGCGGTGATCGAGCAACCCTTCATCGAGCTGCTGAACGGCCGCGTTGCCAGCCGCGCCATCGACAACCGCATCGGGGCCTTCGTGGCGCTCGAGGCCGCGCGGCGCGCCGGCGGGGACGCCGAGGTCGTGGCGGTCGCCACCGTGCAGGAGGAGATCGGCGGGGTCGGGGCGCGCGCCGCGGCGTTCGCGCTCGAGCCCGACGTCGCCATCGCCATCGACGTCACGCACGCCACCGACACGCCCGGCCTGGAGAAGAAGATACACGGCGACGTGCCGCTGGGCGGAGGCCCCTCGCTGAGCGCCGGCTCCTACGTGCACCGCGGCGTCATGGAGCGGCTGCGCAGCACCGCCGAGGCAGCCGGCATCCCGGTGTCGATGGGCGTCTCGCCGCGCAGCACGGGCACCGACGCCGATCACATCGCGCCGTCGCGCGCGGGCACCCCCAGCGCGGTGGTGTCCATCCCCAACCGCTACATGCACTCCCCGAACGAGGTCATCGACCTCGCGGACGTGGAGCGCACCATCGACCTCCTCGCGACCTTCATCGCCGGCCTCGAACCGGACGCGCACTTCCTGCACGATTGAGGGCCGAGCTCAGCTGCCGCCGGCGAACCCCGCCCGCGCCCACGCCAGGTAGAGCGCGGAAGCCACCGCCGCCGACAGGTTGAGGGAGCGCACGCCCGGCCGCATCGGCAGCCGGATCCGCACCGCGTCCTCGAGAACGGCGTCCGGCAGCCCGCGCGACTCCGGGCCGAACAGCAGCACCGCCTGCGGCTCGTCCTCACCGTCACCGGCGAGCACGGCCGCCTCCACCGCGAGCGCATCCGGTCGCCGGGCGCCGCTCGTGGCGAAGGCGTAGACGCGGCCCGCGGCGAAGGTCGGCGCCATGTGCGAGCGGAACGCGGCCCATCCGGGATGGACGCGCACGTCGACCCGCTGCCAGTAGTCCATGCCTGCCCTGCGCAGGGCGCGGTCGTCGAGGCGGAACCCGAGCGGGCGCACCAGGTGGAGGCGCGCTCCGACCGCCAGGCAGGAGCGGGCGATCTGGCCGGTGTTGCCGGCGATCTCGGGCTCGAGCAACGCGACGTGGAGCACGGCGCCAGTGTGACACGCGGCAGCCGCTACACTGGGCCCGAGCATCATGCGCCTCATCGTCACCCACGAGCAGCCGGACTTCGACGCGTTGGCGAGCCTGGCCCTGGCGCGCCTGCTCTTCCCCAACGCCACCGCGACCATCCAAGGCTCGCTGAGCCCCGGCCTGACGGCGTTCCTGCGCCTCTACCGCGACCAGCTCGAGCTGGCCGACCCCCAGACCATCGACCTCGCCGCGGTCACCGAGCTGGTGGTGGTGGACACCGCGGACGCCGGCCGCATCCGGCCCTTCGATAGCCTGGTCGGCCGCGTGCCGGTCACGCTCTACGACCACCACCCCCCGCCCGAACGGCCCATCCCCGCGGCGCGCGGGCTGCGCGAGCCGATGGGCTCTACCGCCACCCTGCTCACGCGCGAGCTGATGGCAACCGGCATCGACATCCCTCCGCCCATCGCCAGCCTGGCGCTCCTCGGCATCCACGAGGACACCGGCAACCTCAGCTACGACCTCACGCGCCCGGACGACTACCGCGCCGCCGCCCACCTGCTGGCGAGCGGCGCCAGCCTGCAGCTGGTACGGCGCTTCACCGTGGACGCGGTCTCGCCCGAGCACCACGCCTTCAGGGAGGCCATGCTGGATGCCGCCCGGCCGCTGTCGGTGGCGGGTCGGCGCGTGAGCGTGGCCGCGTTCGACTACCCCAGCTACGTCCCCGGCGTGTCCGGCCTGGCGAACGACCTCCTGGAGCTGCACCAGGCAGACGCCGCGGTGGTGGCCGCGGGCATGGAGGGCAAGACGCTCGTCTTCGCCCGCGCGAGCGAGCGGTTCGACGTGGCCGCCGCCTTGCACGAGGCCCTGGGCGGCGCCGGCCATCCCGGCGCCGCCTTCGCCAAGACCGAGCTGGCCCCCGCGGAGGCGGCCGAACGCGTGCTGGCCGCGCTGGCACGCCACGCCACCCCCGTGCTGACGGCGGCGGCGCTGATGAGCGCGCCGGTGAAGACGGTGCGCGAGAGCGCCAGCGTCGCCGAGGCCCAGCAGCAGCTGTTGCTCTTCGGGCACAACGGCATGCCGGTGCTGGATGGCGACGGCCGGCTCGTGGGAGTGGTCTCGCGGCGCGACCTGGAGCGCGCGTTGCGGCACGGCCTGGGGCGCAGCCGAGTGTCGGGCTTCATGAGCCGCAACGCCATCACCGCCGGGCCCACCTCGGTGCTGGCCGACCTGGAGGAGCTGGTGCTGCGCCACAACATCGGGCGCATCCCCATCCTGGAAGGGGACCGTCTGGTGGGCATCGTGACCCGCACCGACCTGATCGGCGCCCGGCACCGCCGGCCGGGCAGCGAGGACCCGGCGCGCAGCGTGCTGGGGCGGCTGCCGCCGAGCGCGCAGGCCGCCTTGGAATCCGCCGCGGACGTCGCCGGCGACGCTTCCCTGTACCTCGTCGGCGGGACCGTACGCGACGCCCTGCTGGGCGCGGGCTTCAAGGACCTCGATATCAGCGTCGAGGGCGGCACCGCGGAACGGCTCGGCAGCAGGCTGCAGGCGCGGCTGGGGGGCACGCTCTCCTGCCACGTGCCATTCGGCACCTGCACCCTGAGCCTGGAGGACGGCCTGGTGGTGGACCTCGCCACCGCGCGCGAGGAGGTCTACGACCACCCGGGCGCCCTGCCCAGCGTCACGCCCAGCACCGTGCGCAAGGACCTGTCGCGCCGCGACTTCACGGTCAACGCCATCGCCCTGCGCTTCCATCCCGGCCCGCCCGAGCTGATCGACCCTTACGGGGGCGCCGACGACCTGCGCGCCCGCCAGCTCCGCGTGCTGCACCCGCTGTCGTTCGTCGAGGACCCCACCCGGGTGCTGCGCGGCGCGCGCCTGGCCGGGCGCCTGGGCTTCCACTTCGAACCCACCACCGCCGAGCGGGCCCACGACGCGATGGCGCCCGTCATCGTCGGCAACGTCAGCGGCGGGCGCCTGCGGGGCGAGCTCGAGCTCACCCTGGCGGAGCCGCGCGTGGCCCCGGCCCTCGCCCGCCTGGACGAGGTCGGCGGGCTGAAGGCGCTGTTCGGCCTGCAGGCGGACTTCGCGCTGCTCGAGGCGCTCGACGAGCAGCGGCACGAGCGCGGCGTGCCCGACGAGGCGTACCTGCTGGCGCTGCTGCTCAGCGCCGACGAGGCGACCGCGGCGCGGCATCTGGAGGCCTTCCACTGGCCCCGGCGCTACGCTCAGGTGCGCCTCAAGCTGCGTAGCCTGCTCGCCGAGGAGCACGTCCCCGACGAGGCCCTGGAGGGGCTCGACGAGGCTGCGCGGGTGCTGTTGCGGTGCCTCAGCCCGGAGCTGGCGGCGCGGCTCACACGCCTCGAGGAGGGCCCTCCCAGGCGCAGGTTGCGCGGCAGGGACGTGTTAGACTTGGGCTTGGCGCCTGGACCGGCCGTGGGACGCGTACTGGACGAGGTCGCGCGGGCCCGGGCCGAGCAGCGGGTACGCACCTTCGAGGACGAGGTCGAGATGGCCAGGCGGCTCGTTCACGAGCTGCAGCCGCAGCCTGGCGGCCGGGAGCTCCCATGATCTTGCAGTACTACAACGACCCCACCATCCTGATCATCAGTGCCGTGGTCATGGTCATCGCGCTGATCTTCCACAACATCGCGCAGGCGTTCGTCGCCTCCCGCCTGGGGGACAGCGGCCCGCGCTTCTCGGGCTTCCTCGCCTTCGAGCCGCAGCGGCACCTCGATCCTTTCGGGGTGCTCTTCCTGTTCCTGCTAGGGTTCGGCTGGCCCCACGCGGTCCCGGTGAACAGCCGCAACTACCGCGGCCGGGGCCGCCAGGAGGCCTGGGTATGGCTGTCGGGTATCGGCGCCTACCTGCTCGTCGGCTTCATCAGCCTGGCCATCGCGATCTTCTTCGCCAGCGCCCGCCAGACCCACCTCTACCTGGCCTTCCAGGTGGCCGCGTCGTACGCCATCCTCCACGCCGTCATCAACCTCTTCCCGGTGCTGCCGCTCGACATGGCGCACGCCGCGCTGGCGTGGGGCAACCCGAACGTCCGCCGCGTCATCCAGCAGATCGCCGGCTTCGGCGTGCTCGGCTTCATGGTGTTCTTCTTCATCCTCAGCTTCCTGGGCGTCATCGGCGGCCTCATCAACATCTTCCTGCACCTGTTCCAGAGCATCATCCTCGGGATAACCGGGCTCTAGGCGCGGCGCCTCACCCGGCCAGCGCCGGGCGCGCCGTCCGGAGGCGCCGCCGTGGCGCTCGCGGGCGCGGACGGCCGGCGCGCCGGGGCGCATCGAGAGGTCCCAAGCGCGGTCGGTCAGCCGTGTACGCCCGCCGCCGGGTGCGGCTGCCTCACGTCGATCACCATCTGCACCACGGGCGCGTAGGTCTCGATCGTCTCCAGCAACCGTCCGGCAGGGTCGAACTTGCGGATCAGGTGGCCTCCGCGGCGGGAGGCGTAGAGATAGCCGGCGTCGTCGACGCCGAGGTCCAGGATGGCGTCGGTCCCCTCGCCCTGGCGCGACTCCAGCGCGAAGGACACGCCCACCTTGCCCTCGGCCGTGACCTTGCGCACCTTGCCCGCGGCGGCGTCGCTGATGAAGAGATTCCCGCCGGCATCGAGCGCCACCCCGTCCAGCAGGCGCATGCCCGGCTGGTCGGCGCCGAGCTTGAAGGCCCAGCGCGTCTGGTAGGCGCCGTCGAACGTCAGCCGCTGCACCTGACGGTTGCCGTAGTCGAGGACGTACAGCGACTCGTTGCGCCCGATGGCCAGCACGCGCGGGTCGTTGAAGGTGCCGTGGCCCTTGCCCCGCCCTCCGAAGCTGTGGATGAACTCCCCATCGTTGCTGAAGCGTTGCACCAGGTGGGTCTCGGAGTCGAGCACGAAGACGCTGTCGTCCGGCGCGACCACCACCGACATGGGGTAGAGGAACTCGCCGGGCTTCATGCCGTACGCCCCGAACGAGACGATGGGGCCGCCGTCCGGAGCGAGCTTGTGGATCATGCGGTGATCCTCCTGCCCCAGGCGGTACTCGAAGATCGCCGCGAAGTAGTTGCCCTGGCTGTCGACCGACACCGACAGGGGCGCGGCGGAGAAGCTGCCCTCCCCCACCCCGATGTCCCCCAGCGAGGTGTGCAGGTTGCCGTCGGGGTCGAGCACGCGCAGCACGCCCTGGCGGGCGCTGACCGTGAGGAGGATGCGGCTGGGGATGTTGAGCGGCCCGTCGTCCTCGAAGTCGGCGGTGTCCAGCGTGTCGTAGACCTCGTCCAGCGTGGGACGCTCGTCGGGGTCCTTGGCGATCATGCGCATGACCAGCTGGTCCAGCACCTTGGGGACCTTGAGGTTCACCTGGCGCGGAGGCGGCGGGGTCTGGAAGATCTGCTGGTGCACGATCGCCTCGTACCCGCCCTTGAACGCCGTCTGGCCGGTGAGCATCTCGTAGAAGACCAGGCCGAGGCTGTAGATGTCGCTGCGGTGGTCGATCTTGAGGCCGCGTGCCTGCTCCGGCGACATGTACACCGGCGTGCCCACCCGCGCGCCGGTCATGGTGAGGCGCGAGAGCACCTTGCCGCCGGCGATGCCGAAGTCCATCAGCTTGACCGCATCGGGCTGGACGCGTTTCCGGCCGTCGGCCTCGCGGATGCCGCCACGCAGAATCATGATGTTGCCGGGCTTGATGTCACGGTGGATGATGCCCGCCGAATGGATGTGCTGGAGAGCGCGCACCACGCGCTTCATGATGTCGACGTCGAGGTCGAGCGAGAGCTCCTCGCCCTCGACGTACCCCTCCAGGCTGCGCCCGTCGACGAACTCCATGACCATGTAGTGCTGCACGCCGATGCTGCCGTGCTCGAAGGTGCGCACGATGTTGACGTGGTTGAGGCGCTGCGCCACCTCGGCCTCGCGGTGGAAGCGCCGGATGAACTTGGCGTCGGCGACGTACTGCTCCATGGGGATCTTGAGCGCCACGATCTGGTTGTCCGCGCGCCTCTTGGCGCGGTACACGCTCGCCATGCCACCGGAGCCCACCTTCTCGAGCAGCTCGTAGCCTGGGATCTCCATGGCGTCGAAGGAGCTGCCGGTGCGCGGCTTGGAGCGAGCCGCCTCCTGCGTCCGCCGGCGGCGGCGCTTGGGCGGCGCCACCCGGCTGCTGCGCAGGGCCACGGAGCCGCCCGGCAGCAGCAGACCTAGCGCCAGCGCGTAGAGCAGCAGCGGCGACACCGTTCGGGTGAGCCCGCCGACCGCGACGGCGCCGGCGCCGAGCAGGAACGTGAGCGCCAGCAAGGTCACCACCAGCCACAGCGGCGAGCGCACCAGCAGCACGACGAGTACCGCGACGACGGCGGCGAGCACGATGAGCATCAGGCGACCTCGGCGATCACGACCGTGATGTTGTCCGGCCCGCCGCGATCGTTGGCCAGCGAGATCAGGTACTCCACGCTGAGCTGGCGGTTGGCGGTGCGCTGCACCTCGGCGAGGATCTCCTCGGGCTTGACCAGGCCGTGCAGACCGTCCGTGGAGATCACGAAGATGTCCTTGGGCTGCACGGCGATCTCGATGACGTCGGGCGCAACCTGCGGGCGCGTGCCCAGGGCCCGCGTGATGAGGTTGCGCCACTCGTGCTGCTCCGCCTCGTCCTCGCTGAGGAGTCCCTTCTCGAGCTGCTCCTCCACCCAGGAGTGATCCTTGGTGAGCTGGTAGATCTTGTCGCCCCGCACCATGTAGGCCCGCGAGTCGCCGACGTGGCCGACGTAGGCCCGTCGCCCGAGCACCGCCACGCAGGTGAGCGTGGTGCCCATGCCGCGCCGCCCCTGGTGCTTGATGGCGGCGCCGTAGACGCGGCGGTTTGCGAGACGCATGGCCTTGTCGGTGAGCTTGTCGATGCCGACCACGGGGTTCCCGGCACGGAGCTCCTCCACGTAGCGGCTGAAGGACTCGTCCAGCACCTCCATGGCGAGCTTGCTGGCGACCTCGCCGGCGGCAGCGCCCCCCATGCCGTCGGCGACGGCGAGCAGGGTCAACTCACCATCGGCAAGGGGGAACTGCCAGACACGGTGATAGTCTTCGTTGAGGGGTCGGATGCGGCCCACATCCGATCCGTGCCCCACGTTCTGTCCGAGCCGCACGCCGCCAGTCTACCCCGCCCAGAGAGCCGCCAGGACGACAATTCCCACATGCTCCGTGTGGCACGGAAGGCGCTAGTTGCCTTTGGCTCGGGGGCGGCGCACCGTCTCGAGGTAGGGGTACGTCTCCAGCAGGTGGCGGTACTCCCGGAACAGCTGCACCGCCTCGTCCTGCTGCTTGGGAAGCTCTCGCAGGCGCAGGTACGACATGTCGCCGTTGGGGAACAGGAAGGTCGGCGTCCCGAAGACGTTGCGGACGGCGGCGTAGTGGTGCTCCTGGGCCAGCACGGTGCGGCACTCCGGGTTGGCGAGGTCGTCCGTGAAGCTGGGCATGTGCAGGCCCTCGCCGGTGGCCACCTCGTCGATGGTCCGCCGCGTCATCGGCAGGTGATCGCGGTGGCGGGCCCGCAGGAGCCCCAGCCGGAAGGCGCGATAGGCGTCCGCGCCCTGGCGGCGGGCGGCCTGGGAGGCCAGGAAGGGAAGCAGCCCCTTGCTGCCCATGTCGTCCTCGGGGTCGATCTTCTCGTTCCACAGCTGCCAGCGGTCGGAACCGTCGTGGTTGAACTGGTAGAGGCTGAAGTGACGCCATACGAACGTCAGGTCGAGCGGTGCCGCGACCCACTCCACGATCTCGGCGGCGCGCCAGGAGAAAGGACACGTGTAGTCGAAGAACACCGTGACCTCATCGGGCATGCCGTCATTACAGCCCGGTCGCCCCGCGCGCCAGGTAATGCCCGTGACAGGCCGCACACCCTACGGGACGCCGAAATCCCCGTCCGGGACGCGTCTCCCGGCCCGCGTCTCAGTTGGAGCCGTCCCCCTCGCCGCGCGGGGGTTCGGGGATGACGCCGTGGTGCGCCTCGTAGCGCCGGATGTTGTCCTCGAGGCTGCGCAGCAGCGCCTTGGCATGCCGCGGGCTGGTCACCACCCGCGCGGTCACCACGGGGTTCCGCTGCGGGTACGCCAGTGCGAAGTCGACGATGAACTCGTCGTGCGTGTGGGTGATGACCGCCAGGTTGGCATAGCGGCCCTGCGCCACGTCCTCGGTCATGTCGAACCTGAAGTCTTCCACGCCACCAGCCTACCCGGCGAACCGCCCGGCCGGCGGCGGCCAACCGCGGCCGGGACCGCGGGTCAGCCCGGCCGGCCGCGCAGCCCGCCCGCCAGGCTCGGCAGCAGGCGCTTGAGCTGGAAACGCACCCGCCCGAGGTCGTTGACGTTCGCCAGGCCCACCACCAGCACGTGGCCTTCCCCCTCGGCCGCGTCGGCCTCGATGGGCGCCATCAGCACCGGTCCCTCGGCGTACTCCACCAGCGACTGCTCCACCGGGCCCTCGCCGATCAGCGCGCCGAGGGCCTGGCTGGACGCCAGCGCCGTGGGGACGAGCTCCTGCAGCGACGCCAGGTCCTCGTCGCCCAGTGCGAGCCCCTCGACGAGGCTGCCGTCGGCCCCCGCGACCGCCACGCTGACCACGCCGCGCACGTCCAGGAGCCGCTCCAGGCTGGCCCTGATGTCGCTCGTCTCCATCACCTCGCCCCGGCCTCCGGCGCTGAGGGTCCCTCGCCCAACGCCGCGCGCAGCTCCGGGAGCAACGACCGCGCCGCCTGCAGGGCCGTGCCGGTCTCGTCCCCCGCGAGCACCAGCGCCAGCGTGTACTCCTCCATCAGCAGGCAGGTCAGGCGGTAGCCGGGGGCCATCACGCTCACACCCTCGGCCTCGCCCAGCATGAGCCGGTCCGCGGCGGAGCGGCAGGCGCCGGCCAGCGCACCCGCCTCGGCCGCCAGCACGTCGGCGCGCACTCCGTGCCCGACCATCTCCACCGGCAGGCCGTCGCGGGTGAGGACCAGCGCGGCCACCACGCCGTCAGACTCCGAGAGCGGGGCGAGCACCTCGCGGAGGGCCGACGCCATGCTCATGCGAACGCCCCCTGGATCTTGCGCTCGGTCTCGGCGGTGAGCAACCGCGCTTTGCCCAGGTTGCCGTGCCGGTTGAGCACCAGAAGACAGAAGAGGTCGCCCTCCAGCAGGCGCGCGTAGCCGATGCGCCGCTCGCTGGTGACGATGAGCTCCCGCATCGCCCCGCCGCCGAGGTGCTCGCCGACCGTGAGCTGGAGCCCCTTCAAGGCGTTGGTGAGCTCCGCCACCACGGCGGCGAGCTCGGTGCTCTCGCGCGGGTGCTGCTCGATGACCAGACCGTCCATGCCCGCCACGGCGGCAGCGAGCGCGCCATCCACGCCCTCCACGAGCTGTCCGAGGATCTCCTCGAGGTCCTGCACAGGCGAAACTGTAGCACGGCAGGGGCCTTCTCCCCAGTTCAACCTTTCATATCCTGGCCGGCATCGTTGGCCCGGACAGCGGGCGGACGCGCCCCGTCGCCGACCGGGCCTCTGGTATCGTGACGCGATGACACCGTTGCACGTCCGCGCCCACCAGGACGACGTCGCACCCTTCGTGCTGCTCCCCGGCGACCCGGACCGGGCGGCACACATAGCCGAGCGCTTCTTCGACGACCCGCGGCCCATCAACCGTTACCGCCAGCTCCTGGGCTTCACCGGCCGCTACCGCGGCATGCCGGTCACCGTCCAGACGACGGGGATGGGCTGCCCCAGCCTCGCCATCGTGGTGGAGGAGCTCGTCACGCTGGGCGCGCGCACGCTGGTGCGGGTGGGGACCTGCGGCAGCGTCGGCGCGGACGTGGCCCCGGGGGACCTGGTGATCGCCATGGCCAGCGTCCCGCGTGACGGCACCACCGCCGCCTACCTGCAGGGCCGCCCCTACGCGCCGACCGCCGATTTCGCCGTCACGCGCGCACTGGTGGAGGCCGCCGAGCGGTCCGGCCGGCGCCACCACGCCGGCCTCATCCTGACCGAGGACGCCTTCTACGCCACGACCCCGCAGGACGTTCCCGAGCTGGCGGCCGAGGGCGTCCTGGCCGTCGAGATGGAGGCCTCCGCGCTGTTCACGCTCGGCAAGCTCCGCGGCGTGCGGGCGGGCTGCGCGCTGGTCGCCAGCAACGCCATCGGCGACGAAGCCTTCATCGCGCCGGAGACCCTGGCGGCCTCCGTCGACGCCATGGTGGAGACGGCGCTGGAGGCAGGCCTGCAGCTGGCGGGGGGCGCGTCGTGAGGCGGCCGTCCCCGACGACGCGCGGGGGCGACGGCGGCGCGGGCCGCGGCGGGCGGGCGGGGCCCGGAAAGGGAGAGTCATGAACGTAGCCGTGATCGGAGCCGGAACGATGGGCTCGGGCATCGCGCAGACCAGCGCGCTGGCCGGCCACGACGTGGTGCTGTGCGATGTGGCGCCGGGCGCCTTGGAGCGCGCCGGGCACGTCATCCGCTCGAGCCTCGAGCGTCTGGTGCGCAAGGAGGTCGTGTCGCAAGGGGAAGCCGACGAGGCGCGCGCCCGCATCACCATGAAGGGCGCCCTGGAAGGCCTGGACGAGGCCGGCGTGGTCATCGAGGCGGTGTACGAGTCGCCGGAGGTCAAGCGCGAGGTGTGGCAGCGCCTGTCGGGCGCCACCAGCGAGGGCGCGCTGCTGGCTACGAACACCTCGAGCCTGTCGGTGACGGAGATCGCTACCTTCAGCGGACGCCCGGAGCGCTTCTGCGGCATGCACTTCTTCAACCCCGTACCGGTCATGGCGCTGGTCGAGGTGGTGCGTGGCCTGCGCAGCTCCGACGAGGCGGTGGAGCAGGCGCGGGCCTTCGCCGAGGGCATCGGCAAGACCCCCATCGTGTGCGAGGACAAGCCCGGCTTCATCGTCAACCGCCTGCTCATCCCGTACCTGAACGACGCCGTGCACGCCCTGTCGGAGGGCGTCGCCTCGGCCGAGGACATCGACCGCGCCATGAAGCTCGGCGCCAACATGCCCATCGGCCCGCTGGCGCTGTCGGACCTGGTGGGGCTGGACGTCGGCCTGGCCGCGACCGAGGCGCTGTTCCGCGAGTTCGGAGACCCCAAGTACCGGCCGGCCCCGCTGATGCGCCAGATGGTGCGCGCCGGCAAGCTGGGCCGCAAGAGCGGCGAGGGCTTCTTCCGCTACGATTGAGTCCGGACCGGCCCGAACCGTACGCCGCGCGACACCGGAGGCAGCCATGAGCGATACCGAGTTCCCTGAATCCCGCGAAGACGGCGACGACGCCCTACCCGACGGCGACGACGTCGGCTTCGAGCATCTCCGCTACGACGTCGAGGACAACCTCGCGATCGTCACGATCGACCGCCAGGAGGCGCTCAACGCCCTCAACGACGAGGTGCTGGTCGAGCTCTCGGTCGCGTTCGAGATGGCCGAGGCGGACCTGGAGGTGCGCGCGCTGATCCTCACCGGCGCCGGACGGGCCTTCGCCGCGGGCGCCGACATCGCGGGGCTGCAGCGTCTGGGCGACGCCTTCGCGGGGCGCGAGTTCTCGCTCGCCGGCCAGGACCTGACCAACACCCTGGCGGCGTTGCCCATACCAACCATCGCGGCCGTCAACGGCTTCGCGTTGGGCGGCGGGCTCGAGCTGGCGCTGGCGGCCGACCTGCGGGTCGCCTCGCCCAAGGCGAAGCTGGGGCTGCCGGAAGTGGGCCTCGGCCTCATCCCCGGCTACGGCGGCACCCAGCGTCTCGCCCGCCTGATCGGGCAGGGGCGCGCGCTGGACCTCATCTTCACCGGGCGCCACGTCGGCGCCGAGGAGGCGCTGGCCATGGGGCTGGTCAACCGCGTGGCCGAAGACGCCCTCCAGGCCGCCAAGGAGGTGGGGCGGCAGGCCGTCAAGAACGCCCCCATCGCCCTGGGTCTGGCCAAGGAGGCGGTCGTGCGCGGGCTCGACGTGACGCTGAATCAGGGGCTCGAGATCGAGGCCGACCTGTTCGGTCTGGCGGCCACCACGGAGGACATGCAGGAGGGCACGAGCGCATTCCTGGAGAAGCGCGAGGCGGACTTCAAGGGCCGTTAGTGCGGGCGCGCCGCCTGCCGTGCGGCGCGTGCCTCAGCCGGGGTAGCGCCGCTCCAGGTGCTCGAGCGCCAGCCGGTCGATGCGGTCGTCGTGCTGCAAGCGCTCCTCGAGGTTCTCGACGCCGCCCAGGTCCTTGAGCGCCCGGAGCGCGCGCGCGTCCCAACCGGCTCCGGCCGGAAGCTTGCCCGCCCGTTGCAGCACCGCGGTCACGCGTGCCAGCGTGTCCCCCTCGAGCGGCACCAGGTCCTCCTCGGCGGGCCGCTCGAAGTAGAGCCGGTGGAGCCCGAGCAGCGCGCCCAGCCGTGCCACCGGTCGGGGGTCGTCGTCGACGCGCAGATCGATGTAGCGGTCGTTGAAGCCGCCGTAGCCGCCCCCGGCCCGGACCACCAGCAACGCCGCGCCCTGGCGCCCGCGCCGGTCGCCCCCCGCCGCATCGCCTGCGGCCAGCGCGGCGAGCAGGCGCTCGGCCAGGCTGC
Organism: Trueperaceae bacterium; assembly: GCA_035266525.1. GTDB lineage: Bacteria > Deinococcota > Deinococci > Deinococcales > Trueperaceae > JASBRS01. Next base: position 6,259 of record DATFNF010000043.1, on the reverse strand, counting down.
CCGTGCCGGCGACGAAGGTGTCGATCAGGGCGCCCACCACCTCGGGCCCCGCCAGCAGGTTGCCCTGGGCGGCCACCCCCTCCCGCGCGACGCCCCCCGCCCAGGGGTGGCAGGCGTCCCCGGTGAAGCTCAGGCTGCGCCCGGCGGCATCGACCAGGCCGTACTGCCGCATGGCGTGCTGGTCGTCGGTGGCGACGAACGCCTCGTGGATCAGGTCGATCGGCACGCCCGCGCGCAGCGCCGCCAGCGCCCGCGGGCCGTAGCCGGTATTGGCGTAGCTCTGGGTGGCGAGCGCGCCGACGTCCGCCTCGGCGAACGGCACGACGGCGCCGACGGCCAGGAACTTCGAGGCCACGGCGATGCCGAGATCGCCGGTGGCCGCGTCCCGGGCCACGATGGAGAAGGTGCTGACGGCGGGCATGCGGTCCAGCCTACCACCGGCCCGCGCGACCCCCGCCCACCACGGAAGCGCCGCCGGCCGCCGGGCCGCGCGGTAGACTCGCGGCCATGGAACAGGCGATGCAGAGGCTGAAGGATCTCTCCGAGATGGCGGGCGTGCCCGGCCGCGAGGAGGCCGTGCGGACGTACATCGAGGCGCGGGTCGCGGATCTCGTCGACAGCGTCGAGACCGACGCCATGGGCAACCTGCACGCGCTGAAGCGCTGCGGGCGGGAGGGCGCTCCGCGACTGATGGTGGCCGCCCACATGGACGAGATCGGCTTCATCGTCCGCCACGTAGACGACAAGGGCTTCCTGCGGCTGCAGCACGTCGGCGGCTTCGACGCGCGCAACCTGTTCGCCCGCCAGGTGACGGTCCATCCGTCGGCGGGCGGCGAGCCGCTGGTGGGCGTTCTCAACCCGGCCAGCAAGCCCGTGCACGTGTCCACCGCCGAGGAGCGCGCCAAGGTGCCCGAGCTGGCGAGCTTCTACGTGGACCTCGGGCTGAGCGGCGAGCAGGTCGGGCAGCGCGTGCGCGTCGGCGACATGGTCACGCTGCGGCAGCCGTTCGCCGACCTGGGCGAGGTCGTGACCGGCAAGGCGCTCGACGACCGCAGCGGCTGCTGGATCCTGCTGGAGACGCTGGCGCGCCTGGAGCGCCCCGCCATGGACGTGCACGCGGTGTTCACGGTGCAGGAGGAGGTGGGCCTGCGGGGCGCCACCACCAGCGCCTTCCAGGTCGCGCCCGACATCGCCGTGGCGCTGGACACCACGCTGGCGCTCGACACCCCGGGCAACCCGGACGAGGCCCACATCACGGAGATGGGCAAGGGCACGGCCATCAAGGTCATGGACAGCCACACCATCAGCACCCGCTGGCTGGTCGACGCCTTCATCGGCCTGGCCGAGCAGAACGACGTCCCCTACCAGCTCGAGGTGCTGCCGATGGGCGGCACCGACGCCGGCGCCATGCAGCGCTCGCGCGGCGGCGCGCCGGCCATCACGCTCTCCACGCCGTCGCGCTACGTGCACACCGTCACCGAGATGGTGGCCAAGGCGGACCTGGAGGCGGCGGTGGCCCTGCTTGCCGCGGCCGCCACCAGCGGCATCCCGGTCCCCGCCTGAGGCTGCCGTTGTCTCGTCCGCGACCGTGCGGAACCGCATTCGGGCCGCCGCCGGGCCGGTGCTAGACTGACGCCGTGATCGTCGGCATCATCAGCGATGTCCACGCCAACGTCATCGCGTTGGAGGCGGTGCTGGAGCAGCTCAAGCTGCGCGGCGCCGAGACCGTCCTGTGCCTCGGAGACCTGGTGGGTTACGGCCCCGCGCCGAACGAGACCATCGACCTGGTGCGCCGCGAGAGCGTGCTGTGCACGCTGGGCGCGGCCGACGAGCGCATCGCCTATGCCTTCGCCCGGCGCAAGATACCGCGCCGCGGGGTGGCCGACGAGATCCTGGAGTGGACGCGCGAGGTCATCGAGCCCCGCCACGTGCACTTCCTGCAGACGCTCCCGGTGCAGCAGCGCATCCACACGCCCGCCGGCCGCCTGCGCTTCTTCCATGGCAGCCCGGACGACCCGGCCGAGACGCTGAACCTCAACCAGGACCCCATCTCCCTGCAGAAGATGCTCCAGCGCCACCGCTGCAGCATCCTCGCCAGCGGCTCCACGCACGTGCCGTTCTACCGGGAGCTCGGTGGCGGCCTCGTCATCAACCCCGGCTCGGTGGGGCTCTCGCTCAACGGAGAGCCCGGCGCCGACTATGCGCTCCTCACCATCACCGAGGAGAAGATCGACGTCCACATGGACAAGGTGGAGTACGACTTCGCGGCGGTTGCCTTCGACATCGTCGCCTGGGGCCTGCCCGCCATGGTCGCCGAGGCCGTGCAGATGGGGCGGCTGCCCGAACAGATGCCGCCCGAGGGCGGCGCCGACCACTGAGCCCTGACGTCCCCGCCGGACGCCCGGCCTCGAGGTCGCGGCACGCGGCTCCGCGGGACGGCGCGACGCGCGCCCCGCGCACCCGCCGCTCAGGCGGTCTCGATGCCCATCGCCAGCGCCTCGCCCCCACCGATGCAGATCGACGCCACCCCGCGGCCGCCGCCGCGCCTGGCCAGCGCGCTCAGCAGCGTGACCAGGATGCGCGCGCCGGACGCCCCGATGGGGTGACCGAGCGCCACCGCGCCGCCGAAGACGTTGACCTTGTCCTCGTCCAGGCCGAACTCCTCCACGGCCGCCAAGGGCACCACGCTGAACGCCTCGTTGATCTCGTAGGCATCGACGCCGTCGGGTGCCCAGTCGAGCCTGGCGAAGAGCTTGCGCATGGCCTCGACCGGCGCCACCGTGAACCACTCCGGCGCCAGCGCGTGCGAGGCATAACCGCGGATGTGCGCGAGGACCGTGAGGCCGCGGCCCTTCGCCACCTCCTCGCTGGTGACGACCAGCGCGGCGGCGCCGTCGTTGATGGTCGACGCGTTGGCCGCCGTCACGGTGCCGTCCGCCTCGAACGCGGGCCTCAGCCCCGGCACCTTGGCGAAGTCGACCTTGTCGGGACCCTCGTCCTCGGCCACCGTGGTCACGGCGCCGCGACGGCCGGGGACCTCGACGGGCACGATCTCAGCGGCGAAGGTCCCGTCGCGGGCGGCCACCTGGGCGCGCCGGTAGGAACGCACCGCGTAGGCGTCCTGCCGCTCGCGGCTGAAGTGGTAGCGGCCGGCGCAGAGCTCCGCACAGGACCCCATGTGCTGGTCGCTGTAGACGTCCCAGAGTCCGTCGTAGACCATCGAGTCGACGAGGCTCTTGTCGCCCATGCGCAGGCCGCCGCGCGCGCCGGGCAGCAGGTAGGGGGCGTTGGTCATGGACTCCATCCCGCCCGCGATCACGACCTCGGCGTCGCCGACGCTCACCGCCCGCGCCGCCTGGATGACCGCCTCCATGCCGCTCCCGCACATCTTGTTGAGGGTGACGGCCGGGGTGCCCTGGCCGAGCCCGGCGTAGATGGCCGCCTGGCGCGCCGGCGCCTGCCCCATGCCCGCCGGCAACACGTTGCCCATCAGCACCAGATCCACGGCATCCGGCGCCACGCCGGCACGGCCGGCCGCCTCCTTCACCGCGGCCGCGCCGAGCTGCGAGGCCTTGAGCGGCGACAGGGCGCCCTGGAACGCGCCCATGGGGGTGCGCACGGCGGATGCGATGACGATTCCCATTGCAACCTCCAACATCCGGACGGCGCTCGCCGAGGCGTTGCCGCCGGGTTCGCCCATCAGTATAGGAAGCGCCGGGCGCCCGCCGCCGGCCTCCGCGGACGTCCAGGACACGCCTGGTCCGGCCACCGGGGAGGCGGCGGTGCGGTCGCGCGCCTCAGCGCCGGAAGGTGATGGTGCCGCTGACCCCCTGCCAGCGGACGGTGATGGGCCGGAACAGGTTGAACCAGTCCGGCAGGAGCAGCAATACCGAGGCCGGCGACTGCGGCCCGACCCGGTCCGCCGAGCCGTCCACCAGGCGCATGCGGTAGGGGTAGCGGAGCTCCAGGCTGCGGCCGCCCTGCGACAGCGTGAAGGTCGGTTGCCAGCTGCCCGGCCGGAGCGCGGTCACCACCACCAGCAGGGGCTTGTCGGGAGCGCTCCCCTCGAGGGCCGCGTCGATGACGGAGCGCTGGGCAGGATCGATCAACGGCAGCATGTCGAGGTCGGCCAGCATGGCGGCGACCCCCGCAGTGCCGGAAGGCGCCGCCGATGGGCTCGGCTGGGCCGTGCCGGAAGGCGCCGCCGTGCCGCCCGACGCGGCCGGGCCGCCCGGGCCGGGGAACAGCCGCAACACCGGCACGCCCGTCCCCAACGCGTCGACCCGACTGCGGCCGTCGCTGCCGTCGCTGGCGGGCTGCGGAAGGGTGAGCGTGAGCCGGCGTCCGTCCGGTAGCGTCAACGTGGTGCCGTCCACGCGCACGCCCAGGGTGTCGAGCGCATCGAGCGGGAGCCACCAGCGGCCGCCCCGCAGCAACGCCGGAGCCGACAGGCCGATGGTCTGGGCCTCAGCCGCGCCGTCCGGCTGGAAGAGGGCGTCCGGCGAGCCCTGGAACACGGTCAGGGTTCCGGTGCCGGACCGCCACGTCAGGCTGCCCTCCCCCGCCGCCACGATGTCCCCCAGCGCGCGCGCGACATCCTCGGCCGCCGCGTAGGTGACGCCGCCGACACGCATCCCGGCGACGCTCGCGGCCGACGCGGCGGCGGCCGACAGCAGGGCCGCCGGCAGGAGGACCGCCAACACGACGGTCACGAACGGAACGGGCGCCACGAGGCGGGCGCGCGGGGCCGCAGGCAGCGGTCGGCGCCATCCCATGGCCGCGAGCCTAGCACGGGCCCGGCCGGGACCCGGGGACCGCGGCAGGCGGTCGCGTCTCCGCCCGGAACGTCCTCCGCGGTGCGCTAGAATAGGGGCAGTGAGTGATCGCCTCATGACGCCGCGCTCGGATGGGTGCTCTCTCTGACCCCCGCCGAAGCGGCATCGCGCCACCTCCGCCCCCGACAATCCTCGCCGGTCGGTCCACGGCCGGTCCACGCATGCGCCCCGTCGAAGCGACCCGGGGCGGACGACGCTGGCGCCCACGAAAGGAGTGCCCGACATCGATAAGGTCCACGGCAAGCTCTCCGGTCTGAAGGTCGGCCAGGTCAAGCGTCTCGGAAACCTCTACCGGCGCCGCGTGCCGCCGCAGGCGGCCGTCACGAACGATCTCGCGCGTGCCCTGTGCGAGCTCAGCGCCGACATCGGCAGGGGCGTGAGCGTGCTCGTCGATCGGCGCGGCCGCGTCGTGACCGTCGCGGCCGGGGACGCCACCGACACGCCCTTGCCGGCGCTGGCCGGCGAGGCCACGTCGCGGCTGTACGGGCTCCGGCTGGTGCACACGCACCTCAAGGCCACGGGCCTGAGCGGGGACGACCTCACGACCCTGTTCCTCAACCGCCTGGACGCCATCGTGGCGATCGAGACGGGTCCCAACGGCCTGCCCGGCGCCGCCCACCTGGCCCAGGTGGCGCCGCCGACGAGCGAGGAGGAGGACTGGATCGTCGACGCGCCGACGACGGTCCCCGCGCTCGAGCGCATCGATCTGAGCGAGCGCATCCGCGCCCTCGAGGAGGAGATGGCCCGTAGCGCCGGGGCCCGCGAGGTGGCGCGCAGCAGCGCCGAGCGCGCCGTGTTGATCGGGCTGGAGTCGGGCGAAGGGCTGCTGGAGGCGGAGTCGCGTGTCGAGGAGCTGGCGGAGCTGGTCCGCAGCGCCGGCGGCACCGTCGCCTGGAGCAGCTTGCAGCAACGCAGCCACAAGGACCAGAAGACGCTCGTGGGGCGCGGCAAGCTGCACGAGCTGGTGTCGAAGGCCTACCACGAGGACGCCGACCTGCTCGTCTTCGACCGCGAGCTCTCCCCAGCACAGGCGCGCGAGATCGAGGCGATCACGCGGCTCAAGGTGCTGGACCGCACCCAGCTGATCCTCGACATCTTCGCCCAGAACGCGCGCGGGCGAGAGGCGCAGGTCCAGGTCGAGCTCGCCCAGCTGCAGTACCAACTGCCCCGCCTGGCCGGCCGCGGCCGCGCCATGAGCCGGCTGGGCGGCGGCATCGGCACGCGGGGCCCCGGCGAGACCAAGCTGGAGGTCGACCGGCGCCGCATCCGGGACCGCATCGCCAGCCTGGAGCGCGCCGTCGACGAGATCAGCCAGCGCCGCACGGAGATGCGCAAGAGCCGCACCGGCGCCAGTACCCCGGTGATCGCGCTGGTGGGCTACACCAACACCGGCAAGTCGACGCTGTTCAACGCCCTGGCCAAGT
>DATFNF010000042.1:0-46357 GCA_035266525.1 Trueperaceae bacterium | reverse complement strand
GGTCGTGATGTCGATCGCCACGAGACGCAAGCTCCCCCCCGGACCCGCCGCGCTCGTGATCCTGCTCGCGCTCCAGGCGCTCAGTGGCCTCGGCGGCGGCGGCGTTCTCGTGCTCGACCCCTCCGGCGGAATCATCGGCATGCCGATCACCGTCCTCCGCCACGGGCCTTTCGTCGATTTCCTGCTGCCGGGCCTGATCCTGCTCCTCGTGCTGGGCGTCCTCCCCGCGATCATCGCGGTAGCGCTATGGACGCAGTCGCGACTGCCAGCCGCCGCACCGCTCGAGCGCACGCTCGGCGAGCACTGGGCGTGGTGCGGTGCGGTCGTGGTAGGCGTCGGCCTGCTCATATGGCTCGCGGTCGAGCTCTGGATGGTCGGCTCGTCTTCCCTCCTGCTGGTGTACGCGCTGCTCGGACTGGCGATCATCGGCCTTACCCTGACCCCGGGCACGAGACGCTTCTACCAGCTCGCTCCAACCGTACCGGTCACATAGAAACACGGCCGGGACGGCCTTCCCCCGTAGCGACCCCGCGCGTCGAGGTCCTTGATCACAACGGCATGTTGCCGTGCTTCTTGAACGGCCGGCTCTGCTCCTTGCCCTCGAGCATGCGCAGGTGGCGGATCAGGTGGCGACGCGTGTCCTTGGGATCGATCACGTCGTCGATGTAGCCGTGACCGGCGGCGATGTACGGGTTGTCGAAGCGCCGGCGGTACTCCTCGATGCGCTGCGCCCGCGCGCCCTCCGGGTCCTTGGAGGCCTTGATCTCGCGGCGGTAGATGATGTTGGCGGCGCCCTCGGCCCCCATCACGGCCACCGCCGAGGTGGGCCACGCCAGCACGACGTCGGCGCCCATGTCGCGCGAGTTCATCGCCAGGTAAGCGCCCCCGTAGCTCTTGCGCACGATCAGCGTGATCTTGGGGACGGTCGCCTCGGCGTAGGCGTAGAGCATCTTGGCACCGTGCCGGATGATGCCGCCGTGCTCCTGCGCCACGCCGGGCAGGAAGCCCGTCACGTCCACGAGCGTCACCAGCGGGACGTTGAAGGCGTCGCAGGTGCGGATGAAGCGGGCGGCCTTGTCGCTGGCGTCGATGGTGAGCGTGCCGGCCAGGTGGCGCGGGTTGTTGGCCACGATGCCGACCGACCGGCCCCCCAGGTGCGCGAAGCCGACCACCATGTTCCTGGCGAAGTCGGGCTGGATCTCCAGGAACTCGCCGTCGTCCACCACCGCGCGCACTACCTCGACCATGGGGTAGGGGCGGCGCTGGTCGGGGTGCACGATGCCGAGCAGCTCGGGCGTCTCGCGCGCCTCGGGGTCGCGGGTGGGCCGGGTCGGCGGCGCCTCCTTGGCCGACTGCGGCAGGTAGGCGAGCAGCTCGCGCACCTTCTGCAGCACCGCGGCGTCGTCCTCGGCCTCGAGGTGGGCGACGCCGGACTTGCGGCTGTGCACGTCCGCCCCGCCGAGCTCCTCGAAGCTCACCTCCTCCTTGGTGACCGAGCGGATCACCTCGGGCCCGGTGATGAACATGTAGGAGCTGCCCTTGGCCATGAGCACGAAGTCGGTGAGCGCGGGGCTGTAGACGGCGCCGCCGGCGCAGGGACCGAGGATGGCCGAGATCTGCGGCACCACGCCGGAGTAGACGGCGTTGCGGTAGAACACCTCGCCGTAGCCGGAGAGCGAGTCGACCCCCTCCTGGATGCGGGCGCCGGCGGAGTCGTTGAGGCCCACGATGGGCGCTCCGGTGCGAACCGCCAGGTCCATCACCGTGGCGATCTTGCCGCCGTGCATCTTGCCGAGGCTGCCGCCGAGCACCGTGAAGTCCTGGCTGAAGACGAACACCGTCCGGCCGCCCACCGTGCCGTAGCCGGTGACCACGCCCTCGCCGGGCGCCTCGATGCCCTCCATCAGCTCCCCGCCGCGGTGCTTCACGAACACGCCGAGCTCGACGAAGGATCCCTCGTCGAGGAGCGCCTCGATGCGCTCGCGCGCCGTCATCTTGCCGGCCTCGTGCTGCTTGCGTGCGCGCTCCTCACCGCCGCCGCCGACGACGCGCTTGCGCCGCTCCTCCATGTCGGCGGTGAGCTCGTTCATCCAGGCCAAGGTGTCGTCGGACACGGATCCAGCCTCCGCTTCCCCAGCGTTCGGCCCAGGATACCGTGCGCGTGCGTCAGGGACCGCTCGGGGTCGTCGTCGTGGAGGCAGGCTGCGTGGCCGGCGCCGCGGCGGGCGGCTCCTGCGTCACGGCGCGCAGCTCGTTGGGATACATGAAGCCCTGGCGGCGCGCGAGGTCCTCGCGGTAGCTCTGGTCGTTCGCGTGGTCGATGACCTGGTTGAGGCCTCGGGCCTCGGTCTTCAGGTCGCCGACCTGGCGCTGCAGCCCGCTGACCGCCTGCCGCTCCTGCACGAAGCGCCACGCCTCGACGCCGAGCAGGAACATCGCGTGCACGCTCCCCACCAGGGCCAGCACCGTGAGCACGCGGTGGGCCCCGCGCGCGGCCACCGCGTGCCGGCTCCGCCGGCGGGGCGGCGACGGCTCCGCGGCGGCCTCGGCATAGCCGTGCGGCGCCGCCCTCACGGTTGCGCCCTCGTGCGACCTCACGGTTGCACCTCCTGGAGCGCCAGCGCCTCGCGCAGGAAGCGGGCGGCGTCCTCGGGAGGCGTCGGGTTGACGTAGAAACCGCTGCCCCAGTCGAAGCCCGCCTGCTGCGTCAACCGCGGAAGCAGCTCGATGTGCCAGTGGAAGTGGCGGTCCCCCTCGGCGGGAAGGGTATGCACCAGCAGGTTGTAGGGGGGATGGTCGAGGGCGTCGTTGAGGCCGCGCACGACGGTCTGCAGCAGCTCCGCCAGCTGGGGCAGGGTGTTCGCCGCCACCCCGGTGAAGGCGCTGTCGTGGCTCCGAGGCAGGATCCAGGTCTCGAACGGCGTCTTGGCGGCGAAAGGCGCGATGGCCACGTAGGCGTCGTTGTAGCTGATGACGCGCTCGCGCCGCTCCAGCTCACGTTCCACCACGTCACAGAAGAGGCATCGACCGTGCTCCTCGCCGTAGCGCTGCGCGGCCTCCACCTCCTCCTCGACCCAGCGGCTCCCCACCGGGACCGCGAGCACCTGCGCGTGCGGATGCTGGTAGAGGGCGCCGGCGGCCAGGCCCACGTTGCGGGTGATCTGCACGTGACGGATCCCCGGTTTCGCCGCCAGCAGCGCCAGCCGCTCGCGGTAGAGCTTCAGCACGTCCACCAGGTGCGCCCGCGGCATGGCGTCGAGCGTCATGCGGGCGTCCGGATGCTCGACGATGACCTCCTGGTACCCGGTCGACACCGCCTGGCGGAAGAGATGGTCCCCCTCCTCGCGGTAGCTGCGCGAGTCGACCAGCGCCGAGGGGTGGACGATCACGCGCATGCGCCAGCCCGGGCCGCCCTTGGCCGTGGTGCTGGGCCGCACGGCGTAGATCTCGCGGCCGGCGTCCCGCTCGTTGCCGGGCGACAGCGGCGAGCGTTCGGGCTGGGGCATCACGCTGCCGAAGTCTGACGGCAGCAGACCGCGCTCCGGGGAGATGAGCACCCAGGCGCGCCCGAACGGATCCTTGCGGAAGAGCGGCATGCCGCCTGATTCTAGCAGCGGCCGTGGCGGCCCCGTCGTGAAGAGCTTTATCCGCCGCGTGTGGTGGACACGGTCGCAGCGGCGCCGATAGGGTGCGCGGCGGCGACGGCGAGAGGGCCGCAGGCCGCCCGCGGCCCGGCTTGCGCGTGTCGCCGGGGCGCTCCCCGGAACCCCGTCCCAGGCGTCATACTGGCCGCATGGCTGGCCTCTTCGACCCCTTCGACCTGCGCGGGCTTCGCCTGCGGAACCGCATCGCCGTCTCCCCCATGTGCCAGTACAGCTCGGAGGACGGCTTCAGCAACGACTGGCACCTCGTCCACCTGGGGGCCCGCGCCGTCGGGGGCGCCGGCCTGGTGCTGACCGAGGCCACCGCCGTCGAGGCGCGTGGCCGCATCTCCCCGCGGGACCTGGGGCTGTGGCTCGACGCCCACGTCGACGGCCTGCGTCGCGTGGTCCGCTTCGCCCACGACGCCGGCGCCGCGATCGGCGTCCAGCTCGCCCACGCCGGGCGCAAGGCCAGCACCTACCACCCCTGGGCCGACGCCCGCGGAGCCGTGCCGCCGAGCGACGGTGGCTGGGAGGTGGTGGGGCCGACCGACGCGCCCTTCGCTCCCGACTACCCGCGACCGCGCCCTCTGACCGCGAGCGAGACGGCGGCCGTCGTGCGGGCCTTCGAGGCGGCGGCCGTCCGCGCGCACGACGCCGGCTTCGACGTGGTCGAGATCCACGCGGCCCACGGCTACCTGCTCCACAGCTTCCTGTCGCCGCTCAGCAACACCCGCGACGACGCGTACGGCGGTGACTTCGAGGGCCGTACCCGCCTGCTGCGCGAGGTGGCCGCCGCCGTGCGCCGGGTATGGCCCGAGGACAAGCCCTTGTTCACGCGCCTGTCCGCTACGGACTGGCTGGACGGCGGCTGGACGGGGGACGATACCGTGAGGCTGGCGGGCGAGCTGGGGGCGCTCGGGGTCGACCTGGTGGACTGCTCCAGCGGAGGGGTGGTACCCGGCGTCGAGGTGCCGGTCCGTCCCGGCTACCAGGTCCCGTTCGCGGCGCGGGTGCGCGCCGAGGCCGGTGTCCCCGCGGGTGCGGTGGGCATGATCACGCGGCCGGCGCAGGCGGCGGGCATCGTCGAGTCGGGCCAGGCCGACCTCGTGCTGCTGGCGCGCGAGCTGCTCAGGAACCCGTCCTGGCCCCAGCAAGCCGCCCAGGCGCTGGACGCCGACGCGGCCCCGCTGTTCCCGCCGCAGTACCTGCGCGCGCTGTGACCCGCCCGCGGGGCCGTCGCCGAGGGCGGCGGCCGCGAGGAGGCGCGCTCAGCCGGTCTCCAGCACCTCGTTGAGGCTGGCGAGCTGATCGATGGTGGAGCGGAGGACGGTCGCGGGCACCTGAGCGTAGCGCTTGCCCAGGGCCTCCCGCATCAGCCTCCGCACGCTCTCGACCGCTTGCACCCCTTCGGCGGTGACCGCCAGGCGGAAGCGCCGGTGGTCGGCGCTGTCGACGGCGCGCGAGATGTAGCCACGCGACTCCAGGCGCTCCAGGGCGCGGCTGACGCTGGCAGGCGGCATGTTGAGCCGCTCGGCCACGCCGCCGGGATGGACCTCGCCCGCCTGCACCATCCTCAGCACCAGATAGTCCTTGGTGGCGATGCCGTAGGCGGGCACCAGCGCCTCGTCGAAGGTGCGCGTCAGGTGACGCGACAGGCGCAGCACCAGCCTCGCCAGATCGAGGTAGTCCGCAGACGCCACTGTCTCTTTCATCCGGAATATTTTACACGTTCCCGGCCGTTCCCATCCCGCGGGGCTAGGCCGGGCTCGCCCCGAACAGCAGCGGCTGCGAGGCGCCGGCCTCGTCGCCATCCGGCAGGGCGGACAGCTCCTTGAACTCCAGGCCGAGCTCGCCCAGCCGGCTGAGGGCCGGCGCGGTCGCCGCAGGAGCCGCCAGGATGCCCCGCACCGGCTCGCCGGTGGCGCGCCGCACGCTCTCGACGTAGCGGCTGAGCTGGTGGACGGCCTCGTGGCTGGCCTTGGCGCGCTTGAGCTCCACCACCACCAGCGATCCCCGGGCATCACGCGCGAACAGGTCGATGCCGCCCACATCCGTGGGGAGCTCGCGGTGGAGCACGCTGAGGCCCGGCTCGATGACCTCGGGGTGACGGGCCAGTGCGCGCTGCATCTCCGCCTCGCTGCCCACCAGCACGAAGTCGCCACTCTCCCCCAGCTGCACCGCCAACGCCAGCGCCGGCGCCAGGAACGCCACCCGCACCATCTCGCTGGGCGTGAAGCGTTCCGCCCGCAGCACCGCCACGCCGTCCTCCACGCCGACGAAGATGTCGTCGGTCTGGGGTTGCCAGTTGACCGGCTTGACGCTGCGGTGGTTGTGGACCTGGACGCTGCCGTCCTGCTTGACCATGACCAGGTAGTCGCCGGCCTCCGCCACGCTGGCGGCGCGGCCGCTGTAGAGCACCTCGCACTCCGAGAACACCTGCACCAGACGGTCGCCGGCCCGCAGGTGCTCGTCGAGGAACTCCGCCAGGGCCTTCGGCCCCGGCAAGTCGAGCTGCGCGCGGATCACGGCAGCGAGTCTACCATCCACGCCTGCGGCGGCTCCGGCGCCGCACGCGGCCCGGCAAACCGTCGCTCGCGACCCGGGCCCGCCGCGCCCGCGGGCAGAACCTACGCGGGCAGAACCTACGCGGGCAGAACCCATGCGGCGGCCCCGGCGCCGCCCACCGCGGTAGACTGCCGCCCATGGCGCGTCTGGGAGCACACGTATCCGTGGCGGGCGGCACGCACAAGGCCTTCGAGCGCGGCCGGGAGATCGGTTGCGACGCCCTGCAGATCTTCGTGAAGAACGCCAGCCGCTGGCGCGCACGGGCGCTCGCCGAGGACGAGGTGTCACGCTTCCGAGCCGCCGCGGCGGAGAGCGGGCTGCCCGTGGTCGCCCACGCCGGCTACCTGATCAATCTGGCGGCCCCCGACGCGGACGTGCTGGAGAAGTCGTTGACCGCGCTCGCCGACGAGCTCGAGCGCTGCGACGCGCTCGGCGTGCCCGGGCTGGTGCTGCACCCCGGTGCCCACAAGGGCGAGGGCGTGGAGGCCGGCATCGACCGCGTCGCGCGCTCCCTCGACCGCGTCTTCGCGCTCCTGCCCGAGCTGCGGGCCCGGGTGCTGCTGGAGAACACCGCCGGCCAGGGCACCACCCTGGGCGCGCCGTTCGCCGAGCTGGGGGCCATCCTGGCGCGCGTGGACGCCCCCGAGCGCCTGGGCGTGTGCCTCGACTCCTGCCACGCGTTCGTGGCCGGGTACGACCTGCGCGATGAGGCCGGGTACGAGAAAGCGCTGGCCGAGCTCGACGCGGAGGTGGGCCTGGAGCGCCTCCTGGCCGTCCACCTGAACGACGCCAAGCACCCGCTGGGCAGCCACAAGGATCGTCACGCCAACATCCTGGACGGCGAGATCGGCGCCGACTTCTTCGCGCGCATCGTGCACGACGGGCGCTTCGCCGACCTGCCGATGGTGCTGGAGACGCCCATGGGCGACGACGACCTGGGCCACAAGCGCGACCTGGAGACGTTGCGGGGGCTGTGAGCCACAGGACGCCGGCGGGCGCGCTGCCCGCCGGCGTCGTCGCTACCGGGCCCGTGGTCGTTACGGGACCCGGGCCCGGGTGGGCGCCACCGAGGCGCCCGTCACGCAGCAACGGTTCAGCCGATCACGGCGCTGAGCTGCTGTCCCTTGTGCGCGCCGGAGGCGATCACCAGGTTCTCGACCCGGCCACCGCCGGACGCCCGGACCTGGTACGTCGTGACGTGGCCGTTCACGAGGGTCATCACCTGGGTGGCGCCGCTGACCTGCAGGCTGGGCGCAGGCATGGCCGGATCGTAGACCGCGAACGCCACGGCGCTCGTGCCGTGCCCGCGTTCCAGCAGGACCGCAGGCGCGTTGCTCTGGGCGGCGTCGTAGATGTACGTGGCCACCGTCGAGAGCGTGGCCTGGCCCTTCGCGGTGGCGCCGGGCACGCCGCTGACGGCGAGCTCGATGGGGCCGGTGGCGGTGTCGGCGTTCGCCACGGCGAAGGTGGTGCTATGGCCGGCCACGCTCAGCGTGGCGTAGCGTGCGTTGGACACCGCTCGGGTACCGCCGCCCGCCAGCTGGGACGCCTTCTCGGTCGCGACGACCTTGGCGCCGCTGCCGGGAGCGCCGGCGAGCAGCGTCACCTTCGTGTTCTTCAGAGCCTGGGAGACGATGCCCGTGGCGCCCGTCTGGGGCGGCATGGTCCGAGAGGACCCGGCCTGTGGCGTCCCGGGCGCCTGCGTCGTGTTCGTGGAGGTGCTGGTGGAGGACCCGGCTGCGAAAGCCGCGCCTAGGATGGCTGCCGTCAGCAGGACGGCAGTCTTGCGCAACGTTCCTGTCATCGTGCTCCTCCTTCCGAGCCGTCGGCGACCGGCATGGTCGCCCCCGCCCCGACGGACAGCGTCAGGCTAGGAGAGGAACCGGGATGGATGCGCAACGTGCTACACATGAGCACGGCGCCACGTCAGCCGGGCGGCGCTACCGAGCCCAGGTACGCGGCCTGGACGCGCTCGTCGCGCTCCAGCTCGTCGGCCGCCCCCGACGCGACCACCTCTCCGGCCTCCAGCACGTAGCCGTGGTTGGCCAGGCGCAGCGCGGCGCGCGCGTTCTGCTCGATGAGCAGCACCGTCACGCCGCGCCGGCGCAGGATCGCCACCACGCGCAAGATCTCCTGCACCACCAGGGGCGCCAGCCCCAGGCTGGGCTCGTCGAGGAGGAGGAGCCGCGGGCCGCCCATCAGGGCGCGGCCCAGTGCCAGCATCTGCTGCTCGCCGCCGGACATGGTGCCTGCGTGCTGCCGGCGCCGCTCCGCCAGCCGCGGGAAGGTCTCGAACACCCAGGCGAGGTCGCGCCGCACCGCCGCGCTCCCGTCCGCGCGCAGGAAGGCTCCCAGGCGAAGGTTGTCCTCCACGGACAGCGCCCCGAACAGCTCGCGGCGCTCGGGGACCAGCGTGATCCCCTTCCGCACCAGCGCCTCGGGGGTGGCGCGGCTGATGTCCTCACCATCGAAGAGGACCCGGCCTGACCGCTTCGGCACGACGCCGACGATGGCGTGCACGAGGCTGGTCTTGCCGGCGCCATTGGCGCCGATGACGGCCGCCACCTGGCGCCGACCCACCTCCAGCGTCACCCGGTCGAGGGCGCGCACCCCCGCGTACCCGACCTCCAGCCCTTCGACCCGAAGCAGGGCGTCCGCCGGCGCCGGTGCGGCCGGACCGTCACGCCCCGCCTCGCCCCGCAGCGCCCCGGTCATGCGGCGTCCAGCCCCAGATAGGCCCGGATGACCTCGGGGTCGCGTCGCACCTGCTCGGGGACGCCCTCGGCGAGCGTGGTGCCGTAGTTCATGACCACCAGCCGGTCGGCCACGGTCATCACCAGATCCATGTCGTGCTCCACCAGGAGGATGGCGAGCCCTTCCTCCTTGAGCGAGCGCAGTAGCGCTGCCAGCTCGAGCTTCTCGGCGTGCCGCAGCCCCGCCGCGGGCTCGTCCAGCAGCAGCACCCGCGGGCGCGAGGCCAGCGCGCGAGCCACTTCCACAAGGCGCTGCCGGCCGACCGGCAGCGCCTGGGCCCGAGCCTGGAAGGCGTCCACGCCCACCCGTGCCAGGCAGCGCGCCGCCTCGCGCCGCGCCCGCGTCTCGTCGGTCCCGCCCAGCCCGAGCAGACCCGTCCAGACCCCGCCACGGGTGTGGACATAGCAACCCGTCATGACGTTCTCGAGCACGCTCATGTCGAACAGGGCGGTGTTCTGGAAGGTGCGGGACAGGCCGAGCCGAGCGATGCGCTCGGGCCCCCGCCCCGTCACGTCGTGGCCGTCGAGGAGCACCCGGCCGGCCGACGGCGGGATCAGGCCGCTGATGACGTTGAATGCGGTGGTCTTACCGGCCCCGTTGGGACCGATGAGGCCGAGGATCTCCCCGCCGCGCAGCCCGAACGACAGCCGGTCCACGGCCTGCAGCCCGCCGAATCGCCGGCCGAGGTCGCGCACCTCCAGCCGCGGCGCGCCACCGCCCTCCGAGCCGGCAGCGGACGTGCGGTCCGCCGGAGCGCCCGTGTCCGTCGGCGTTCCGGGCCCGGCACGCACCCGCAGGCCCCACAGCCTGGACAACAGCGGCTGAAGCCCACGCGGGCTGACGAGCATCACCGCGACCAGGATGCCGCCGTAGGCGATCACCTGCACCAGCCCTCCCTGGCCGCCAGCGTTGGGGATGACGTTCTGCAGCACGTCGTCGAGCAAGGTCACGACGGCCGCGCCCACCACCCCGCCCAGCGGGTGGGCTCCGCCGATCATGGCCATGGTCAGGAGCCGGATCGACGCGCCCAGGTCGAACGCGCTGGGGCTGATGAAGGCGATGAAGTACGCGAACAGAGCCCCGCCCAGACCCGCGAGAGCACCGGCCAGCACGAAGGCCTGCAGCTTGAGCCTGCCCACCTCGACGCCCATGCTGGCGGCGGCCGCTTCGCTGGTGCGCATGGCGCGGACGGCGCGTCCGGCGCGGCTGCGGACCAGGGCGGCGAGCGAGGCGACCGCAAGGACCGCGAAGATCAAGGTCAGATAGTAGAAGCGCTGGGGGTCGATGAAGGCGACCCCGAAGAGGGATAGCACCGGCACATGGGTGTAGCCGTTGGGCCCGCCGGTGATCGGCGCCAGCTGCGTGAACAGGATGGCGGCCACGACGCCCCACGCCAGCGTGGCGAGAGCCAGATAGTGGCCCGACAAGCGCAGGATGGGCAGCCCCACCAGGTAAGCGGCGGCGGCACTCATGAGCGCGCCGAGCAGGATGCTCAGCCACGGGTCCACGCCGTAGCTGCCGGCCAGCACCACCGCCCCGTAGGCGCCGATGCCGTAGAACGCGGCCTGCCCCAGGCTCACCAGGCCGGCGTAACCGGTGAGCAGGATGAGGCCGGTGGCGACGCCGCCGTAGATCGCCGTGAAGCACAGCAGGTTGGCGTAGAAGGGGGGCAGGAGCCAGGGCAGCGCCAGCAGCGCCAGGGCGCCCAGCCCCGCAGCCGCGAGCCGCAGCGCCGGAGCGACCGCCCCGCTCGCGGAGCGGGTCACGGCGCGACCCCGCGCCGACGGATGGCCAGCACCCGCAGCAACAGCACGGGAACGATCAGGCCGTACACGATGGCCTCGCCGTAAGCCGAGGTGCCGTACGCGGCGAACGCCTCCAGCACCCCGACCGCCAACCCGCCGAGCACCGCCCCGGGGTAGCCGGCCAGGCCGCCCACCACGGCGCCCACGAAGCCCTTGAGCCCCAGCGACAACCCCATGTCGTAGGTGGCGTAGGTGAGCGGGGCGATGAGGACCCCGGCCACGGCCGACAGGCCGGCACTGATGGCGAACGCCACGAGCCCGGCCCGGGACGGCGAGATCCCCACCAGGCGCGCGCCGGCGCGGTTCATGGCCGCCGCGCGCAACGCCTTGCCGAACAGCGTGCGCTCGAAGAACAGCCACAGCAGCGCCAGGATGAGCAGCGTGGCGAGCAGCACCAGCACGCTCTGATAGGAGACGCGCACGTTCCCGGCATGGATGTTGCCGGCGTGCACGCTGGGGAAGCTGTACGAGCCGGGGCCCCAGAAGAGCAGGCCCAGCCCCTGCAGGCCGAGGTAGAGGCCGGTGGTGATGATGAGGAACACCACCTCGCCGGCGCCGGCCACCGGCTGCACGGTGAGCCGGTAGAGCGCGGCTCCCACGAAGGCGACCGCCGCCACGGCGACCAGCGCTGCCGGCAGCGGGGGCAGATGCCAGGGCGGAAGCGCGCCCAGCAGCCACCACAGCCCCGCTCCGCCGGCGAGTGGGAGCCAGACCCATCGCCACCGCCGGCGGCCGAGGAGCGCCACCAGGGCCCACGCGGTGCCGGCCAGGACCGCCAGGGTGAGACCCCCGGCGGCCCGGCCGGTGCTGAGCCCCACGGCGGTGAGCGCACCCAGCATCACGAACTCGCCCTGCGCGATGTTGATCACGCGGGTGACGTTGTAGATCAGCACGATCCCCAGGCCGAGCAGCGCGTAGATGGCGCCGTTCGTGAGGCCGTTGACGAGCAGGAAGAGCGCGGTGCCTATGGTCATGGCCTCTCCGTACGCCGTCGCCCGCGCGTCTCGACCCGGGGTATCCTCACGTCATCGTCACCGGACGAGCTGGTAAGCGCCGTCGTGGACAGTGACCATCACGGCCGAGGAGCTCCCCAGGCCGCTGTGGTCGTCGGGCGAGAAGTTGAACGTGCCGTCCACCGCCTGGAACCCGTGCAAACCCTCGATCGCGTCGCGCAACGCGCTGCGGAAGGCGGCCTTGTCGCCGGGCGAGGTCGAGGCGAGCACCCGCTCGGCCGCCGCCTGCAGGATGAGGCCGGCGTCCCAGGCGTGGCCGGCGAACGAGCTCGGCGCGGAGCCGTAGACCTTCTGGTACTGCGCCACGAAGTCCTGCACCGTGGACGCGAACGGCAGAGAACCCGGGAGCTTGTCGTACACGATGACCGGCAGCACCGACAGCCGCGTGCCGTTGAGGCTGGCTCCGCCGAGCCGCAGGAAGGTCTCGTTGGTCATCCCGTAGCTCTGGTAGATGACGCCCTGGTAGCCGGCGTCCTGGATCGCTTTCTGGGCGACGTTGCCGGCCGGCGGGATGGCCCAGATCAGCACCGCGTCGGGGTTGGCATTGACCAGATGGCTGGCCTGCGAGCTGAGGTTGGTGTCGCTGCGGGCGAAGGACTCGGTGTCGACGATGTCCACGCCGTGCGCGGGCGCCGCCTTCTTGAGCTCGGCCAGGCCGCCCTGTCCGTATGCGTCGTTGAAGCCGATGAAGCCGACGGTCTTGACGCCTTGGGCCACCATGTCGGCGACTTCCCTGGTGACCATCACGGAGTCGAGCGGCGGGGTCTTGAACACCCAGTGCCGGTCGGACGCGGGCTGCACGATCGAGGCGGAGGCCGCCAGCGAGATGTTGGGAACCCGGTCACGCTGCAGCGTGTCGATGACCGCCAGCGACTCCGGGCTGGTGGTGCAGCAGATCACCGCCAGCGCATCGTTCTCACTGACCAGCTTGCGGACGTCCAGGACCGCCTTCGACGGGTCGCTGGCGGTGTCGAGCACCACGATCTTCAGGTTGTGGCCCATGATGCCGCCGGCCTGGTTGACCTGTTGCTCGAAGAGCTTGAGGGCGTCGACCTCGCCGCTGCCGAGCGAGGAAGCCGGGCCCGTCTGGGCGATGGCCGCCCCGATCACGATGTCCTGCGCGTACGCCGCGCCGAAGAGTAGCGCGAACGCCGCCAGCATCCCCATGATCAACACACGTGTACGTCTCATATGCTTCCACCCCTTCCAAGGTCCCCGGCCGTCACGACCCCGTTCCCGCGCGCCCGGGCAGGACACGTACCGCCTCGCGGTCACCGACGTCCGTGGCCGCCGCCTCGGCCGCGGCGACCGTTCATCCCATGTGGACCGGGCGGGCCTGCAGCGTAGGCTCGTCCACGTTCACCCCCTCGAAGGGCGTGCCCTCCTCGAACCACGTCTTCGGAGCGGGCTGCCCCCATAGCGTCTGCCGCCGCGGATCATCGAGCGCCCAGCGGATGGGCTCGAAGTCCGGATCGACCGTCAGGTAGTCCCCCGTGAAGAGCTCGACGCGGTGGCCGTCGGGATCGCGCAGGTAGAGGAAGAAGGCATTGGAGATGCCGTGCCTGCCGGGCCCGCGCTCGATCGCCCCGAGCCAGCCGGTGCTGGAGAGCACGTCGCAGGCCCGCAGGATGTCGAGCTCGCTGCGCGTCCACAGGCCCACGTGGTGCAGGCGCGGCCCGCGGCCGTTGGTGAGGGCCAGGTCGTGGACGTTGCCCTTGCGCTGCAGCCAGGCCGCCCACAGCGCGCCTTCCCCGCCGTTCTCGGGCTCCGTCTCGGTGTACTCGGTGGTCCGGAAGCCGAGCCGGCCGGCGTAGAAGTCGTAGGTCGCCTGCAATCTGGCGGCGAAGCAGTTGCAGTGGTCGATGCGCTGCACCGCCGCGCCATGGTAGGCGCCGTAGCTCTGCAACAGCCGCGGCTGCCGGTCGCTGCGCACGTAGAACGCCAGCGGCACCCCGAACGGGTCCCGGACGTGCAGCGTGCGCGACTGGCCCTCGCTCGCCACCCACGCCGCCTCCAGACCCATGCCGGTGAAGAAGGCGTGGGCCTCGTCGAGGTCGTCCTCGCTGCGCAGGCGGTAGCCGAGGCGCGTGCACAGCGGGGTATCTCCCCGGCGCAGCACCAGCGAGTGGTGGCTGCGCTCCTCGAGCCCGCGCAGGTAGAGCGCGTCGTCGTCCCGCGCGGTCTCGACGAGGCCGAGGGCGTCGACGTAGAACGCGCGCGAGCGATCCAGGTCGGTGACCGTGAGCTCCACGTGCGCCAGCCTCACGATGTCGAAGGCGGGCGTTCCAGCGGCACGGATGGGCATGCGTCCTCCTGCGGCGTGCGGACCGGGTGGCCGGCGTCAGTCCGCGGGCTGGGCCGGGGTGGCGGCCGCCTCGGCCGCTCCGTCGACGAAGGCCAGCACGCGGTCGACGAAGGGCTGCATGTCGTAACCCTGGAAGAGCGCGCACTGGGTGCGAACCGGATCTCCGAAGAAGAACTTCTCGTACAGGTTCTGCCGCCCGCCGAAGGCGGAGATGGTCATGTCCCAGGCCAGGCGGTAGAGCTTGATGCGTTGCTCGCTGTCGGCGTTGCGCGCCTGCAGGTACTTGCCGATACTGTCCGCCATCGGGCCCTGGCGATCGGCGGCGGTGGGGATCATGATCATGCCGCTGGCCGACAGCAGCTGCAGGATCTCCACCATGCGCGGGTAGACCTGCGGGAAGTAGTTGCGGGCGGCGTTCACCGCCTCCTTGCCGGGGGTCATGGTGCCGTAGGCGTCGAGCTGGGCGGTGGCCTCCGCCTGGGTCTGCAGCGCCTTCATGATCTCCAGGATGACGATGAGCTCAGCGACCTTCTGCTGCACGTGCTGGAACTGCTCGCTGCCGATCATGTCGACGATGGCCTTGGCCGCGCCCAGGAAGGCTTCGGTCTTGGCGATCTTGACCGACAGCACCTGGTGCGCCATGTGATACACCGCGCCGGTCGACGCGTAGGCGCGGTTGGCGAGCTTCACGTCCCCCACGATGAAGACCCGGTCCCACGGGACCAGCACGTCGTCGAAGTAGACCATCGCGTCCATCTCGTCGAAGCGCGAGCCCAGCGGGTGGTCCTCGTGGCTGCGGCCGGTGTCCAGCGGCTCGCGGCACTGGAAGCTCAGCCCCGGTGCGGAGCACGGCACGGCGAAGGCGAGCGCGTAGCGCGTCATCTCCTCCTGCTCCTTGAGCACCGTCGATGGGAAGATCAGGATCTCGTCGGCGATCGGCAGGGTGGCCAGCATGCGGGCGCCCCGCACCACGATGCCCTCGCCCACCTCCTTCACCAGCCCCAGGGCGATGTAGGGGTCGGGGAGCTGGTCCGCGCGCTTCTCGCGGTTCACCTGCGGGTTGGTCAGGGCGTGGGTGAGGCAGAGGTCGTTCTCGCGCACGTGCTCGTAGTAGCGGCGCATGTTCGTGCCGAAGCGCGGGTCGCACTGCTCGAAGTAGGCGGCGGCGCGGGCGGCCGCCATCAGGTTGACGTTGAGGTAGTCGGGGCTGCGCCCGATGAAGCCCAGGCTGGCGTCCGCCCACACCTTGTGCATGCGCGCTCGCCGGTGCAGGTCCTCCCGGCTCTGCGGCTCGAGGAAGCTGAGCCCCACACGGTCACCGCTGGCCGGGCTGGGGTAGGTCATCGCGTCGACCAGGTCGGGGCGGTGCTGCAGGTCGTAGAGGTGGGCGATGGACCGGGCAACGTTGGCCGTGGCCGGATGCGTGGTGGGGTCCGCGACCTTCTCGCCATCGACCCAGATGTTGGGCGGGTCCCGTTGGAGCCCCTCCAGGAACTGCTTGCCGGTGCGTGCGGGCATGCGCTCGCCTCCCTAACGGCCCAGCCTGGGGATGCTGTGCTCCCCGAGGGCGACGGAGACGTTCTTGGTCTCCATGTAGAAGTCGAAGCTGTAGTCCCCGCCGTCGCGGCCGATGCCGCTGGCCTTCATGCCGCCGAAGGGGGTGGGCAGGTGGCGGACGTTCTGGGAGTTCACCCACACCATGCCCGCCTCCAGGTCGCGCGCCATGCGGTGGACCCGGCCGGCATCGCGCGTCCACAGGTACGCCGCCAGGCCGTACCGCACGCCGTTGGCGAGCTCCAGGGCCTGGGCCTCGTCCGTGAAGGCGATGGCGGTGAGCACCGGCCCGAAGATCTCCTCCTGCGCGATGCGCATGTCGGGCCGGGCAGCGGTGAAGAGCGTGGGCGCCACGAAGGCGCCGGGCAGGTCCGCGACCTGGCCGCCGCCGGCCGCCACGGTGGCGCCCTCCTCGCGGGCCAGCCGGAGGTAGCCGAGCACCTTGCTGACGTGCTCGGGGTGGATGAGCGGCCCCATCTCGGTGTCCGAGTCGAAGGGATCGCCGACGCGGATGGCCTTCGCCCGCTCGGCCAGCTTGCGGGTGAAGGCGTCGTAGATGCTCGCCTCGACGAGCACCCGGCTGGAGGAGGTGCAACGCTCGCCGTTGAGGCTGTAGATCATGAACACCACGGCGTCCAGCGCCCGCTCCAGATCGGCGTCGGCGAAGACGATGACGGGGTTCTTGCCGCCCAGCTCGAAGTGCACGCGCTTGAGGGTGGGCGCGCCCTGCGCCATGATGCGGCTGCCCGTCGCCGACTCGCCCACGAAGGCGATCGCCTTGATGAGCGGGTGCTCGGTAAGCGCCTTGCCCGCCGTCTCGCCCAAGCCGTGCACGGTGTTCAGCACCCCCGCGGGGATGCCGGCCTCGCGCACCAGCCCGGCCAGCCGGGTCGCGGTGAGCGGGCTCCACTCCGCGGGCTTGTGGACCACCGTGCAGCCGGCGGCGAGGGCCGGCGCGATCTTCCAAGTGGACAGCATGAAGGGCGTGTTCCAGGGGGTGATGACGCCTACCGGGCCGATCGGCTGCCTGAGCGTGTAGTTGAGGTGCTCCTCCGCCGGCAGGCTGAGACCGTTCGGCGCTTGCTCGGCGCGATCGGCGAAGAACCGGAAGTTGCGCGCCGCGCGCTGGGCCGCCCTGCTCATGAACCGCCAGGGCTGACCGGTGTCCAGCACCTCCAGCAGGGTGATCTCCTCTGCGTTCTCCTCGATCAGGTCCGCTACCCGGTGCAGCAGCGCCCGCCGTGTGGTGGGGGGCACGCGCCGCCACTCGCGGAAGGCGTCGGCGGCGGCCCTGGCAGCCGCGTCGACGTCCTCGGCGCCCCCGGCCGCGACGTCCGCCAGCCGCGTGTCGTCGACCGGCGAGCGCGTCTCGAAGGTGGCGCCGGAAGCGCTGCCGACCCAGGCGTCGCCGATGAGGTGGCGGACACCGTCGCCCCACCGCCGATACACGGCGTCCAGCGCGCGGTTGCGCCGGTCCTCGGCGACGTCCGCGGCCGGCCGGCCGGCGGGAACGCGCCCGCTCACGGCCGCGCCTCCGCCGCCGCCGTCGACCCGGCTGCCAGCATCTCCTCCTCCGCCACGATGTGGTTCTCGAGGCTGCCCACGCCGCGGATCTCGCAGCGCACGACGTCGCCGGCGTGGACGCGACTGATGCCCTTGGGCGTGCCGGTCAGCAGCACGTCGTCCTCCTCGAGCGTCATGAACTCCGTGACGTACTCGATGATGCCGGCCACCCCCAGGAGCATGTCGGCGGTGTTGCCCTCCTGCCGGACCTCGCCGTCGACGGTGGTGGTCAGCTGCAGGGCCTGCGGGTCGGGGACGTCGGCGGCGTCCACCAGCCAGGGGCCGAGCGGCAGGAAGGTGTCGAAGTTCTTGGGCTTGACCGGGGGGCGGAAGTGGTCGCTGACGAAGTCGCGCACGACGAAGTCGTTCGCCACCGTGTAGCCCTTGACCACCTCGAGCGCGTCCCGGGCCCGCACGCGCCGGCAGGAGCGACCGATCACCACCGCCAGCTCGTTCTCGTAGTGCATGTAATGGACGCCGCGCGGCTTGACGACCGCGCCCCGGTGGCCGACGAGGGCGTTGCGGAACTTGGGGAACAGCGCCGGCTGCTCGGGCCGCTCCAGGTCCAGCTCGCCGGCGTGCTCGCCGTAGTTGAGCGCCAGCGCCAGGATGGTGCCCGGCACCACCGGCGGCAGCCAGGCGACGGCGTCCTCCCGGTGATGCCGCCCCGAGGCCGTCACCACGCTGCCGTCGTCCTCCACTCGCACGTGCTCGAGCCGGCCGTCGGCGACCACGCGCGCCCGCCTCACGTGCCGACCCCCGTGCCCGCCAGCCGGTACCGCTCGAGCGTGCGCTTCAGCCGCGCCTCGTTCTCGGGCAGCATGGGGCCCAGCGGCAGGCGCCACTGCGCCCGGCACAGACCCATCATCGCCAGCGCCGTCTTCAGCGGGACGGGGTTGATCTCGATGAACAGGATGTCGTTGAGCTCGAGCATCTCGAAGTGCAGATCGCGCGCGGCGTCCCACGAGCCCGCCGCCGCCAGCTCGTAGAGCCGCGCGATCTGCCTGGGCGCCAGCACGCCGGTGGCGCTGATGTGGCCGCTGCCGCCGAGCGCCAGCATGGGGTAGGTCATGGTCTCGGCACCGCAGTACACGGCGAAGTCGCGGCCGGCGTGAACGAAGGTGTAGGAGACGTCGTCCAGGTTCTTGGTGGCATGCTTCACGCCCACGATGTTGGGGCACGCCTCGCGCAGCCGCCCGAGCGTCTCCGGCTCGATGTTCACCGCCGTCCTGCCGGGGATGTTGTAGAGGATGACCGGCGTCTCGGGAACGGCGTCCGCGATGCGCTTGAAGTAGGCGACGAGGTTGTTCTGGTTGGGGCGCACGTAGTACGGGGCGATGACCAGCACGCCGTCCACACCGCGCTCGGCGGCGTACCGGGTGATCTCCAGCGTCTCGTCCAGGTTGTCGGTGCCGGTGCCGGGCACGAACGGCACCCGCCCCGCCACGGCATCCTGCACCAGGTCGATGACGCGCTTGCGCTCGGCGATCGACAGGGAGGAGGGCTCGCCGGTGGTGCCGGTGCAGCTCAGCCCGTGGCTCCCCTGCAGGATCTGGAACTCCACGATCCGGCGCAGCGCGTCCTCGTCGATGGCATCGTCCGGCCCGGCGAACGGGGTCGGTAGGGGAACGATCGAGCCCTTGGGAGCCTGCATGGCCTGCCTCCTGCGGTGACTGGGGGCGTGAGCGGGACGGGGCAGGAGCCCTGCGCTCCCCCCGCTCGTACGAGACGCTCGCGCGCGCCCGGGACGCAGCCCCGGGCAGCCCCACGCCGACTCCGGCTCTGCGGGCCGCCCGGCGGGGGGGCGCGGCGAGCAACGCCGCCTCCACGTGACACCTTGCCTGCTGGCAGTATAGGAAGCCCCGGAGCCCCCGGCAATTAGCGCCAGGGACCAACCCCTACGCTCGCATTGTGGGTATCCACAGCCGAGCGGCCGGGTCACGCCTCCTTGGGCGCCGGGAGCGCGGTGCCGGGCAGACCCGCCAGCAGGCGGATGGTGGCGGCCGTGCCCCGCCGCAGCGTCTCGATCCGGTAGAACTCGTTGGGGGCGTGCTGAGCGTTGTCGAACTCGGCGAAGGCGAAGTAGAGGCAGGTCATCCCCAGGATGCGCGTGAACTCCTCGGCAGCCGGCACCGTGGCGCCCACCCACATGGGGAAGGGCCGCTTGCCGTACACCGCCGCCATCGAGCGCGCGGCCACCTCCAGCGCCGGATGGTCGAGCGGCACGGCGTAGGCCCGCGCCGCTCCCGGCAGGCGCGTGACGTCCACCCGCACCCCCTCCGGGGCGCGGTCGTGGACGAAGGTCGCGATGGCACCCAGGATGCGCTCCGGATCCTGGTCGGGGACGAGCCGGCAGCTGATCTTGGCGCCGGCGGTGGCCGGCAGCACCGTCTTGATGCCGTCGCCCTGGAAGCCCCCGGCCATGCCGTTGGCGTCCAGCGTGGGGCGCAACCACATCCGCTCCTGCGGGGTGTAGCCGGCCTCGCCGCTCCATGCGGAGAGCCCCAGCGCCCGGCGCTGCTTCTCCGGATCGAACGGGATGTTGCCCACCGCGTCGCGCACCGCGTCGCTGGGGTCGATGACGTTGTCGTAGAAGCCGGGCACCGCCACGCGGCCGTTGATGTCGTGGAGGCCGGTGAGGATGCGCGCCAGCGCCAGCAGGGTGTTCGGGACCGGGCCGCCGTAGGCGCCGGAGTGGAGGTCGACGGCAGCGCCATGGACCGTCACCTCACAGGCGCACATCCCCCGCGAGGCGACCGTGAGCGAGGGCTGGTCCGGCCCGAACTGGGCGCCGTCGGCGCTGATGGCGAGGTCGCCGGCCAGCAGCTCCTTGTGCTCGCGCAGGAAGGTGGGCAGGTTGGGGCTGAGGATCTCCTCCTCGCCCTCGATCACGAAGGTGACGTTGACCGGCGGCGCGCCGGCGCTCTCCGCCCACGCCTCCACCGCCTGGATGGCCACCAGCACGCCGCCCTTGTTGGCGGCCGCACCGCGCCCGTAGACCTTGCCCTCCCGCACCTCGGGCTCGAACGGCGGGGCCCCCCACAGATCGAGGTTGTCCGGCGGCTGGACGTCGTAGTGCCCGTAGATGACCACCGTCGGCAGCCCGGGGTCCACCTGCCAGCGCCCCACCACCACCGGGAGGCCGGGCGTGTCGATGGCGCGCACCTCGGGCACGCCGGCGCGCTGCAGACGCGCCGCCACCCACACGGCGGCGGCGCCGATGTCCTGGCGGTAGTCCTCGTCGCCGCTGATGCTGGGGATGGCGATGAAGTCCTGCAGGTCCTGCGTGTAGTCGCCGAGCCGCCGCTCGGCGATCTCCAACGCCTTGCTGAGTGCGTCGTCCATGCCGTTCCTCCTGCCGCCGCGACCGCTTGGCGGTGCGGGGCCTGCCGCCCCGGGGCCCCGCCCCTGCACGGCCAGGCCGTCCCGTCGTGCGTGAGCCATGCGCGGACCCCGAAGCTGGCGCCCTCCGCCGAACCTTCGCCGGGCGGCCGAAGGCCGGCCCGGTACCGCGCCGATGCCCACCATGGTTGCACGAAGTGGCCGGGCGGCGCGAATCGCGCCGTTCGCCGGGGCCCGGCTCACTCGTAGCGGAGCGCCTCGATGGGGCTGAGGTTGGCGGCGCGGCTCGCGGGCCAAACGCCGAACACGACCCCCGTGGCCACGCTGACGAACAGCCCCAGGAGCACCGTGAAGGGCGACAGCACCACCTCGTCCAGGAACGGCACCAGCGCGACCGCCAGGTACAGCGTGCCGATGGCGGCGGCCAGCCCGACCAGACCCCCGACGAGGGTGAGCGCCACGGCCTCGATCAGGAACTGCTGCAAGATCACGCCCTTCTTGGCCCCCAACGCCTTGCGCAGGCCGATCTCGCGGGTACGCTCGGTGACCGACACCAGCATGATGTTCAGGATGCCGATCCCGCCGACCAGCAGGCTTATGGCGCCGATCCCGCCCAGCACGGCCTGCAGGATGGTGGTGATGGTCTTGAAGAGGGTGAGCGCGCCCTCGATCGTCTGGATGCGGAAGGTGTCGGGCCCGCGCCGCCGCGCCAGGATGGCGTTCACCTGGGCCTCGATGTCCCCCAGGTTGCGCTCCAGGCTCACCGTGATCGGCAGGAACGGGTACTCGCCCCGGGTCACCGCGGGGTAGGCCAGGTAGAACGTCTGCAGCGGGACGTCGGCCGAGGCGTTGGCCGCGAAGCTGAAGGCGCCGGTGAGCGGCTCCTTGGCTCCGATGACGGTGTAGAAGGTGCGGCTGCCCCCGACCGTGACCGACACCTCGCGCCCCACGGGGTTGGGGTCGTCCGGGAACAACGCTTCGCGGGCGTCGGCCGACAGCACCATCACCGGGGCGGCGCGCCGGTCCTCGGCCTCGGTGAAGTAACGCCCGCGCGCCATCTTGATGGTGCGGTCGACCTGCGGCGCGTTGGCGGTCACGCCGTTGACGACCAGCGGCGCCTCCTCGGTCCCGGCACGCGCCACGCCGCGCACACTCCGCTGCCGCAGCACGCTCACCGGCAACCGCGAGAGGGCGTCGACGTCGGCATCGTTGAACGGCGTGGAGGCAGGGTTGTCCTCGTTCGGGGTGATGAAGAGCGCCTGGTTCCCGAACGCCTGCAGCTGCCCGGTGATGCCGGCCGTGGCGATGGCGCCCAGGCTGATGGTCGTGGTGACGGCGAACACCCCGATCATCACGCCCAGCAGCGTCAGGACCGAGCGGAGCCGGTTGCCGGCCAGGGCCTCGAGGGCCGACCGGAGGTTCTCGAGGATCACGGCGCGCCCCGCGGTGCGGCGCCCCCCGGCGCCGGGGCGGCCGGTGCCACCCGCTCGCTCGCCTCCACCCGGCCGTCGCGGATGTGAACGATGCGCTCCGTGCGCTGCGCCACCTCTTGCTCGTGCGTGACCAGCAGCACCGTCCGGCCCTCGTCGTGGAGGACGTCGAACAGCGCCAGGATCTCCTGGCCGGTGTTGCTGTCCAGGTTGCCCGTCGGCTCGTCCGCCAGCAGGATGTCGGGCTCGGTCACCAGCGCCCGCGCGATGGCCACCCGTTGCCGCTGGCCGCCGGAGAGCTCGTTGGGACGGTGATGGGCCCGGTCGGCCAGACCCACCCGGGCGAGCGCCGCGGTCGCGCGCTCGGCCCGCTCGCCGGAGCGGACCCCGCGGTACATCAGGGGCAGCGCCACGTTGCGCTGCGCCGACGCGCGCGGCAGCAGGTTGAACGCCTGGAAGACGAAGCCGATGCGCCGGTTGCGCACCTCCGCCAGGGCGTCCTCGTCCATGCGGGCGACCTCCTCGCCGGCGAGCCGGTAGCTGCCGGAGCTGGGAGCGTCGAGGCACCCCAGGATCTGCAGCAGCGTCGACTTGCCGCTGCCGGAGGGGCCCATGATGGCGAGGTACTCGCCGTGCTCGACTCTCAGGTCGAGACCGCGCAGGGCGCGGACCTCGAAGCCGCCCTCCATGAGGTAGACCTTCTCGAGCCCGCTGGCGTCGATCACGGGGGGCCGCATGGTGTCCCGGCCGCCTCCCCAGGGGAGGCTCATCCCCCGCCCCCGGCAGCCTCGAAGGCCACGGCCGCGCCGTCGTGGAGGGCATCGATGTTGGTAGCGGCCACCCTGTCGCCGGCCTCGAGGTCGGGCGCCCGCACCGCGGCCAGGGTGGCGTTCCGGTCCGCCACCTCCACGGCCACGCGCTGTGCCACGCCGCGCCCCTCTGCGGTCTGCCGGACGCGGAAGACGTAGCTGGCGCCGCCCTGCGACAGGATCGCCTCCAGCGGGACGACCAGCGCGTCGGGGATGCGGCGCACCACCACCCTGGCGGTCACGGTGTAGCCGGGGCGTACCGCATCCTGCGGGATGGACCCCGCCCCGGCTGGCGCGAAGGCCAGCTCGGCCCGCAGCGTGGCGCTCCCCGAACCGCCCCGCTCCGCCACCGCGTCGACGCGCGTGACCACCGCCGGCAACGCCAGATCCGGCATGGCGTCCGGCGTCACCGTGGCCGCCTGGTCCGGCGCCAGATCCACGGCACGGTTCTCGTCGAAATCGGCCTGGACGCTGACGCTGCCATCGTCCACCAGGGTGATCCCCTGGGGCACGGAAGCCGCCACCAGGTCGCCGACCTCGAAGGGAACCCGCGCCACCACGCCGGCGAACGGCGCGACGAGCTCGGCGTCCGCCCGCTGTTGTTCGAGGTTGGCGACGGCGGTCTCGAGGCGCCGCACGTTGGCCTCGCTGCTCCGGAGCTGCGCCGAGGCCAGCGCATCGAGGCCCGCGAGCCGGGCCCGCGCGGTATCGAGCGCCGCGGCGGCCTCCGAGGCCTGCCGCTCCGCGCGCCCGACCGCCGTGCGGGCCGCGTCGAGCTCGTTGCGCGACACGCCGCCTGCGGCATACAGCTGCTCGCTCGCCGCGAGCTGGCTGCGCGCGTCCGCGAGCGTCTGGGCAGCGTCCTTCGCGCGGTTCTCGGTCGCGTGGACGGCGGCCTCCGCGTCGAGCCGGTCGATCGCCTGCTGGGCGCGCACCCGTTCCAGGTCGGCACGGGCCGAGGCCAGCGCGGCACGGTCGCTGGCGAGCTCACGTTCCAGGGCGCGGGTATCCAGCCGCGCCAGCAGGGTGCCCGCCTCCACCCTGTCCCCCTCCGCAACCGCGACCTCGACGATCGAGCCGCTCGACGGGAAGGCCAGCACGCGGCTACGGGCCGCGACGATCACACCGGTGCCGCTCACCTCGCGCACGAACGCGCTGCGCTGGACGGTCTCCAGGTAGACGCGCTGGAGCGCCGGGCCCCGCGGCCGCAACCACGCGAACAGCAGGCCCGCCGCTACGATCAGCGCGACCGACACCCACACCCGCCGCCAACGGCGGACACGCCGGCGCGGCGCCGACGCCTGACCCACGGTGCCTCCCAAGGCCCCCTCACGCGTTCCCGCCGGGTGCAGCGAGGCGTGAGGTCCTGCCCGTAGTCTACGGTCGCGGTCTGGCGCCGTCCGGTGACGGCCGTCCCGGCCGCCGGACCGGGCAGCCGCGCGGCGGCGGGCCTACTCCGTGAGCTCCATGCAGCGGACGTGGGCGTAGCGGCCCTCGAGGTAGAGCAGCGGCCGGCCGTCGAAGCTCGCCAGCGCCTCGACCTCGCCGAGGAAGAGGCTGTGGTCGCCGGCATCCGCCACGTCGTAGCTGCGGCACACCAGATGGGCGAGCGCGCCCCGCACCACCGGATGGCCGTGGAGGTCCTCGAAGGGAGCCTCCACGCGCGGGCCGGGCCGCCCCGCGAAGTGATCGGAGAGCGCCGCCTGCTCGTCGCGAAGGATGCTCACCCCGAAGCGGTCGCTCTCGCGCAACGTCTCGTGCGCCTGGGCGCGCTTGTCGAGACACACAGCGATGAGTGGCGGTTTCAGCGATACCGACATGAACGCGTTCACGGTGATCCCGTAGGTCTCGGCCCCCGAGCGCATCGTCACGACGGTGATGCCGGTGGCGAAGCGCCCCAGCGCCCGGCGGAACTCTCGGGAGTCGATCATCGCGTCCTCTCCTCGCTCGGCGCCGTGCATCCGGCCCCTGGCGCGACGGAACGATGCTGGTCGGATGTGCTCCGAGTCTAGGCGGCGCCCCCGGAGGGGTCAAGTGTCAGGAGCCACAGCCATGAGGCGATATATTAGACGTACCAACAAGCCCGTCGGGTCCACGACCCGGGAAGGAGCGACCGCCGTGGCCACGCTGCAGGCCCTGCTCGACGATCCCTCGCTGGGGCTGAGCGTGCACGCCCCGCCGCCCTCCGGCCCGACGAGCGAGGTGGCCTTCGACAACGTCCGCTCGGCGGACTTTGCCGCGGACCGGCCCTGGCTCGCCGGCACCGACCTGCGCTGGACCGAGGCGCCGTACGGCCGGCCGCGACCGCGGCCCGACCCCCTCCTCAGCCCCGCGCCTGCCGCGCTGGTCTACGCGCTCACGCCGCAACGGCGTGACGTGCCCGAGGCGCTGGTGACGCGCGCGCGGGCGGCGGGCAGCGTGCTGCTGGCGACGGCGCCGACGGTCGGCGTCGAACGGCTCGAGGTGGCCGCCGTGCGCCTGCTCGCCGCCGAGGGCGGCGCCGGCGCCCGCGCCGGCGCCGGCGCCCAGCGCTACCTGCTGCGCGCGCTCGACAGCCCCAAGCCCGAGAGGGACCTGCTGGAGAGGCTGCAGCAGCTCACCGGCGGAGGGGTGGTGCTGCTCGCCCCCTGGGGCGAGGTGCTGGCGCGCGCCGGCGATCTCCCCGTCAAGGGCCCGGGCGACCAGGCCGCCCGCCTCCCCGAGGGGCGCATGCGCCTGGGCGGGCGTGAAGCGCGCGTTCTACGCGTCGTGGCCGACGGGCGCCTGCGTTCCCTGCTGGTGGCGGTGGGCGGCGGGGACGCCGGCCTCCCCTGGCTCGAGCTCGCCCGCACGTTGCTGGCGGTGACCGCGCTGATGCGGGCGGCCGAAGCCCGCGGCGAGGAGGCGCGGCGCGGGGCCCTGCTGGCGGAGTGGCTGGCCGCCCCGCTGGCCGCGGAGGGGCTGAAGCCACGCTTGCGCAGCGCCGGGCTGGACCTCGACAACCCCTACGCCGTGACGGTGGCCGAGCTGGGCCCGCGCCCGCCCGCCGCGCGCGCTCGCGAGGGGCGGCAGGCCGCGCTGGAGCGGCTGCGTTCGGCCGGCGACGAGCTCTTCCGCTCGTCGGGGCTCGGCGCCCTGTCCGAGACGCGCGGGGAGCACTGCCTGTGGGTCGTCGCCGGCGGCGCGCCCACGGCCCACGCCGAACGCCTGATGCATGCGCTGGAGGCGGCCGCCCGGGAGGGCGAGCCGGTGCGGCTGGGGGTCAGCCTGCCGCGCCGGGACCTGGCCGGCATCCAGGACGCCTACCGCCAGGCCGTCCTGGCCGCCCAGGCCGTGACCGGCGCGGCAGGCATCGGCCGCTTCGACGCCTTCGACCCCGTCTACTGGGTCCTGACGCAGCAGCCGGAGGCGAACCTCCGCGCCTTCCGCGACCACCTGGTGGGGCCGCTCCAAGCAGCCGACGACGGCAAGCTGTGGCGCACCCTGACGGCCTACCTCTCCAGCCCCGAGGACCTGCAGACGCTGGCGAAGCGGCTCCACATCCACGTGAACACGCTCCGCTATCGCCTGAAGCGCATCGAGGCCCTGGTGGGCCAGCCGCTGCAGCGCCCCGAGACGCTGGCGCAACTCCACCTGGCGCAGGAGATCGACGCCATGCTCCGCCGCAACGGGCACTGAGGTGGGACACCGAGAGGGGACACCGAGAGGGGACGCCGAGCCGGGCCACCGGGACCTTGCACCGAGAGCGGGCGTCGAGACCCGGCACCGAGACCCGGCACCGAGACCGGGCACCGAGACCGGGCCGGCGCGCGGCGGATCCGTCCTCGCCGCGGGTATTGTCCGGCGCCGACCGGGACGCCGCGAGGCCTGGGCTATAGTGTCGGCGAACGCTCGTTCGACTCCACGGAGGACACCGTGAGCCACAGCCCCCGTGCGGGCGCAGGCGCCCGCGACGCGGAGACATACGCCGCCCCGGCGCTGGCCGTGGTGCTGGGTGCCGGCACCATGGGCCGCGGCATCGCTCAGCTCCTGGTCCAGGCCGGCAGCCAGGTGGTGGTGTGCGACGCCGACCCGGCCGCGCTGGAGCGCGGCGAACGCGCGCTGGCCGGCGTCTTCACCATGCTGGACGCCAAGGGGCGCCTAGAGGAGCGGCCCGAGTCGCTGATGGCACGCCTGCGCTTCCGCACCGACCTGCCGCGGGACGCCGAGGTGGACTGGCTGTTCGAGGCGGTCAGCGAGGACCTCGCCCTCAAACGGCGCCTCTTCGCCGAAGCCGCCGAGGCGCTGCCGTCCGCGCGGCTCGCCACCAACACCTCGACGCTCTCGGTCACCGCCATCGCCGCCGCCTGCGCCCGGCCGCAGCACGTCGTGGGCGTGCACTTCTTCAACCCCGCGCCGCTGATGCGGCTCGTGGAGGTGGTGGCCGGGGAGGAGACCGACCCCGAGGTGGTGGCGGGCGCGCGGGCCGTCGCCCGGGCGCTGGGACGCACGCCGGTGGTGGCGCGCGACCGCCCCGGCTTCATCGTCAACCGCGTGGCGCGGCCCTACTACGGCGAGGCGCTGCGCCTGGCCGGCGAGGGGGTGCCGGTCGCCGACATCGACCGTGCCATGAGGGCCGTCGGGTTCCGGATGGGCCCCTTCGAGCTCCTCGACCTCATCGGTCTGGACGTCAACCTGGCGGCCTCGACGAGCGTCTACCAGGCGTTCTTCCACGAGCCGCGCTACCGCCCCCACCCGCTGCAGCGGGGCCTGGTCGATGCCGGGCGGCTGGGGCGCAAGACGGGGCGCGGCTTCTACCGCTACCCGGCGCCGGCGGCCGCCGGCGAGGGCGGCGACGGCCCGCCCGAGCCGCTACGCGCTCCCAGCCGCGAGGTCGAGCCGCCGCCGGTGACCGTCCTCGGCCAGGGCACGGTGGCCCGCGCGTTGCGCCGACGGCTGCGGATCGCCGAGCGTCCCACCGACGCCGCGCTGGTGCTGGACGCCCACGTGGGTCTGGCCCAGGCGGCGCTGCCCGCCGAGCTCGCCGGCGTGCCCTCGGCCGCCCTGTGCTGGGCGCACTCCGCGAGCCGGGCGCAGGCCCGCGCCGGCCGGCCGCTGGTCGGCTTCAGCCTGGTTCCGCCGCTGGACGAGGAAGGCGGGGTGATCGAGCTGATGGCGCCGGAGGGCGCGCCGCCGAGCGCGCCCGACCCGGTGGCGCGCGTGCTCCGCGCCAACGGCATGGCCACGCTGACGCTCCCCGACACCGCCGGCGGGGTCGCCTTCCGGCTGCTGGGGCTGCTCGTCAACGAGGCCGCCGGCGCGCTCGCCGAGGGGCTGGCCGACGCGGACGCCATCGACACGGCCATGCGCCTCGGCACCAACTACCCGCGCGGTCCGCTGGAGTGGGCTGCTGCGCTGGGCCTGGCCGACGTGGAGGCCGGCCTGCGCGGCTTGCACGCCGAGCTGGGAGCCGAGCGCTTCGCCCCGCACGCGCTGCTGGTGCGGCTGGCGGCGGTGGGCGCGGCGGGCTTCCCGGGAACGGGCCGCGGCGCCGCGGGCGGCGCGCCATGAGCTTCGCCGAGCTGCTGGCCTTCGAACGCCTTCCCGCCGAGGCCGGGAGTGCGGTGCTGCGGGCGCGCGTGACGCCCGCGCACGTGAACATGCACGGCAGCGCCCATGGCGGCTTCCTCTACAGCCTGGCCGACGAGGCCTTCGCCATCGCCTCCAACTCGCGCGAGGCCGACGCCGTGGCGCTGTCGGTGCACATGGACTACTTCCGGCCGGTGTTCCCGGGCGATCTGCTGGTCGCCACCGCGTCCGAGGAGCACCTCGGGCGCAGCGTCGCCACCTACCGGGTCGCGGTGGCGCGCCACGGCTCCCCGGCCGGCGAGCGCGCGCCGGCCGGCGAGGACGCTCCCGGGCGCCAGGACGCCCCGCGAGCTGCCGGCGACGCCGCGCCACACGAGGACACGGCCGGCGAGACGGTGGCGCTGTTCACGGGCACCGTCTACCGGCGCCCGCGACGGAGCGGGGCGGGGTGACATGACGCGGGCAGGCTCGAGCCCGGGCGAGGCGAGGCCGGCGGCGGCCGAACCGCGCGCGCCGGGGACGCGCCGACCCGCGCGCCGTCGCGATGGACCATGGAGGTGAGGATGTTCGATCCCGAGCTGGAACGGTTGCCGCGCGACAAGCTGCGCTCCCTCCAGGACCGGCGCGTAGCGCAGCTGGCACGCTACGTCTACGACCGGGTGCCGCACTACCGCCGCGTCATGGACGAGGCCGGGCTGGCCCCGGCCGACGTGCGCAGCGTCCTCGACCTGCCGAAGCTGCCGCTCACCCGCAAGGACGACCTCCGCGACAACTACCCCTTCGGCATGCTGGCGGTGCCGAAGGACGAGCTGGTCCGCGTGCACGCCTCGAGCGGCACCACCGGCAAGCCCACCATCGTCGCCTACACCCGCAAGGACGTGGAGACCTTCGCCGAGGTCAACGCCCGCTCCATGGCCGCGGGCGGCGCGCGCCCCGGCATGCTCTTCCACAACGCCTACGGCTACGGCCTGTTCACCGGCGGGCTGGGGCTGCACTACGGCGGCGAGCGGCTGGGCCTCACCGTGGTGCCGGTGTCGGGCGGCATGACCGAACGGCAGGTGACGCTCATCCTCGACCTCCGGCCCGAGGTGATCGCCTGCACGCCGTCCTACGCGCAGACGCTCGCCGAGGCTTTCCGGGCGCGCGGCGTCGCCCCCGAGGACATCAGCCTGCGCTACGGCATCCTCGGCGCGGAGCCGTGGACGGAGACCATCCGCCAGGACGCGGAGGCGGGCCTGGGCATCGAGGCGACGAACATCTACGGGCTCTCCGAGATCATCGGTCCCGGCGTGGCCAACGAGGCGGTCGAGGAGAAGGACGGCAGCTACATCTGGGAGGACCACTTCTACCCCGAGATCGTGGACCCGCTCAGCGGGGAGCCGCTGGAAGACGGCAAGGACGGCGTCCTGGTGATCACCACCCTCACCAAGGAGGCGTTGCCGCTGCTGCGTTACTGGACCGGGGACATCACCAGCCTCACCCGCGAGCCAGGCGCCACCGGCCGCACCCACGCCCGCATCGGCATGATCCGCGGCCGCGCCGACGACATGCTCGTGGTGCGCGGCGTCAACGTCTACCCCACCCAGATCGAGGCCGCCCTCGAGGACGTCGCCGAGGCCTCGCCCCACTACCAGCTCGTGGTGCGGCGGGTGAAGACGCTCGACGAGCTCGAGCTCCGCCTGGAGCTGACCCAGGCCGCCTTCCAGCATGTCGGCCAGGGCGTCCTGGACGACGGCACCATCGAGGTCGACCGGGAGGTCCACGCCCTGCGCGAGAAGGTCCAGCACCGCATCCGCGACACCGTCGGCATCACCGTCCGGGTGAGCCTGCTCGCGCCGGGCGCGGCCCCGCGCTCCCAGGGCGGCAAGCTGCGCCGCACCCTCGACGAGCGCGCCCTGTAACGCGCCGATGACGTCATGAGAGCCATCCCCGACGGCTTCGAAGCGCACTTCACCGTCACCGTCGACGAGGCCATGACCGTCGACTTCGAGCAGGACGAGCCCGGTCTGGGGCGACTGCATCCCGTCTACGCCACCTACTGGCTCACCAAGCACGCCGAGCTGGCCAGCCGCAAGATCATCCTCCCCTTCCTGGAGGCCGGGGAGGAGGGGATCGGCTTCGAGGTGCGCATCCGCCACGTCGCCTCGGCGCTGCCGGGCATGCAGGTGCGGATCACGGCGAGGCTGCGCGAGCAGAAGGGCAACCGCGTGTACGCCGACGTGAGCGCCGTCAACGAGCTGGGCGACGTCATCGGCGAGGGTGGGACCACCCAGGTGATCCTGCCCCGCAGCGCCCTGGAGACGAGCTTCCGGCAACTCCGCGAGCGCTGGCGGACGGGCGCGGAGCCGGCGGGGGAGGCCTCCGGAAGGAAGCAAGCGGGAAGGAAGGACCCGACATGATCAAGCTGATCGCGCTCTACAAGCGCCCCGATGACCTCGACGCCTTCATGCGCCACTACCGCGAGGTACACACGCCGCTCGCCAGGCGCCTGCCCGGCCTGCAACAGATGGTGGTGAACACCGTGACCGCCGACGCCTTCGGCAAGGAGGCGGAGCTGGCGCTCATCGCCGAGATGCACTTCGCCGATCGGGACGCCTTCAATGCCGCCATGCGCTCGGACGCCAACAAGGCGCTCGCGGAGGACCTCGCGGGGTTCGCCGGCGGGCTGGCCACCGTGCTGGTCACCGACAGCGAGGAGGTGGCCTAGGGAGTGTCGGACTACCAGAACCTCATCGTCGAGCGCCTGGACGGCGGCGTGGGACTCATCCGCATCCACCGGCCCGAGAAGCGGAACGCGCTGAACCAGGCCACCATGGAGGAGCTCGCACGCGCGGCCACGGCCTTCGACGCCGACGACGGCATCGGGTGCATCGTGCTCACCGGCGACGAGCGCGCCTTCGCCGCCGGCGCCGACATCGCGGAGATGGCCGGCCGCCAGGTCGGCGACATGCTGGGCAGCTACCGTTTCCAGCAGTGGGAGGCGCTGCGGCAGGTCGCCACCCCCATGCTGGCCGCGGTGTCCGGCTACGCCCTGGGCGGCGGGCTGGAGCTGGCGATGCTGTGCGACATGATCGTCGCGGCGGACAACGCCAAGCTGGGCCAGCCGGAGATCAACCTCGGCATCATGCCCGTCGCCGGCGGCACGCAGCGGCTGACCAAGCAGCTCGGCAAGTACCTCGCCATGGAGGTGGTGCTGGCCGGGCGGCTGCTCACCGCCCAGGAGGCCCGCGAGCACGGCCTGGTGAACCGCGTCTCCAGCGTGGAGGACGCGCTGGCCGACGCCGTCGAGCTGGCGCGCAAGGTAGCCTCCCGGGCGCCGCTGGCCGCGAAGGTCGCGAAGAGCGCGGTGCTGCGCGCCCAGGACGCGCCCCTGGAGCAGGGGCTGGCTTTCGAGCGCCACAGCTTCTACATGCTCTTCGGCACGGAGGATCAGAAGGAGGGGGTGGAGGCCTTCCTGGACAAGCGCGAGCCGCGCTGGAAGGGGCGCTGAGGCGATGCCGGAGGCGGCGCGGGACCCGGCGCCGAGGCTGGCACGCGTGCTGGTGCTGTTCGACATCGACGGCACGCTGGTGCGGCCGAACGGGGCCGGCCGGCGAGCGCTGCTGGCGGCCGGCTCCGCGCTCTTCGGCGACGCCTTCTCGGTGGACGGGCTGGACCCTTCGGGCAAGCTCGACCCCGCCATCTTCGAGGAGCTCGCCGCCCGCCACGCCCACCTCGACCTGCGCGCCCGCGCCAGCGAGTTCGCCGCGCTCTACCTGGCAGCGCTGAGGCGCGAGGCGCACCGCATGCGCCCGCTCCCCGGGGCCGCCGCGGTGCTGGCGCGGCTGGCCGCCGAGCCCGGCGTGGCGCTGGGCATCCTCACCGGCAACGTCAGCGAGGTCGCCGCCATGAAGCTCGCGGTCACCGGTCTGGTACGGCCCGGCGGCCCCGACCCCTTCGCGGTGCGCGCCTGCGGCGAGGAGGCGGCCACCCGCCCGGAGCTGGTGGCGCTGGCGCGCTCGCGCTACCTGGACGGCCGCGGGGCCGCCGCCGGCGGCCGGACGGCAGCGCCGGCGCTGCTGCTGGTCGGCGACAGCCCGCGCGATGTCGATGCCGGCCACGCCCACGGGATCCCCGTGCTGGCCGTAGCCACCGGACGCTGGAGCGCCGAGGCGCTCCGGGAGGCAGGCGCCGACCGCGTCGCCGCCGACCTCCGCGACCCGGAACCCCTACTCGCGCTGGCACGCGCGGCAGGGAAGCCCACCTGACCCGGGCCGCACCGCGCTCAGCGCGGGCCGCCCCCCGGAGGTGCCCATGCGACCCGACACCGAGGCCTTCCTCGGCCGCGACAAGCGGCTCTACATCGGCGGCGCGTTCGTCGACACCGACGAGCGCTTCGCCACCCTCAACCCGGCCAACGGCGCCACCCTTGGCGAGGTCCCCTTCGCCGGGCCGTCCCAGGTGGACGCCGCCGTGCGGGCGGCCCGCGACGCCTTCGACGGCTGGCGCCGCCTGCCGCCCCTGGAGCGCTCGCGCTGGCTGACGCGTGTCGCGGACGCCATCGAGGCGCACGCCGACGAGCTGGCCGAGCTGGAGACGCTCGACAACGGCAAGCCTCTGCGCGAGTCGCGCCGCGGCGACATCCCGCTCGCCGCCAACCACTTCCGCTACTTCGCGGGCCTGGCGCCGACGGTGGGCGGCCGCACCGTACCGGTGTCGGCCAGGCGCGTGTTCAACTACACCCTGCGCGATCCCGTGGGCGTGGTGGCCGCCATCGTGCCCTGGAACTTCCCGCTGCTGATCGCCTCCTGGAAGCTGGCGCCGGCGCTAGCGGCCGGCTGCACGGTGGTGCTCAAGCCCGCGGAGCAGACGCCCCTGACGGCGCTGCGCTTCGCCGAGATCCTGGATGAGCTCGGCTTCCCGAAGGGCGTCGTCAACGTGGTCACCGGCGACGGCCGGACCGGCCAGGCGCTGGTGGAACACGAGCAGGTCGACAAGATCACCTTCACGGGATCCACCGCGGTAGGCAAACAGATCATGGCGGAGGCCGCCAAGCGGGTGGCGCGCGTGTCGCTGGAGCTGGGGGGCAAGTCGGCCAGCATCGTCTTCGACGACGCCGACCTGAAGACGGCGGTGTTCGGGCTGGGGCTCGGCATCTTCTACAACCAGGGCCAGCTCTGCACCGCCGGCAGCCGCATGCTGGTCCAGCGCGGCGTGCTCGACCAGGTCGTCGAGAAGCTCGCCGAGCAGGCGCGCAAGACGCGGCTGGGGCCGGGCCTCGACGAGGACACCGGCATGGGCCCGCTGATCAGCGAGGAGCAGCGCACCCGCGTGCTCGGCTTCGTGGAGCAGGGCAAGGCCTCGGGCAGCACGCTCGTCACCGGCGGCAACCCGCACGACCCCGGCTTCTTCCTGGAGCCGACGCTGTTCGTGACCGAGAACACCCGGCAGGCGATCGTGCAGGAGGAGATCTTCGGCCCGGTCGGCGCCATCATCCCCTTCGACAGCGAGGAGGAGGCCATAAGCATCGCCAACGACTCGCGCTACGGCCTGGCGGGCGGCATCTTCACCCGCGACCTGGCGCGCGCGCACCGCGTCGCCGCGGAGGTCCGCACCGGCACCCTGTGGATCAACACCTACAACGTCTTCGACGCCGCCTCGCCCTTCGGCGGCTACAAGGAGTCGGGGTTCGGCCGCGAGATGGGGGAGGAGGCGCTCGAGCTCTACACCGAGGTGAAGTCGGTGTGGGTGAGCACGCGCTGACGCCCGACGGGGGCGCGGCCCGCCGGGCAGGCCGGGCGCCCGGCAGCTGGCGCGGCCGCGGGGACACCCGGCCTGCCGCCCCCAGGGTAGATTGCGGCCGTGGCCGCACGCGCGCTCCGCACCGCCCTGAGCGCCGCCTCCTGGCACCGGCTGGTGAAGCTCAACCTCGGCCTCATGGCCCTGGGCCTGGGGATCGCCCTGATGCTCGACGCCGACATCGGGCTGGGCCCCTGGACGGTCTTCCACCAGGGGCTCAGCCTGGTGACCGGCCTCAGCTTCGGCCGCGTGATGCAGGGCGTCGGCCTGCTGGTGCTGCTGCTGAGCGTCGCGCTGACGCGCGTCCGCCCCGGCCTCGGTACCGCCCTCAACATGCTGCTGGTGGGGCCCTGGGTGGACTTCTTCCGCGCGCTGCCGCTGATGCCGCACCCGAGCGCATACCTGGTCGGCGTCGGCCAGTTCCTGCTCGGCCTGTGCCTGCAGGGGCTCGGCACCGGGCTCTACATCACCGCCCGCCTCGGCGCCGGGCCGCGCGACGGGCTGGTGCTGGGGGTCGCCCGGCTCACCCGCCTGAGCGTTCGCGTCACGCGCACCGGTCTGGAGCTGCTGGTGCTGGTCACGGGCTGGCTGCTGGGCGGTCGGGTGGGGCTGGGAACGCTGCTGTTCGCGGCGGGCATCGGGCCGCTGATGCAGTTCTTCCTCGGGGTGTTCGGCGGGCGGAAGCGTCCGGCGGGCGCCTGACCGCCGGCCCCACGGGCGGGCCGGCAGCGCGCCGAGGCCGCGCGGACCCTCAGACGTCCTCGGGGTCGTCGCCCCGTTCGAGCGACCGCAGATGCCTGGCCAGGGCGAGGACGTCGGAGAAGTAGCGGGTCTCCCGCGTTCCCACGTCCGTGAGGACCGCCCGGAAGAGCGGCGGCCCCTCGTGCTCGGGCTCACGCCAGACGCGCAACAGGTAGGTGTGGTTGCGGTTCTCGGACACGGTGCGTCTTCCGTACTCGGCTCGCC
The DNA here is from genome assembly GCA_035266525.1 of Trueperaceae bacterium. Lineage (GTDB taxonomy): Bacteria > Deinococcota > Deinococci > Deinococcales > Trueperaceae > JASBRS01. The sequence goes on along the minus strand of DATFNF010000042.1, from coordinate 11,282 downwards.
CGCACGGGCCGAAGGGGGCGGGCGCTCGGGCCCCGGAGTGGCGGCCGTTCGCGGCCGCCACTCCGGGCAGGGATCCACCCGGCCTCAGTTGCAGTAGGGGTTGGTGGACGGGTCGCTGACCGAGCCCTTGACGTCGTTCGTGAAGGTGTTGCCGCTCTGCGTCAGCGTCGAGCTGGTGTCGTACCGGCAGATCCCGTACCCGCCGCTGTCGCTGATGGTGCTGTCGGTGACGGTGACCTGGGAGTTCGAGGCGATGTAGATGTCGGCGTCTCCGATGCTTCCACCACCCTCCACGACGGCATCGGTGAGCTGGTTGGCGCTGTCGGCGGAGTAGAAGTTGATGTCGCCCCAGTACCCCTGGGTGCCGTTGCCGAGGAACCTGACGGGCTGCGCCGTGGTACCCACGGCGTGGAGCGAGCCGGTGTTGCCGGCGTTGTCGCCGACGTTCAGCGCCACGCCCTGGGCCATGCGCATCGTCATGCCGCCGCCGGCGGAGACGGCCGCGCGGACGCTGATGTCGCTGCTGGCGAAGAACGGCACGTCGATCGCGGGCCAGGTGGCCGCACCGGTGATGGTGCCGCCGTCGACCTCGACCCGATCGAGGGTGTTCCCCGTGTAGACGCTGGCGGTGTCGAGCATGCCCATCTGGTTGGCCAGGATGTACATCGCGCCGGCGGCATTGCCGGTGAGGACGTTGGCGCTGAAGCCCGGCAGCTGAGCGCTGGCGTCCGTGAGGTACACGCCGTAGCCGCCGCTGTTCTGGATGATGCTGTTGCTGATGGTCACCGCGGCATTGGCGCCCACGTAGACGTTCCCGTCGCCCAAGCTGCCGGCGTCCTTCACCGTCACGTGGTTGAGCAGGTTGCGGCCGTCGGCCGAGTAGAAGTTGATGTCCGCCCAGTACCCGGGCGTGCCGTTGCCCTTGAAGACGATCGGCGTTCCGGCGGTGCCGTCGGCATGGAGCGATCCGACGTTGCCGCTGTTGTTGCCGACGTCGATCGCCACGCCCTGGTCCATGGTGATCACCGCGCCGGGATCGACCGTGAGCGCGGCGTTCACCTCCACGTCGCTGGCCGCCGTGTAACACCCGGCGGGCAGCGTCATGGCGCTGTCGATGGCGCTCGGCAGGGCCGTGCAGGCGCCGGTCCCCGTGGCTCCTCCCGTGGTGGACGTGCTGCAGGCCGCGAGCACGACGGCGAGCGCGGCGGCGCCGATGGCCAGCATGGCAATCCTCAGCTTCATGGTCTCTCCTTCCGTCCGAAGACGGCCGGAGCCTACGGGCAGCGGCGTTATTGGAGCGTTATCGGGCGCCCGGCGGGCGGAGCCCGCCGTCCCGTGGACGCCGCGGTGTGAAATCCGCAATGACGCCGCGACGCGAGATGCCTATCATGGGCCGCAGTTCGTTCGGGACCGGACGGGGATCCCCGTCGACCACGCCTGCCGACCCGGCCGAGGGCCGTTGCGTCCACACGACGGAGACCAGGGATGGCCATGTTGCACCTGTTGGGAACTGGAGCCGCCTTCTCTGACGGTGACCGCACGACCACGATGCTCGCCGTCAGCGGGCCCGGCTCGACCGTGGTGATCGACTGCGGTGGGGACGTGGTGCCGCGCTTGCTGGCGCACGGGCTCGAGCTCGACAGCGTGGCCGCGCTCATCGTCACCCACGAGCACGCCGACCACGTCTCCGGGTTCCCGTTGATGATGGAGCGGCTGTGGCTGGCCGGCCGCACGCGTCCGCTCGACGTCTACGGCCCCCCCTCGGCGATCGCGCAGGTCCGCCGCCTCCATGACAGCTTCGACACCTCGCCCTGGCCCGGCTACCCCGGCGTCGTCTACCACGAGGTCGACCTCGTCGAGGGCGCGCCCGTCTTCGTGAACGACGACTGGGAGATCGTGGCGGCGCCTGGCAAGCACGCCGTTCCGACGATGGGCGTCCGCATCCGCGACCGGCACGAGGGCGGCGTGATGGCCTACTCGGGCGACACCGAGCCCGCGGAGAGCATCGCGCATCTGGCGTCGCACGCCGACGTCCTCGTCCACGAGGCGACCGGCGACGCGCCCGGCCACAGCAGCGCCGTCGCCGCGGCGCGCATCGCCAGGCGGGCGGGCGCCCGCCGGCTGGTGCTCGTTCACCTCGGCCCCGGCACGGGCGGCAGGGCCGCGGCGGCGCGCGGCGGCAGCGTCGACGCGAGCCTGGCCTACGACGGCCAGAAGATCCCCTTCTGACGTCCGGAGCTCCCGGAGCGGCACAGGGACCCAGCTAGGGACCGAGCTAGGGACCGAGCTGAGCGGGTCGAGCCGACGCGGGGCGTGCGGAGCGTCGGTCGAGCGGGCCGGGGTCGAGCGGGCCGGGGCCAGCGCAACGGCACGAAAAAAGCGCTCGAACCGAGCGCCTATACCTTGAAGTTACCCCGGTATGCGCTATTCGTCAAGGCGTTCCGGCGGTACCGCCGCCGCGGCCGCCCGAACCCCCTCCGGCGCGGCCGTCATGGGCGGCGCGGCGGCGGCAGAAGGCCGGCTGCGGCCGCGGCTCAGCCGATGGGCCCGTCCAGGCCGCGCGCGCTGCGGAAGCCGCGGTACAGCTGGAACACCTCGATCGTCAGGCGCGCCGTGTCCGAGAGGTCGTAGGCCGCCAGCGCCTCAACCGGCGCCAGGTAGGCGAACCCCTGACCTTCGCTCAGCGTGAGCCCCTCGAGGGGCAGCTCGATGCGCGCCAGGAAGAGGTGGAAGACGGCCTCTCCGGCCTCCAGCGTCAGGAAGGGGTGGTAGCGGCCGGGCACGAACCCGAGCTCCTCCTCCAGCTCGCGCAGCATGGCGGCCTCGGCGTCCTCGCCCGCCTCCATGCCGCCGCCGAAGAGCGACCACTTGCCGCGGTCCGCGACGCCCGGACGGTCGTCGCGGTGCTGCAGCAGCACGCCGAGCGCAGGGTTCCAGAGCAGCGCCCCGGCGATGTGCCGCGGCGGGACGCTCACGGCTCCGCCGTCATCGGGCCCCGCTCACAGCGCCTCGAGGTAGGTGTAGCCGATCAGCTCGGCGTCGTAGAGCTCGAGCAGCTCGCGGCGCTCCTCCTCGGTCATGGCGCCGGCCGCGGCGCGCTCGCCGGCCAGCGCCGCCACCTTGCCGTGCAGCAGCGGCGTCTCGTAACCCATGTTCTCGATCACGCGGCGCGCCTTCTGGCCGTTGATGAAGCGCTCGAGCTCGTAGCCGTCGCCCTGCAGCCGGATGTGCGCCTCGTTGACGCGCCCGAACAGGTTGTGGGCGTTGGCGAGCACGTCCTGGTAGGCGCCGGTGAGGAAGGCGCCGAGGTAGTACGGCGCGCCCTCCCGCAGCTCGTGCACCGGCAGCGTGCTCTTGACGTCGCGCAGGTCGATGAACCTGTCGATCTTGCCGTCGGAGTCGCAGCTGATGTCGACCAGCGTGGCGTTGCGGGTGGGGCGCTCGCTCAAGCGGTGCAGCGGCATGATGGGGAACAGCTGATGGATCGCCCAGCTGTCGGGCAGGCTCTGGAAGACGCTGAAGTTGACCACGTACTTGTCCGCGAGCTGCCGGGGGAGCGCTTCGAACTCGTCCGGGACGTACTCCAGGTTCTCCACGACCTTGGCCACCTTGACCATGATGCGGTTGAAGAGCTGCTCGAAGTTGGCCCGCTCCAGCAGGCTCAGGTAGCCGAGGTCGAACAGGCTGTGCATGGTGTCCTTGTTGCTGACGGCCTCGTTGTAGACCTCGCGGTAGGTCTTGACGGTGATGCCGTCGAGCAGATCGTGCATGTCCCGGATGAGGGTGTGGACCTCGCCCTCCAGCTCGGGTAGCTCCAACGTGTCGCGGGTGGGCCCCATGGCGTCGATCACCGGCAGCACCAGCACGGCATGGTGGGCGGTGAGGGCGCGGCCGGACTCGGTGACGAGCGTGGGCTGCGGCACCCCCCACTCCTCGCAGGCCTCCAGCACCGTGTACACCACGGTGTCGGCGTACTCGCGCAGGCCGTAGTTGGCCGACACGTAGAAGGTGGTCTTGCTGCCGTCGTAGTCGACCGCCAGGCCGCCGCCGACGTCGAGGTACTTCACCCCTACGCCCATCTCCGCCAGCTCCACGTACGCCTGCGCCGCCTCGCGGACCGCGGCGCGGATACGGCGGATATCGGTGAGCTGGCTGCCGACGTGACAGTGGAGCAGCTCCAGGGCGTCCCCCAGGCCCGCTTCCTGCAAGCGGCGCGCCGCGCTCAACAGCTCCGCGGCGGTGAGGCCGAACTTGGCGTCGTCCCCGCCCGATGCCTCCCACTGGCCGCTGCCGCGGGCGTGCAGCTTGAAGCGCGCGCCCAGCGCGGGCCGCACCCCCATCTCGCGGCTGATGCGCAGCACGCGCTCCAGCTCGCTGACCTTCTCCAGGGTGATGATCACGTTCCTGCCCAGCCGCCTGCCCCACAACGCCAGCCGGATGAAGTCGTCGTCCTTGAAGCCGTTGCAGCAGATGAGCGCCTCGGGGTGCGACTCCTGCGCCAGCGCCAGGGCCAGCTCGGCCTTGCTGCCGGCCTCCAGGCCCGTGCGGTAGTGCTCGCCCCAGGTGGCGATGGTCTCCACCACCACCCGGCGCTGGTTGACCTTGATGGGGAACACGCCCTGGTACCGCCCCTCGTACCCGGCCTCGGCGATGGCGTCGGCGAAGGCGGCGTTGATGCGGTCGATGCGGTCCTCCAGGACGTCGGGGAAGCGCAGGATGACGGGCAGCTCGTGCCCGGCGGCCCTGAGGTCTTCGATGATGCGCAGGATCGACACCGACCCGGACTCCCGGACCGAGACGGTCAGCTCGCCGTCCTTCGAGATGTCGAAGTAGCCGTTCGACCACGTCCGGACGCCGTAGAGCTCCTCGGCGTCGGCGATCTTGAACATCGGCTCGGTCGGCTTGGCGGGGTGGTTCAATCGGGCCCTCCTCGGGCGAACGGGAGACGCTCGAGGTCGGCCGGTGTCCGTCACGCCCGTCGAGCGCGCGCATGTTAGCACGCGCGCCCCTCCGATTGAAGCCGTCGGGGCACGGCCGCGGCGCCTCTCCGGAAAGGCGCGGGCGACCCGCCTTCCGGCGGGACCGCGACGACGGGCGAGGTCTGATAGCATCAGGGCCCGGACGCGCCGGACACGGACGACGCTCGCCCCCTGCCGCCGGAGGAGCCCATGCAGACCCCTCGCGACCTCGGTTTCGCCATGCCCCCGGAGTGGACGCGACACGCCGCCACCTGGCTGAGCTGGCCCTTCGACGACCTCCACTGGGAGGGGCGTCTGGAGGGCGTGCGGGAGGACTTCGCCGGGCTGGTGGCCGCCGTCCTGCGCTTCGAGCCGGTGGTGCTGAACGTGACCGGCGACGAGGCCGAAGCGGACGCCGGCCGGCGCCTCGCCGCACACGGCGCCGACCTCGGGCGCCTGTCGTTCCACCGCCTCGAGCTCGACGACGCCTGGTTCCGGGACAACGGCCCGCTGTTCGTCGTGGACGCCGCCGGCAAGGTCGCGCTGACCGACTGGCGCTTCAACGCCTGGGGCGAGAAGTACCCGCCCTGGGACGCCGACGATCGCGCGCCCGCGTCGGTAGCGCAGCGGCTCCACATGCGGCGCTTCCCGGTCCCGTTCGTGCTGGAGGGCGGCGCGATCGAGGTGAACGGCCGCGGCGTGTGCCTGACCACGCGCTCCTGCCTGCTCTCGCCCAAGCGCAACCCCGAGCTGAGCGAGGCCGAGGTGGAGGCCATGCTGCGGGCCAACCTGGGCGTCCGGCACGTGGTGTGGCTGGAGGGCTCGCTGGAGGGCGACCACACCGACGGCCACATCGACACGCTGGCGCGCTTCACGGACGACGGCACCATCGTGTGCGCCTTCGAGCCCGACGAGAACGACCCCAACCACGTCCCGACCCGTCACAACCTGGAGGCGTTGCGGGCGCTGCGCTCGCCCGCTGGCGCGCCCTACCGGGTGATCCCGCTGCCCCTGCCGCGCCGGCGGATGCTGCACGCCGGCCGGCGGCTCCCCCCCAGCTACGCCAACTTCTACGTCGGCAACGGCTTCGTGGCGGTGCCGCTCTATGATGACGAGAGCGACGCGGTCGCCATGGCCACGCTGCGCCCGCTCTTCCCGGGCCGGGAGGTCATCGGCCTCGGCGCTGCCGAGCTCATCACCGGCGGCGGCGCCTTCCACTGCGTGACGCAGCAGCAGCCGGCCGGGGTCGCGGCGGCGCCGTGAGGGGACGATCGGAGGGAGGCGAGGTGAGCCGCGCGGTATGAGCCACACGGTGCGACTGGCGGTGGTGCAGATGGCCTGCACGGAGCGCCTCGAGGACAACCTCGCCAAGGCCGAGGGCTTCGTGCGCCAGGCGGCCGCCGCCGGCGCGCAGATCGTGCTGCTGCAGGAGCTCTTCGAGAGCCTGTACTTCCCGCAGCTCGAGCGCGAGGAGCTCTTCGCACTGGCCCACCCCGCCGCCGACCATCCCTTCCTGGAGCGCTTCGGCGCGCTGGCAGCGGAGCTGCAGGTGGTGCTGCCCATCTCCTTCTTCGAGCAGGCGGGCCAGGCCTACTTCAACAGCCTGGCCATGCACGATGCCGACGGCCGCCGCCTGGGCGTCTACCGCAAGAGCCACATCCCCGACGGGCCGGGTTACGAGGAGAAGTTCTACTTCAACCCCGGCGACAGCGGCTTCAAGGCGTGGCGCACTCGCTACGGCGTCATCGGCGCCGGCATCTGCTGGGACCAGTGGTTCCCGGAGGCGGCCCGCGCGATGGCGCTGAAGGGGGCCGACCTGCTGCTCTACCCCACCGCCATCGGCTCGGAACCGCCGGAGACGGGCGGGCTCGACACCCACCCGCTGTGGCGGCGCGCCATGATCGGGCACGCGGTGTGCAACAGCACCTACGTGGCGGCCGCCAACCGGGTCGGAGCCGAGGGCGACGCGACCTTCTACGGCAGCTCGTTCGTCTGCGACTACCGCGGCGAGCTGGTCGCCGAGGCCGACCGGACCGCCGAGACGGTGATCTACGCGGACCTGGACCTGGCCGAGGCCCGGCGCTCGCGGGCCGGCTTCGGCTTCTTCCGCGACCGGCGTCCGGACCTGTACGGACCGCTGCTCACGCTCGACGGACGGGAAGACTGAACCGAGCCGGTCGCCACCGGCGACCGGACCCGTACGGACCGCTGCTCACGCTCGACGGACGGGAAGGCCGAACCGAGCCCCTCCGGTCACACCTCGACCACGACGCTCCCGGGCGCCGCCCGGCCACCGCGGTAGAGCGCCTCTACCACCGCGCGATAGTCGTCCAGCACGACCTCGCGCCGCACGCTCAGCTTGGGCGTGACGGCGCCGCCCGCCATGGTCAGCTCATCGGCGATCAGCGCGAAGCGCTTCACCGTGGACCAGTGCGGCATGTCGCGGTTGGCGGCCGCCACCAGGTCACGGTAGATGCCCTGCGCCCGGGAACGCGCCAGCGCCTCCGGGCCGACCGGCTCGCCCAGCACCGCAGCCAGCTCGTCGCCCGCAACGAACAGCAGCGCCGCGCAGTACTTCTCGCCCTCACCCACCACCAGGGCGGTGTCGACGAGCGGGCTGGTCATCAGCCGCTCCTCGAGCGGCTGCGGCATCACGAACTTGCCGGTGGAGAGCTTGAAGAGGTGCTTGATGCGGCCGGTGATGCGCAGGAAACCGTCCTCGTCGAGCGCCCCGAGGTCGCCGGTATGGAACCAGCCGTCGTCGTCGATCACCTCGGCCGTCTGCTCATCGCGGCGGAAGTAGCCCCGCATCACGTGGGGACCGCGCGTCAGCACCTCGCCGTCCTCCGCCAGGCCCACCTCGGTGCCGGCGAGCGGGAGGCCCACGGTGCCGGGGCGGTTGTGGTCCGGGCGGTTGAAGGCGATGACGGGGCTCGTCTCGGTGAGGCCGTACCCCTGCAGCACGTCGACGCCCGCCGCCCGGAAGACGGTGGCCAGCTCGGCCCGCAGCGCGGCCCCGCCCACGATGACGGTGCGCAGACGGCCGCCGAGGGCCTCGCGCCAGCGGGCGTAGACCAGGCGGTCGGCGAGCGCGTGCGCCAGCCCGGCGGCGCCGCGCGGGGGACGCTCCACGTCGTAGGCGCGGGCACGCGCCAGCGCCCAGCCGAAGATGCGCCGGCTGGGCCCGTGCAGCGCGGCGCCGGCGGCGACGATGCGGTCGAAGGCCTTCTCCAGCACGCGGGGCACCGACGCGAAGAAGGTGGGCCGGACCGCACGCAGGTCCTCGCTCACCCGTGAGGGATCGCCGAAGTAGACGCTGGAGCCGTACCACATCACCCCGTACTGCAGGGTGCGCGCGAAGATGTGCGTCAGCGGCAGGAACGAGAGCACCACCTCGGCCGCGCCGGGGCGGAAGGTGTACAGGCCCGTGAACGCCGCCACCACGTTGGAGGTGAGGTTCTCGTGGGTCAGCACGACCCCCTTGGGCAGCCCGGTGGTACCGGAGGTGTAGATGAGCGTGGCGACGTCGGAGGCGCGCACCTCCGCCCGCAAGCGCTCGGCGGCGTCGGGGGCGTCCTCGAGCCGGCGCGCACCGGCCTCCTCGAGCTCCCGGTAGCTGGTGAGGCGTGCCGCGCCGAGGTCCGCTCCGGACGCCTCCCCGCTCCACAGCGCTACCAGCGCCATGCGCGCGTCCGCGGCGAGGTAGGGGCGGACGGCCGCCAGCAGCGCCGGGTCCGAGACCAGCATGGCGCGCGCCTCCGATTCGCGCAGGATGTGCTTGAGCGCGGCCTCGGCATGGGTGAGGTAGATGGGCACGGTGACGAGCCCGGCCAGCAGGCACGCCATGTCCCCTAGAACGAAGGAGACGTCCGAGTGGGTGTAGAAGGTGACGCGGTCGCCGCGCTCCAGCCCCATGGCCCGAAGGCCCAGCGCCATGCGCTCGGCGCGGCGCCGGAAGGCCTCGGTCCCGAGAGGCTCCCAGCCGGCCGCCGTCGGCTGGTTCAAGGCGCGGGGGTTGGGCCGCTCGGCGACGGCCTCGTCGAGCAGCGACGGGAGCGTGCGTCCCAGCGCCACCTTCCCGGAGTCGGGCACCGGCTTGACGATGCGGACGGCCATGCCTGGGGCTCCTCGGGGCGCGCGCCGCGCGCGTGCAGCGCGCGAGCGCTGCGCCAGGCGCGGACGCGGCGGTCGGTCCGGGAGGGCGCGCCCGACCGGGACGCTCCTTGGACCGAGTTCAAGATAGCACGGTCCCCGCGCACCCCGGGACACGCGGCGAAGCGGCGGGTGAACGCGAGAAACGCGCTCCCTAAGGTAGTATCGAGCATCATGAGAGAGGTATCGCGATGAAGGGACTCATCCTCGCCGCGGGCCTCGGGACGCGCCTTCGGCCCATCACCAGCCTGCGTCCCAAGCCCACCATCAGCGTCGCCAACAAGCCGCTCATCCACTACGCCGTCGACAACCTGGTGGAGGCCGGGGTCACGGACATCGGCGTGGTCGTCAGCTACCTCACCGTCGACAGCATCAAGGAGACGCTGGCCGGCTACCAGGGCGCCCGCTTCACCTACATCCTCCAGAACCCGCCGCAGGGCCTGGCGCACGCCGTCAAGGTGGCGCGCGCGTTCCTGGCCGACGACCCGTTCGTGATGTACCTGTCGGACAACCTCTTCGAGCGCGGCATCACGAGCTTCGTGCGCTCCTTCGACCCCGACAAGGGCATGAACGCCGTCTGCGCGTTGGTGCCGGTCCCGGAGGAGGCGGCACGCTCGCTGGGCGTGGCGGTGGTCGAAGACGGCCGCATCACGCGGCTGGTGGAGAAGCCGGCCGAGCCGCCGAGCACGCTCGCCGTCGCCGGCGTGTACGTCTTCGATCGCCACATCCACGCCATGATCGACGACCTCGAGCCTGGGGCCAAGGGGGAGTACCAGATCACCGACGCCATCCAGATGCTCATCACCGCCGGCTACATGGTGGCTCCGGTACAGGTGACGGGCTGGTGGAAGGACACCGGCAGGCCCGAGGACATCCTCGACGCCAATCGCCTGCAGCTCATGCGCCTCCAGACCGATCTGCGCGGGCAGGTGGAGGACGCCAAGCTGGTGGGCGAGGTGGTCGTGGAGGAAGGTGCCGTGGTTCGCAACACCACCATCTTCGGACCGGCCATCATCGGCCGCGGGGCACGCGTGGAGAACGCCTACATCGGCCCCTTCACCAGCATCGGCGACGACGTCGTGGTGATCGACGCCGAGCTGGAGTACACCGTGGTAGGGGCACGCTCGACCATCCGCGGCGTCGGCCCACGCATCCAGGCCAGCCTCATCGGCGAGGACGTGCAGGTGCAGGGCCACGGCGGCCGCCCCAGCACGCACCGCCTGATCGTCGGGGACGAGAGCAAGATCATCCTGCAGGAGCTGTAGAGGCACCCGGCACACCCTGAGCCGCGGGGCGCCGAGCCTTGCGCCGGCGCGGTGTGGGCACTCAGTGGGCTCTTGATGGGCAATTGGCGGGCACGCAGTGGGCACGCAATGGGCACGCAGTTGCTCCATCGCCGCTCCGATCGGGCGCGCTGTGCGCATCCGGTGCGCTCGATGTAATGGTATCTGCTTACAGTGAGCAACAACTCGACTAACGCTGCGCCATGACTTGGCGCTATATGTGCAGACTGTTACCTCTATGTGCGCCATCTGAACACTTGTTGCTTGACATCATGCACCCCCACACCTATGCTTGGCCAAGCCGCCAGCCCAGGCGGCCCCGGTGTCACATCAGGCTGGCCCTCGAGACGGCCGCGCCGCCACGGCGGCGCATGCGGTCGAGGTCCGCACGCGATGGACGCCCGTGGAGGTGACGATGAAGCGCTGCACCCCGACCGACGCGCACGCCGCCAGGCCCTACGCCAGGGTCCTCGGCAGAGCGCTGCCGCTCGTGGCCATCGCCGCGGTCGCCGGCCTCGCCGGCGCACAGGGCGCCGCCCAGGCGACCGACACCACAGCCAGGCTCACCGTCGCCGTCGACACCCTGTGGGTGCTGGTCACCGGCGCCCTGGTGTTCTTCATGCAGGCCGGCTTCGCACTGGTCGAGGCCGGGTTCCAGAGCGCCAAGAACGCCGTGAACATCCTGATGAAGAACGCCTCGGACTTCATGGTGGCTTCGATCGCCTTCTGGGCGTTCGGCTTCGCCTTCATGTTCGGCAACGGCACCGGCCTGCTGGGACTGCACGGCTGGTTCCTGCATGGCCCCGACACCAGCCCCTTGACCGGCGCCGCCTACCACGGCATCTTCGCGTCGCTGTCGTGGACGGGAGTGCCGCTGTTCGCCAAGTTC
>DATFNF010000041.1:0-24297 GCA_035266525.1 Trueperaceae bacterium | reverse complement strand
CGGACCGTCCGGCGCCCGGCCAGCCACTCCCGGCCGGGCGCCGCCCTCTCCCGGGACGCCGCGCGCCCCGCGCCCAACCCCGCCCGCCTGCATGCGACCCGGCGTGCCGGCACGCGAGACGGCGTGCCCCCGGGCGGCCTGACGCGCCGGCGGACGATGGGCGATACTGGCGTGATGCCCGCCCCGGACACCGACCCCGCGCGTCTACCCGACCGGGCCGCCCGGCCGCAGCCTGCGCCCTCGGGGATCGCGCGCGGCCCCCGGCCCGCTGAGGACGGCGTGCCCGCCATCGCGCTCGACGGCGTCTCCAAGCGCTTCGGGCGCGAGCTGGTGCTGCGCGAGCTGCGCCTGGAGATGGCGCCCGGCCGGGTGGCGGTGCTCAAGGGCAGCAACGGCGCCGGCAAGACCACCCTGCTGAGGATGCTCGCCACCCGCCTGCGGCCCACCCGCGGGCGCGCGCGCGTGTTCGGTTACGACCTGCAACGCCAGGGCGACGAGGTGCGCCGCCGCGTGGCGCTGCTCAGCGTGCTGGGCGGCAACTACGCCATGCTCACGGCGCGCGAGAACCTGCAGCTCGCCACCACCCTGACGGGCCTGCACGGCGCCGACGTCGACGCGGCGCTGGCGCGGGCGGGCCTCGCGGCGGTCGCCGGCGGGCTGGCGCACACCTTCTCCAGCGGCATGAAGAAGCGGCTGGGGCTGGCCCGCCTGCTGCTGCTCGACCCGCCGCTGTGGCTGCTCGACGAGCCCTTCGCCGCCCTCGACGAGGACGGCCGCCGGCTGCTGGAGGACGCCCTCACCGCCGCGCGGGAACGGGGCCGCACGGTGTTGATGGCCTCGCACGAGCTGGAGCGCAGCGTGCGCTTCGCCGACGCCGTGCTGGAGCTCGTGGGCGGCCGGCTGGTGAGGGCCGGGGGGCCGGCGTGAGCGATCTGGTCGCCGTGCTCACCATCGCCCGCAAGGACCTCCTGCAGGAGGCTCGCGGCCGGGCGGTCACGGTCGCGACGCTGTTCTTCTCGGCCGTGACGCTGGTGATGATGGCCTTCGCCATCGGCCAGGACTCGGAGCTTCTGCGGCGCTCCGCGCCGGGCGTGCTGTGGGTGGCGCTCGCCTTCGCCGGCGTCATCTCCTCGGCGCAGAGCTTCCAGTCCGACCTCGAGGAGGGCGCGTTCGATCAGCTGCTGCTCTACCCCGTGCCGCGGGCCAGCATCTTCCTAGGCAAGCTGCTCGCCAACTGGCTGTACCTCACCGTGCTGGGGCTGCTCATGACGCCGGTGACGCTGGTGCTCTACGGAGCGCGGGCAGGCGGGGACGCCTGGCTGCTGCCGCCCACGCTGGCGCTGGGCGTGCTCGGCTTCTCGCTGATCGCCACCTTCTACGCCGCCCTCACCGCCAACCTGCGGGCGCGCGAGGCGCTGCTGCCGGTGCTGATGTTCCCGGTGGTGGTCCCGGTGCTGCTCGCCGCGGTCCGCGCCAGCGAAGCCATCGTGCAGCTGTCGAACGCCCCCCTGGCGGGTAGTTGGCTACAATTGCTGGGTGGCTTCGACCTGGTATACCTGGTGACCTGCACAGCCATCTTTCATCTCGTCGTGGAGGAATAGGAGATGGGAGTAGTGGCGGTGCCGGGCTCGGGATACGAAGCGTGAACCTAGGTCAACGTTGGGGCCGCCGCGCGCGCCTATCATTGAGCGCGCCGTCTCCGGACGTGGCCGTGGACGCCACCCGAGGAGCCGGGCCGAAGGAGTCGTGATGACCGAACCGCACGAGACCCGCAAGCGCCCGCTGTGGCTGCGTGGCTTGGCGCTCGTCACGCTGGTCCTGTTCCTGGTCGGCGCCTATCTGGCGTTGGTGGTGAGCCCGCCCGACGTCAACCAGGGGCAGCTCATCCGCATGATGTACGCCCACGTGGCCGTCGCCTGGGTGTGCTTCGTGGCGGTCATCGTGACCGCCCTCTACGGCATGCTCTTCCTGTGGCGCGGGCACCCCATCGACGACGCCCGTGCCGCGGCGAACGCCGAGGTGGCCACCTTCTTCGCCGGCCTGACGCTGCTCTCGGGCATGACCTACTCCAAGCCCACCCTCAACACCTACTGGACGTGGGACGCCAAGCTCACCCTGACCGCGCTGATGTTCGCGCTGCTGGTGGGCTACTTCGTGGTGCGGGGCCTCATCGACGACCCCACCCGGCGGGGCCGCGTCAGCGCCGTGGTCGGCATCATCGTGGCCGTCAGCCTGCCCTTCAACTACCTGGCGGCGGCCTGGTTCCGCACCCTGCACCCCACGCTCAGCGTGGCCGTGACCGGGGTGCACGTCGCCCCCACCATGCTCTTCGTGCTGCTGTTCAACGTCGGCGTGGCGGGGCTCGTCTACCTCACCTTCGTCTCCGAACGGGTGCGCATCGCCCGGCTCGAGCTGTCCCGCAGCGAGGCCGAGGAGCGCCGCGAGGGCGAGATGGGGTCCGGGGAGGTCGTCCATGTCTGAGCTGGCAGCGCACTGGCGCTGGGTGGCGGCCATCTGGATCGAGGTCACGCTGGCCTACGGCGCCTACAGCCTGTACCTCGCCGCGCGCGCCCGCCGTGCCGAGCGCAGGGAGGATCACCGTTGAGGAAGACCGCCTACGCCGTCCTCGGCGTCGCAGTGCTGGCGGTGGCCGGCATCATGCTCTACAAGGCCCTGAACAACTCGCTCGTCTACTTCGTGCTCCCCAACGAGTACGCCAGGGACCCGCAGGGCTTCGCCGGGCGCCGCATCCGTCTGGGCGGGCTGGTGGAGCCCGGCACCGTGCACTTCAACGACAAGACGCTGATGCTCACCTTCACCATCACCGACAGCATCAAGTCGTACCCGGTGAGGTACCAGGGTGCGCCGCCCGACCTCTTCAAGGCCAACCAGGGGGTGGTGGTCGAGGGAACCTTCGACAAGGGCACCTTCGTGGGCGACCAGCTCCTGATCAAGCACAGCTCCGACTACCGACCCCCCAAGCCGGGACAACCGATCGACGTGAACATGCTCAAGAAGACGCTCCAGTAGCGGGGCGTCCTGGGTCACGGGAAGGCATCATATGCTCCACTTGCAGCTCGGAACCCTGGGCATGGCCAGCCTCTTCCTGGCCGTCGCGCTGGCGCTCTACGCCACGATCGTAGGCGCGCTGGGCGCGAGCCGGCGCGACGCCCGCCTGCAGACGTCGGCGCGGCTGGCCGCCCTGGCCACCTTCCTGGTGGTCGCCACCGCCGTGGCGGTGATGGAGGCGGCGCTGATCACCAACGACTTCAGCGTGCAGTACGTGGCGGAGAACTCGCGCATCGCCTCGCCGCTGTGGGTGAAGATCGCGACGCTGTGGGCGGCGCTGGAGGGCTCGATCCTGCTGTGGGGCTTCCTGCTCACCGCCTACACCGCGTTGCTCGCCTTCACCGCGCCGCTGAGCCCGCTCAGGCCGTGGGCGCTGGCCATCCTGTCGGGCGTGCAGGTGTTCTTCCTGGGCGTCGCGGCCTTCATCGTCAACCCCTTCCACACCCTGGCCAACCCGCCGCTCGACGGGCCCGGCCCGAACGCGCTGCTGCAGAACCACTGGATGATGGCGGTGCACCCGGTGCTGATGTACCTGGGCTTCGTGGGGTTGACCGTGCCGTTCGCCTACGCCATGGCGGCCCTCATCACGCGCCGCCCCGGCAGCGAGTGGATGGTGCAGACGCGGCGCTGGGCGCTCACCGGCTGGGGCTTCCTGGGCGCCGCCATCGTCGCCGGCGGCTGGTGGAGCTACGACGTGCTGGGCTGGGGCGGGTACTGGGCCTGGGACCCGGTGGAGAACGTCAGCTTCATGCCCTGGCTCACCGCCACCGCCTTCATCCACGGGGTGCAGGTGCAGGAGCGGCGGCGCATGCTCAAGAGCTGGAACGTCATGCTCATCGCGCTGACCTTCTGCCTCTCCATCCTGGGCACCTTCCTGACCCGCTCCGGCGTGATCTCCTCGGTCCACGCCTTCGCCTCCGGTCCGGTGGGCCCCGCCTTCCTGGCCTTCTTCGTGCTGGTGACGTTGTTCGCCTTCGGGCTGATCGCGCTGCGCTGGGACCAGGTCCGCGACCGCGCCGAGCTCGACGCGGTCGTCAGCCGCGAGGGCGGCTTCCTCACCGCCAACATCCTGTTCCTCGCCATCGCCTTCGCGGTGCTGCTGGGCACGCTGTTCCCCCTGCTGGTGGAGGCGGTGAGCGGGCAGCGCGTCACCGTGGGCCCGCCCTTCTTCGACCAGGTCACGCTGCCGCTGTGGATGCTCGTGTTCCTCCTGATGGGCATCGGCCCTCTGCTCCCCTGGCGCAAGGCCGAGGGCGCGTCGTTGAAGCGCAACCTCCTGTGGCTGGCGGGCGGCTTCGTGGTGGCGGGCGGCCTGGCCCTGGCGCTGGGCATGCGCGAGATCTACCCCACGTTGACCGTGGCGCTGGCCGGCTACAACCTGGTCAGTCTGGGGCTGCTGCTGGGGCAGGTGCTGGTGCCGCGGCTGCGGCTGTCGACACGCGGCGCCTGGTCGGTGCTGTGGGGCTACGCGCACGAGAGCCGGCGGCGGGTGGGCAGCATGATCGCGCACCTGGCGATCGTCATCATCGCCCTGGGCATCGCCTTCAGCTCCGGTTACCGCGTCGATCAGCAGGTCCGCATCGACTTCGGCAAGAGCGCCGCGTTCCAGGGCTACACCCTCACCCCCGTGGACCGCTTCATGGACCGCAGCGCCTCGCGCATCAGCTCCGGCGCGGTGGTGGACGTCTCCAAGGGCGGCCGGCAGGTAGCCACGCTGCGCCCGCGCATCAACATCTTCGGGTCGTCGCAGGAGCCGGTCAGCAAGCCGGCGGTCATGACCACCTTCAGCCACGACCTCTACCTCAACCTCGACAACACCATCGGCCCCACCACCTCCTACGTGGTGTTGCGCATGGTGTACAGCCCGCTGGTGTCGTGGATCTGGTTCGGCGGCCTGCTGTTCGCCTTCGGGGTGCTCATGAGCCTGATGCCGGCCCGCCGCCAGCTCGCCGAGCGCCGGCTCGAGCTCGCCGGGGAGGCGAGCGGTGAGGAGCACGCCCAGGCATGAAGCGCCTGATCGCCGTGATCGCGGTGGTAGCCGTGTTGGGGGGCCTGTTCCTGTACGGCCTGTTCCGCGGCCCGCCCAACCGCGACGTGCCCTCGAAGCTGGTGGGCCGGCCGGCGCCGGACTTCAGCCTGCCGCTCTACCAGCGCTACCAGAAGGAGTACGGCACCACCTTCAAGCTCTCGGAGCATAAGGGCACGCCCATGGTGATCAACTTCTGGGCGTCGTGGTGCAATCCCTGCTTCGAGGAGGCGCCCCTGCTGCAGGCGGCGTACACCCGGTTCCACGACAAGGGCGTGCTGTTCCTGGGCGTCCAGACGCAGGACCGCGGCCACTACGACGCGGGCCGCAAGTTCATCAGCCGCTTCGGCTACACCTTCCCCGTGGGCATGGACAACGACAGCGCCATCGGCGTGAACTACGCACTGTTCGGCGTGCCCGAGACGTTCTTCGTCGACCGCCAGGGCACCATCGTCTACAAGCAGGTCGGCCCGGTCACCCAGAGCGTGATGACCAAGGAGATCGAGGCGATCCTCCAGTGACGACGGCAGGGCCTGCCCGCGCACGGCGCGCGCAGCTGCGGCAGCCCGCGAGCCTACAGCAGCCCGCAGGCGGAGCGGCACGCGCGGTTCGGGCCGAGGCGCCGGCCGCCGCCCGGGCCGACGCGCCGACCCACATCCGGACCGACCTGCGGGCCCTCGTGCTGGCCGTGGTGTTCGGCGCGGCGCTGGCCGTGACCGCCGCCGGCGCGAGCTTCGCCGCGGCGCAGAGCACGACGGGCGGCGCGAGCCCGGCCGCCGCCCCGTCGGCCGCGGCCGCCGCCGACACGAGCGCCGCGGCGTCGGGAACGGCAGGTTCAGGAACCGCCGTGGAGCTGAGCGACCGCGCCTACGCCATCGCCAGCAAGCTCCGCTGCCCGGTGTGCACCGCCGAGTCGGTGGCGGACTCCAACGCCCAGATCTCGGCCGAGATGCGCACCCTCATCCAGCAGCAGCTCGACGCCGGCAAGAGCGAGGCGCAGATCATCCACTACTTCCGCCAGCGCTACGGTGACTGGATCCTGCTCGACCCGCCCAAGCGCGGCGTCCACCTGCTGGTGTGGCTGCTGCCGGTGCTGGCGCTGCTGGGCGGCGTCGTCGCCCTGGTCCTGCTGGTGCGCCGCTGGCGCGCGGCCGCCGACGAGGTGCCGCAGGCCGACCCCGAGGCCCTGGCGCGCGTCCGCCGTGCCCTCGCCCGCGGGGCCGCCGGCAGCGACGGCGGCGACGGCGAGGAGCACGCATGATCGCCACGGCTGCGCTGATCGCGGTGCTGGCCCTGGTGGCGCTCGCCTACGTGGTGGTGCCACTGCTGGTGCCGAGCCAGTCCGACCCCCTCCCCGACGATCGCGACCCGGTCAGCCTCGACCTGGCCGAGGAGCGCGACGCCCTCTACCGCGCCATCGCCGAGCTGGACGGCCGCGACGACCTCAGCGATACGCGCCGGGCCGAGCTGAAGGCCCGCTACGAGGCCAAGGCCGCCAACGTGCTGGAGGCGCTCGACGCCCGCCAGGCCGAGCTGGCCGGACGCCCGCCGCAGGAGCGGCCGCGCCGCCGCCGCGTGCCCTACGGCGTGGTGGCGCTGGTGGCGCTGGTGGGCGTGGCGGCGGCGGTGTTGCCGAGCACGGTGCTGCCGCGGGTGGGGCCGAACGCCAACGTGACCACCACCGACGCCACCGCCGCCAGGCAGATCCAGAAGCTGCAACGCACCGCCGACAAGGAGCCCACCGCCAAGAACCTGCTGGCACTCGGCGACGCGTACTGGAACGCGCAGCAGACCGACCAGGCCATCGCCACCTACCAGAAGGTGGTGAACACCATCAAGCCGGTGCCTGCCGACGTGTACAAGCGGCTCGCCGCGGTGTACCTGCAGAGCGACCTTTCCAAATCCTACGACTACCTGCAGAAGGCGCTGGCGGTCTCCCCGAACGATGCCGACACGCTCTACGCCATGGGCGAGGTCGCCTTCGCGCAGGGCAACCTGGCGGATGCCAAGAGCGCCTTCCAGCGCTACCTGACGACCCCCGGCAACGGCAACGACAGCCAGGCCAAGCAGCAGATCCAGGAGATCGACGCGGTGACACCGTTGGTGGCCAAGGTCAAGCAGGACCCGAGCGAGGCCAACCTGATGGCGCTCGCCGACGCCTACTGGCAGCAGGGCGACCAGGACCGCGCCGTCAACGTCTACGTGAAGGTCCTGACCGGACCCAACTCCGGCAACGTGACCGCCCTCAGCCGCACCGGTCAGGTGCTGTTCACCAGCGGCCACAGCGCCGAAGCCATCACCGTCCTGAAGCGCGCCTCCGAGGCCGCCGGCGGCCTCGACAAGCTCGACCAGACCTCGCTGCTGATGCTGGGCAACGCCTACTTCAGCCAGCAGCAGTATCAGCACGCCATCGACACCTGGACCCTGTACGTCGCCCACGCCGGCGGACCCGCGAAGGCCGGGCGCGTCCCCGACCTCATCGCCAGCGCCAAAGCGCGCCTGACGGGCGGGGCCGGCGGCACGCCAGCGGCGGGCCCGCAGGCGACCGGCACGCAGCCGGGCAGCACGCAACCGGGTGGAGCGCAATCGGGTGGAGCGCAACCCGGTGGAGCGCAACCCGGTGCAACCCAACCGGGCAGCACGCTGGCGGCCGGCGCCGCGGGCACGCAGGCGGCCGGGGGCGCGCCCAGCCTTCCCGGCGCCAGCGTGCCCGACGGCCGGCAGCTCTTCCTCGCCAACTGCGCCGCCTGCCACGGCGCCGGCGGCCAGGGCGGGGCCGGGCCAGCGCTGGCCGGTAACGGCAGCGCCGCCAACGCCGCCAACGTGCGGGATGCCATCCGCTACGGCCGCGGCGTCATGCCCGCCTTCCAGGCGCAGCTCTCCGGCACGCAGATCGCAGCCCTGGTCGACTACGTCACCAAGACCCTCGCCACCGAAGGGCGCTGAGCGCGACGGACCGCGACCGCCGCCCCACGCCGGACCCCGTGCCCAACGAGGGCCGGCGCGCCTTCATCGCCTGGCTGTGGCGCCTGCCGGTGGTGCTGGCGGTGGGCGGCGGCGCGGTCGGGCTGTACGAGGCGGTGCGCATCCACTTCGAGAAGGACACGCCCGCCGCGCACCCGGTCTTCGCCCCGCGTCCCCATCTGGCCGTGGGTCCGGTCGCGCACTTCGGCGAGGTGTGGGACTCCATCCCCTTCGAGCTCGGCGGCGGCCACCCCATCCCCGCCATCGTGGTGCGCCTGCCCGCGCCCATCCCCGGCGGCCTCGACGTCAGCCTGGCGGGAGGCGGCATCGCCCACCTGGCCGGCTTCAGCCGGGTGTGCACGCACATGGGCTGCACCGTCAACCTCAACACCGACCTGAAGGCGATCAAGTTCGCGTTCAACTACCAGACCAACCACCCCGACCTCACCTGCCACTGCCACTTGAGCGTGTTCGACCCTACCCGCGCCGGCGAGGCCGTGAGCGGGCCGGCGGTGCGGCCGCTGCCGCGGGTGCAGCTCGAGCGGCAAGGGGACCAGGTGGTGGCGGTCGGGCTCGAGCGCACCTGAGCGCACGTGAGCGCAGGGCGCGCGGCGTCGCCGGCGCGCCTGCTGGTAAGGTGTCCCACCCGGCCACGCCGCCGCGCGGTACTATCCTGGGCGCATTGGGCGTTCAGCCCGTTGGGAGGCGCACCATGAGCAACCTCAAGCGACTGCAGGAGTTCGGGCAGTCCGTCTACATGGACGAGATCCGCCGCAGTTGGCTGACGGACGGCACGCTCAAGGGCCTCATCGATGACGACGGCCTTCGCGGCGTGACCTCGAACCCCGCCATCTTCCAGAAGGCCATCGGCGAGAGCGACGACTACGACGAGGCCGTGGAGGACCTGGCGCGGCGCGGCGCCGACGTGCGCCAGGCGTACGAGGAGCTGGTCGTCCACGACATCCGCGACGCCTGCGACCTGTTCCGCCCCACGTACGACGCCTCGGACGGCCGCTACGGTTACGTCTCCCTGGAGGTCTCCCCGCATCTGGCCCACGACACCGACGGCACCATCCGCGAGGCGCGCCACCTGTGGCAGCGTCTGGGGCGCCCCAACGCCTTCATCAAGGTGCCGGGCACCGCGGCGGGCCTGCCGGCCATCCGCCAGCTCATCAGCGAAGGCATCAACGTCAACGTCACCCTGCTGTTCGGGCTGGGCCGCTACCGCGAGGTGACCGAGGCCTACCTGGGCGGTCTGGAGGACCGCTTGAAGGCAGGCGGGAAGGTCGAGCGCGTGGCGTCGGTGGCGAGCTTCTTCCTCAGCCGCATCGACGTGATGATCGACCCCATGCTGGAGAAGATCGCCCACCAGGGCGGCCCCCGCGCCGAGACCGCCCGCGACCTGCACGGTGAGATCGCGGTGGCCAGCGCCAAGCAGGCCTACGCCATCTACCAGGAGGTGTTCTCCGGCAAGCGCTACCGCGCGCTGGAGAAGGACGGCGCCCGCACGCAGCGGGTGCTGTGGGCCTCCACCAGCACCAAGAACCCCGATTACTCCGACATCAAGTACGTCGAGCCGCTCATCGGCCCCGACACCATCAACACCATGCCGCGCGAGACGCTGGACGCCTACCGCGACCACGGCGAGCCGGCGGCGCGCGTCACCGACGACCAGCAGGCCTACGGCGAGAAGCTGCGCCGGCTGGCCGACGTCGACATCGACATCGACGAGATCACCCAGGCGCTGGAGGACGAGGGCGTCGACAAGTTCGTCAAGCCCTTCGACCAGCTGACCGGCACCCTCCAGGACGCCCTGGCGAAGGCGCCGGCCTGAGCCCGGACGGCCGCGGGCGCACGGCCCGCCACCACCCCGGCAACGAACACGGGCGGCGATGCGCATCGCCGCCCGTTCCCGTTCCTCGCCCCGCCGCCGTCAATCGCCGCTCGGTACGCCGCCCCCGGAGCGGCGCCGGCGGCGCTCCTCGTCCCGCGCCTCGCCGTCGGCGTCGGCGCTCGGGTCGCGGGCGCGCCGCACGGCCGCCGCCCCGAACCCGCCCAGCGTGATGGCCGTGAACGAGAACCACTGGATGGTGTAGCTCAAGTGCGAGCCGTTGGAGAGCTGCGGCTCGGCCGGCGGCACCGGCAGCGGGCCGGACTGCGCCGGCGTCTGCGTCCCGAGCTGCAGGTAACCGCCCACCAGCTTGAAGGGCATCTGCGCCTGCAGCCGCTGCGGGTTGGCGTAGAAGGTCTTCTTGAGCGGTCCGGTGGCGGGATCCTGCGGGCTGATCCTCTTGAAGAAACCGCTCGGGATCGGGTCCGGATCGCGCAGCAGGCCGGTCACGGTGACGCTGCCGTCCGGCGGCGCGGCGTCGGTGATGGGCGGGTCGCGGTCGGTGAACGGTACCCAGCCGCGATCGACCAGCAGCGCCCGGCCGCCGCCGAGCTCCAGCGGGGTGAGCACGTCGAAGCCGGGATGGCCGCCCAGGCTGCGGGAGCGGAGCAGCACCTCGTCGGTGGGGTCGAAGCGGCCGCTGACCTTCACGTGGCGGTACGCCGCGGAGCTCGCCGCCCCCAGCGGCACGCTGAAGTCGTAGCGGGCGAGGGCGTCGGCGAGCGGCATGGGGGGCGCCGTCATGCGGCCCTGGATGGCGGCGTTGCGCTCGACGCTCTGATGGAGCCGGCGCAGCTGCCAGAGGCCGAGGTCGATCATCACGAAGGCCGCTCCCAGCACCAGCACCGTGCCGATCACCCAGCGCGGCCGCCTCAGGAACCGCCACTTCCAACGCGCCGTCACGGGCGCCGTTCCGTCGTCGCAACCGCCTCCCTCAGAACAGGATCCGGTCGAGCGCCATGCTCAGGAAGACCAGGGCCAGGTAGGTCATCGAGTACTTGTACAGCGGCAGCGCCATCATCTTGTCGATGGGGCGGCCGGTGCGCGCGATCTGGAAGAGCCTCAACACCCGCACCATCAGCACCACGTTGAGCCCCAGCGCGGCCAGGAAGTAGGCGGGGCTGAACACGTGCAGGAAGAAGGGCAGCACCGTGAGCACCATCGTCAGGACGGCGTACATCACCATCTGCATGACGGTGGCGCGCTCGCCGATGACGGCCGGCGCCATGGGCACGCCGACCTTGTGGTACTCGTCCTTGATCATCAGCGCCAGCGCCCAGAAGTGCACCGGCGTCCACATGAACACCAGCGCGAACAGCACCCACGCGAGCAGGCTGAGCTGCCCCGTCACCGCCGCCCAGCCGACCAGCGGCGGGATGGCGCCGGCGGCGCCGCCGATGACGATGTTCTGCCAGGTGCTGCGCTTGAGCCACATGGTGTAGATGATCACGTAGAAGGCGATCCCGGCCCAGGACAGCAGCGCCGCCAGCACGTTGGTGGTGGCGGCGATGGCGACGAACGACGCCAGCGTCAGCACCACGCCGAAGACCAGGGCGTTGCGCGTGGGCACCACCTGCGTCACCGTGGGCCGCTTCGCGGTGCGGCGCATGCGCTCGTCGATGTCGCGATCGTAGACCATGTTGAACACGCCGGCAGCGCCGGCGGACATGTACCCGCCGAGCATCACGCCGAGGAGCGCCAGCCAGCCGGGGAAGCCGCGCGCCGCGATGAACATGGCGCCGACGGTGGTGAGCAGCAGCAGGCTGATGACCCTGGGCTTGGTGAGCGTGATGTAGTCGCGCACGGTGGCGGGCCGAGGTGCGGTCGCGCCGGCCGTGGCAGGGTCGGGATAGGCGTCGGTCACAACATTCCCCTCCGGAGCGGCGGCGGCCTGGCCGGTGCGTGCGGTCGCGGCGTCGAGATAGCTGTTTCCGTCCCCCAGGATGTCGTCAGCCACGGCTCGCCCCCTCCATGGCGGCCCCCTGGGAAGCGTTCTGGGGCGCGGCGGGCGCTCCCGCGCCGGCCGGCGCGGCCGCGTCGGCCCTGCGCGGCACCGCCTCGCCGCCGAGCATCTCCAGCGTCAGCGTGGTCAGCAGCGAGAACGCCAGCACCGCCATGCTGAGATGCAGCAGCTGCAGCGCCATCGGCGCCAGGAACGCCAGGTTGGCGGTCCCGACGACCAGCTGCGTCACGTACGCGCCGAACAGCCACTGTGCCGTGCGACGCGCGCTCGGCGTGGGCTTCAGCCACCACGACAAGCCCAACCCCACGAACAGATAGGTGCCGACGGTGATGGCGATCAGCGGGTGCAGGATGCGCAGGCGGATGAGCGTGTGCGAGGCCGGGTTGAAGTCCGCGGCGAAGCCTTGCTGGAGCGACGCCGACGGGAACATGGTGTTGCCCATGGCGGCGATGCCGCCGGAGAAGATCAGCACCAGCATGCCCAGCAGGCCGAGGCCCAGCACCGTGGCCAGGGCACCCTGGCGGCCGATGCGCAGGGGCCACGCCGGCGCCTTGGGCCGCGAGAACACCACCACGCCGGTGAGGGTGCCGATGAGGAGCAGCGAGTTGACCAGGTGGACCGCCACCAGCACGCCGCGCGCCAGGCTCTGGTTGTCGCCGGTGAGGCCGAAGACCACCGTGACCATGCCCAGCAGGGCCTCCATGATCAGAAAGTAGAACGCGGCGAAGGCGAAGGTGCTGAAGCCCGGCTGCTGCCTGCGCAGGCGCACCGCCCGGACCAGCAGCCACACCCCCAGCGCCAGCACCAGGAGCGCCAGCATGCGGTGGGTGAACTCGATGAGGGTGTGCACGCCGGCGTTCAGAGGCACGACCTCGCCATTGCACATGGGCCAATGGCCGCCACAGCCGGCGCCGGACCCCGATGCCCGCACGAACGCGCCCTGGAGGATGACCAGGGCGTTGCCGGCCAGGGCGAACCAGGCCAGCATATGGGTTGACGGGCGCCTCGCTTGGGCCATGCGCGTCCTCTCTCCCGCTTGCCGATGTCGGCCCGCGCACCCCCGGGCGCGGCACGAAAACGGGAACGGGGGCCCGGGACATCTGTCCCGAAACCTCCCGATGCTACCGCCTCAGGTGGCGGGTTCGCCAGGCCGGCCGTGCGGCCGGGTTCGATGCGCCGATGCTAGCACCGGCGCAGGGGGTACGGGCTCACGCACGACACGGCGGCGCCCCGCGCTCTCCGCCCGGCCGGCTGCCACGTCCGGCACGCCTCGCGGTATAGTCCCGACGTGCGCACAGCCCCGAGATCGAGACCGGCGCGTCGTGGCTCGCGCGCCCCCACGAAGGCTCCCGGCGGCGCGGGAGACGGGCCGTGAGGCTGCTCGCCGTCTTCGCTCACCCCGACGACGAGCTGGGCTGCGTCGGCACGCTGGCGCGGCACGCCGCCCGCGGCGACGAGGTGATGCTCGCCTGGACCACCCGCGGCGAGCTCGCCAGCCAGTTCGAGGATCGACCCGCCGACGAGGTGCGGCGCGTGCGCCATGAGCACGGGGCCCACGTCGCCGACAGGGTCGGTGCCGAGTTCACGTTCTTCGACATGGGGGACTCGCGCATGACCGGCGGGCGGCACGAGGCGCTGGCGCTGGCCGCGCTCTACGCCCGTTTCCGACCCGACGCCGTCATCACCTGGAGCGACGACAGCCCCCACCCCGATCACCGCATGACCGCCAAGATCGCCTTCGACGCCATCACCCTGGCGCGCATCCCCAAGATCCTGTCGGAGACGGGCGAGTCGCTGGGGGCCCACCGCAGTCCGGTGCGCCTGTACCAGTACCCCACCCACGGCTCAGGCCGACCCCAGGTCAGCGTGGACATCAGCGACCAGCGCGAGCTGGTGAGCGAGCTGTTCGGCTTCTACGCCGCGTTCTACGGCTGGCCCGGCAGCGCCGACGACTTCATCGCGGCCCGAAGGGCGTTCGGGCGCGAATCCGGCGTGGAGCTGGCCGAGCGTTTCGAGCTCAAGCGCCGCGTCGCCCCCGCCCTCCCGTACCTGCCGTGAGCGGCGCCGCCCCAGGCGCCGGAAGTGGCGTAAGACGCGTGCTGCACACCTCCTTCTCACAGTGACTGGTCATCATGAAACGTAATGGAAGCATGTCGGCGACGCCCAGGCCGCGAGCCCATGCCGGCTTCCACGGAGGGATCGCGGTGAGCGCGCCTGTGAGATGTCTTCCCGGACGCCCGAGCGAGCCCGCCTTCAGGGCGGAAGGGCCAGGCACCGGATGGTACACTCGCCGCACCCTGGACAACACCGGAGGAATCGTCGGAGGATACGTTGATTAGCACCATGAACAAGAGCACCGGCGCCTGGGGGCGCACGCTTCTGGTCACCCTCGTCGTCGGGCTAGCCGCCAGCGCCGCCTTCGCCCAGAGCTCCACGACGTCCGATCAGAGCAGTTCCGGCCCGACGTCGAGCAGCGGCCAGGCGACCGCGCAGTCGAAGCCCCCGGACGTGAAGACCCTCGTCAGCGACGGCTCGTTCTACCTGGACCACGGCGACTGCGCGCTGGCGCAGTACTTCTACCAGGAGGCGCTGAAGACCGACGCCACCAACGTCGACGCGCTGGTGGGCAAGGGACGCGCGCTCACCTGTCAGAACGCCTACGCGCCGGCGATCGACGCCTTCCAGGCGGCCATCAAGCAGGATCCCCGTAGCGTGCTGGCGTACGTCCACCTGGCGCTCACCTATCGCGACCAGTACCAGGCCGACCCGAAGAGCTACCCCAGCCGCTTGAGCGACGCGCTGGACACCATCAAGAAGGCGGCCGACTTCGCGCCCAACGATCCACGCGTGCTGAACACCGAAGGCGTCGTCCTCTACGACCAGGGCGACCTCAAGCAGGCGCGCACCGTGTTGGAGAACGCGGTGTCCAACGCGGGCAACGACAACAGCAGTCTCAGCGCCTCCGAGCGCTCGACGCTGCAGGTCAACCTGGGCCGCGTCTACCGCGACCAGGGCAACCTCCAGCTCGCCGAGCAGGCCTTCCGGCGCGCCGTCGTGCTCGACCCGACGAACAGCGAAGCGCACAACAACCTGGGCAACGTCGCCTACCGCCTCAAGGACTGCAGCACCGCCGAGTACGAGCTGTCGCAGGCCGTGAGCCTCGACCCGCAGTCGCTGTCGGCGGTGTCGCAGCTCGGCATCACCATGTTCGAGTGCGGCGACGTCAAGGCGGCGGTGCCCAAGCTCGAGGCGGCGCTGAAGCTCAACGGCTCGGTGTTCGTGCCGCCGCTCTACACCTACCTGGCGCGTGCCTACCTCAAGACCGGCAACATCGACCAGGCGGTGAAGCGCGCGCAGCAGGGCGCCCTGCTGCCCCCCGAGAGCGCGGACGCCTACTACTGGCTGGGTCAGGCCTACCAGGCTCGCGGCGGCAGCGGCGACCTCACCAACGCCAAGCAGGCCTACCAGCACGCGCTGCAGATCGATCCCAACTATCAGCCGGCCAAGGACGCGCTCAGCACCATGAAGTGAGCGCCGGCATGCACCGGTGCCTGGCGCGGGCGGCCTGCGGGCCGCCCGCGCTGTCGTCGAGGCCCGTTCGGGCGGGCAGCCGGCATTCGGGAAGGGGGCACGGGCGCACCCGCGCCGCGTTGCGGACCGTGCCGGCCTGTCGCCGGCGCGTTCGCGTGAGCGTCGGCCAGCCCTGGTCCCGGCCGAGGCGGCTCCTGTATACTGCGGAGGTTTGACCGGCGGCAGCGGGATGTCCGCCGCGTCAACGGGAACACCGGGGCGCCCCACGGGCTTCTCAAGCCCGCGGGCACCCGACTCCAACCTCAACATCCCGCCACGGAGGAGAACACATGTCCTACCTCGGAATGAAGCAACTACTGGAAGCCGGCGTGCACTTCGGGCACGAAACGAAGCGCTGGAACCCGAAGATGAAGCGCTACATCTTCGCGGAGCGCAACGGCATCTTCATCATCGACCTGCAGAAGACGCTGGTCGAGAGCGAGAAGTCCTTCAACTTCCTGCGCGACCTGGCCGGCCGCGGCAACACCATCCTCTTCGTCGGCACCAAGAAGCAGGCGCAGGAGATCCTGGCGGCCGAGGCCCGGCGCTGTGGCATGCCCTTCATCAACGAGCGCTGGCTCGGCGGGCTGTTGACCAACTTCAAGACCATCCGCACCCGCGTCGAGCGCCTCAAGGACCTGCAGTCGATGTTCGATGACGAGTCGATCCTGCGCTTCACCAAGAAGGAGCAGATCGCGATGGGTAAGGAGCTGCAGCGTCTGCAGCGCTACCTCGGCGGCATCCGGGACATGAACCGCCTGCCCGACGCGCTGTTCGTGATCGACCCGACCAAGGAGGCGATCGCGGTCAAGGAGGCCAACAAGCTCGACATCCCCGTCGTGGCGCTGGCCGACACCGACAGCGATCCCGATGTGCTCGACTACATCATCCCCGGCAACGACGACGCCATCCGCTCCATCCAGCTGGTCACCGCGCGCCTCTCCGACGTGATCGTCGAGGTCAAGGGCGGCGCCGAGGAGCCGGTCGAACGGCCGGCGGAGGAAGCCGTCCAGCAGGCGCAGCGCGAGACCCTCCCGACCCCCATGTCCTCGCCCGAGCGCACCATCAAGGCCGCGGCCGCGATGGCCGAGGGCGAGGCGGACGCGGGCGCGCGGGCCCGTGCACAGGCGCCCGCACAGGCGCCCGCCGCGGAGCCGGCCAGGCCGGCGGCCACGGCCGAACAGGCCGCAGCCAAGGCCGAGCCGGAGACGGCTGAAGCCGGGACCCAACCGGCGTCCCAGCCGGAGACGGCCGAGCCCGCCGCTGCCGCGGCCGAGGAAGCGAGCGGTCCGGAAGCGAGCGGTCCGGAAACCGGCAGTCCGGAAACGGGCAGCGAGCAGGCGGACACCGACGCGGAGGCCGCGCCCAAGGCGCGGGCCAGCAAGCCTCGGGCACGCGCCACACAGGCCGAGCCCGCGCAGGCCGAGCCCGCGGATGCCGAAGGTCAGGCGGACGCCGGCGACGAGGCGGCGAGCGGCGAGCAGGCGGCGGAGGAAGAGCAGAAGTAGGCGGAGTCCGGGGACTGAGCCCTCGGCGAGAGGCGGAGGACGAACGACTATGGCTGTGAGTACCGAAGCGATCAAGCAGCTCCGCGCCATGACCGGCGCGGGCATGATGGACGTCAAGAAGGCGCTCGACGAGACCTCCGGCGATCTCGACAAGGCCGCCGACCTGCTGCGCGAGCGCGGCATCGCCAAGGCCGCCAAGAAGTCCGAGCGCGCCGCGCACGAGGGCTTCATCGGCACCTACGTCCACCACAACGGCAAGGTGGGCGTGATGGTCGAGCTCAACTGCGAGACCGACTTCGTGGCCATGAACGACAGCTTCCACGAGCTGGCGCGCAACATCGCCATGCACGTGGCCATGAACGACCCCAAGTACGTCAGCCGCGACGAGGTACCCCAGGAGATCGTCGAGGCCGAGCGAGACGCGTTCGCCAGGCAGGCGGCGGCCGAGGGCAAGCCGGCGAACGTGGTCGAGAAGATCGCGGAAGGTCGGCTGAACAAGTTCTACGCCGAGATCTGCCTGCTGGAGCAGCCCTACATCAAGGACGACAAGAAGACCGTCGACACCCTGATCAAGGAGTCCGTCGCGACCATCGGCGAGAACATCCAGGTGGGACGCTTCGCCCGCATCGCCATCGGGGAGTGAGGCGTGCGTAGAGCCCTGCTGAAGCTTTCCGGCGAGTTCCTCGCCGGCGAGAGCGGCTTCGGGGTCTCGCCGGACGCCACCGATTCCCTCGCGGGAGAGATCGCCGCGGCCCTCGGCCGCGGCGTTCCTCTAGCCATCGTGGTCGGGGGCGGCAACTTCTGGCGCGGCGCGCGGAACGGCCGCGACATGGACCCGGCCACCGCCGACTACGTCGGCATGCTGGGCACGGTCATGAACGCCATGGCTCTGCAGGACGCGCTCGAGCGCAAGGACGTCGATACCCGCGTGATGACCGCCATCACCATGCAGGAGGTCGCCGAGCCCTACATCCGGCGCCGCGCCCTGCGCCACCTCGAGAAGGGACGGGTGGTGATCTTCGCCGGCGGCACAGGCAACCCCTTCTTCACCACCGACACCGCCGCCGCCCTGCGCGCCCTGGAGATCGACGCCGACATGGTGCTGATGGCCAAGAACAAGGTCGACGGCGTCTACGACGACGACCCCAACGTGAACCCGGCGGCGCGGCGCTTCCGCTCGCTCTCCTACATGGACGTGCTCAACAAGGGCCTGAAGGTCATGGACGACACGGCCATCACCCTGTGCATGGGGCGAGACCTGCCCATCACCGTCTTCGACATCTTCCGCGTCGGCAACCTCGACCGCGTTCTGGCCGGCGATGCCGATGTGGGCACCTTCATCGGCACGGGGGTCGAGACGCGCTACGACGGTTGACGGACGCCGCGCCGCGGCGCCCCCGCGGCGGGCTCTACCGGGCGGCCGTCCGGCGCGGCCCGCCCGGCCAGGGCCGACGGACGCCGCCGGGAAGCGGTCCCCGCGGCCGTCAGCGGCCGAGCTTCGGGCTCCGGCACGGGGTAGACTGGCGCCAGCAATCTGGGCAGGCAGGAGGTACCGCTGATGAAGAGCGTCCTGAAGGACACGCGGGAGCGCATGGAGAAGTCGCTCCAGTCGTTCGAGGCGAACGTCGCCACCGTCCGCACCGGCCGCGCCAACCCCGCCATCCTCAACCGCATCTCGGTCGAGTACTACGGGACCAGCGTGCCGCTGACGCAGATCGCGTCGATATCGAGCCCCGACCCGCGCACGCTCCTCATCGCGCCGTTCGACAAGTCCGCCGCCGGCGAGATCGAGCGGGCCATCCAGGAGAGCGACCTCGGCTTCAATCCCAACAACCAGGGGGACGCCATCTTCATCAACGTGCCCGCGCTCAACGACGAACGCCGGCGCGACCTGGTGAAGGCCGTGCACGGCATGGCCGAGGAGGCGCGCGTCGCGGTGCGCAACATCCGCCGCGACGGCAACGACATGCTCAAGGAGATGCAGAAGGAAGGGGACCTCACCGAGGACGACCTGCGACGCGGAGAGGCCGAGGTCCAGAAGCTCACCGACGAGTTCATCACCGGCATCGACGAGCGCGTCAAGGCCAAGGAGGAGGACATCCTCGAGGTCTGAGGACCGGTGCCATGGGCGCGAGAGCCGGCGGGACAGCGTGGTGACGCCCCGTGGCACGTGACGTGCGCATGAAGGACGCCAGCGAGGGCGTGGTGGAGGGCGCACCCGTCGCGTCCCCGGCAGGGAGCGCGGAACCCCCGCAGCGCGACGGCGTGCTGATCGCGCGCCTCACCAGCGCCTTCCTCGCCTTCCTGGCGGCCCTGGTCATCTTCTGGGTAGGGCTGCCGCTGCTGACCCCCGCCTATCTGGTGCTGGCCCTGATCGGGGTGCAGGAGCTCTCCTCCATGCTCGCCCTGCGGGGCATCCGGGTACGCCGTTGGAGCCTGTGGGCGGCGACGGCGCTGACGCTGCCGGCATCGCTGCCCGCCAGCTACCCCGGCATCCGCCCCCTGGTGGTGGGGATGAGCTGGCGCGAGCTGCTGCTGGGTCTGTTCGCGCTCTTCCTCATCGGCCTGGAGGTGGTGCACCCCAAGCACGACTCGGTCAACACCATCGTCTACTCGCTGTTCACCTACCTCTACATCCCCTGGCTGCTCGGGTACGTCGTCACGTTGCGTTACACGCCCAACGGCGTGCTGGGGGTGTGGTACCTGACGCTGCCGATGCTCGCCATCTTCGCCTCCGACGTCGGCGCCTACGCCTTCGGATCGTGGCTCGGACGGCGCAAGCTGGCGCCGCTCATCAGCCCCAACAAGACCGTCGAGGGCTCGCTGGGCGGGCTGGCGCTGTCGGTGGTGGTGGTCGCGGCGGCCACCTTCCTGCTGGAGCGGCTGGGCCACCTGCACGTCGACCTCTACGACGGCCTGCTGTTCAGCCTGCTGGTCGGCAGCGCCGCCCAGCTCGGCGACCTCTTCGAGTCGCTCATCAAGCGCTGGGTGGGCGTCAAGGACGCCGGCTTCTTCCTGCCGGGGCACGGCGGCGTGCTCGACCGCATCGACAGCACGCTGTTCGCCGTGCCCATCACCTACTACTTCGTGACCCTGGTCATCCTGCGGTAGCCGCGGCGCCGGCCGCCGGCGCCGCTCACCCGAGCCACCCGGCCCGGGACCGGTGCGTTACCATTGGGAACGGCGCCCGCTGCGCCTCACGGCCCGCCGCGGCCGCGACGAAGGAGCCTGCGACGTGACACCCAAGGGCGGGGACGCCGCGCCGGCCGACGCCGGCCGGCTGGTGAGCCCCAACTTCATCACCGACATCATCGACCGTGACCTCGAGGCCGGGACGCACCGGCGCGTGGTGACGCGCTTCCCGCCGGAGCCCAACGGCTACGCGCACATCGGCCACGCCTTCGCCAGCTTCCTCGACTTCGGGCTGGCCGAGGACTACGGCGGCGCGTGCCGGCTGCGCTTCGACGACACCAACCCCGACGTCGAGGAGATGCGCTTCGTGACCTCCATCGAGGAGGACATGCGCTGGCTGGGCTGGCGCTGGGAGGGCGCCACGCGCTTCGCCTCGGACTACTTCGAGCAGCTCTACGGGCTCGCCGAGCGCCTCATCGGCATGGGCGACGCCTACGTGGACAGCCTGCCCACCGAGGAGATCCAGCGCATGCGCGGCACGGTGGAGCGCCCCGGCACCCCCAGCCCCTACCGCGGGCGCCCGGCCGAGGAGAACCTCGACCTGTTCCGCCGCATGCGGGCCGGCGAGTTCGCAGGCGGCGCCCACGTGCTGCGCGCGAAGATCGACATGGCATCGGCCAACATGAAGCTGCGCGACCCGCTGCTCTACCGCATCGTGCACGCCGAGCACTACCGCACCGGCGGGGCGTGGTGCATCTACCCCTTCTACGACTTCCAGCACCCCCTCTCCGACGCCATCGAGGGCGTCAGCCACAGCCTCTGCTCGCTGGAGTTCGTCGACAACCGCGACCTCTACGACTGGCTGGTCGACCGCCTCTTCCCCGGCCGGGAGCGCCCGCGCCAGTACGAGTTCGGACGGCGCAACCTGGAGTACACGGTGGTCAGCAAGCGCCGCCTCATCCGGCTGGTCAACGAGGGCCACGTCGACGGTTGGGACGACCCGCGCATGCCCACCCTGGCCGGGCTGCGGCGCCGCGGCGTGCGCCCCGAGGCGGTCCGCGACTTCGCCGGCCGCATCGGCGTGTCGCGCACCAACCGCACCGTCGACATGGCGCTGCTCGAGCACTCCATCCGCGACGACCTCAACACCCTGGCGCCGCGGGTGCTGGCCGTGATCGACCCGCTGCCGGTCACCCTCACCAACGTCGAGGCGGGCGAGACGCTCGACGCGCCCTACTGGCCGCCCGACGTGCCGCGGGAGGGCGGCCGCGCGCTGCCCTTCGGCCCGCGCCTGGTGATCGAGCGGGAGGACTTCGCCGAGGACCCGCCCCGCGGTTACCGGCGCCTGGCGCCGGGACGGGCCGTGCGGCTGCGGCACGCCTACGTGATCCGCTGCGACGAGGTCGTCAAGGACGCCTCCGGCCGCGTGACGGAGCTGCGCTGCAGCGTGCTGGCGGACAGCCTGGGCCGCAACCCCGAGGGCGTGAAGGTGGCCGGCGCCATCCACTGGCTGTCCGAGCCCGACGCCCTGCCGGCCGAGTTCCGGCTCTACGACCGGCTGTTCACGGCCGCCGAGCCGGGCGCCGGCGGGGAGGACTTCCTCACCCACCTGAACCCGGCGTCGCTGGTGGTGCGGCGCGGCTACGTGGAGCCGAGCGTCGCCGGCGACCCGGCCGACACCCGCTACCAGTTCGAGCGCCTGGGTTACTTCTGGCGCGACCCGGCCGCCGGCGACGCCAGCGGCCCGGCCGTGTTCATCCGCATCGTGACGCTGAAGGACTCGTGGGCGCGGCGCGAGGCGTCGCGGGCGGGCGCCGGCGATGGCGAGCCGGCCGCGGCGGCCGGACCCGGCGCGGGCGGCCGCGGAGCGCGACGAGCGAGCCGGCCCCGCAAGGGCACGCCCGGCGTGTGGCGCACCGCGACCGAGGCGAGCCACCCCGAGGACGGCGTGAACGAGGAGGAGGCGGCGGTCCAGGCCGCCGGCCTGGACCCGCACCATCGCGGGCTCTTCGAGCGCTTCCGGCGCGACTTCGGCATCAGCTCCGAGGACGCCGCGCAGATCGCCGAGCGCGACGACCTGGCGGGCTTCTTCGAGGCCGCCGTGGCGGAGCACGGCGACGCCGTGCAGGTCGCCAACTGGGTGGTCAACGACCTGGTGCGGGCGCTCAAGGGCCGCGCGCTGAACGGGCTCGGGATCACCCCCGAGCGCCTCGCCCACCTGCTGCGGCTGGTCGACGACGGCACCGTGACCATCCCGGTCGCGCGGGAGCTGTTCACCGAGGTGGTCCGCTCCGGGACCGACCCCGAGATGCTGGTGCGCGAGCGCGGCCTGGAACGCCTCGCCGACGAGGACGCCCTGCGCGAGATCATCGCGCGGATCCTGGCCGAGCATCCCAGCGAGGTCGCCGCCTTCCGTGACGGCAAGTCGGGGCTCAAGGGCTTCTTCGTCGGGCAGGTGATGCGCGCCACCCAGGGCCGCGCCGACCCGCAGCTGGTGCAGCGGCTGGTGGGCGAGACGCTGGGCGGGGCCTGAACACAGCCGGCGTACGGCCCGCGCACACCCTGCGCACGGCCGGCACCCGGCGCGCTCACCCCCGCGCGCGGCCGGCCGTCAGCCGCCCACGCGGCGGCCGCCGGCCACCACCGAGCGCACCTTCAACGCGCTGTCCAGCACCACCAGGTCCGCACGCTTGCCGACCTCGAGCACGCCGCGGTCGTCGAGCCCGAGGTAACGCGCCGCCACCCCGGACGCGAGCTCGCTGGCCGTGGACAGCGGCACGCCGGCGTTCACGGCGTTGCGCAGCGCCACGTCGAGGGTGAGGACGCTGCCCGCCAGCGAGCCGCTGGGAAGGCGCGCGGCGCCGCCCTGCACCAGCACCCGCTGACCGCCCAGCTCCGTCTCCCCTTCCGCCATCCCGCAGGCACGGATGGCGTCGGTAACGAGCAGCAGCCGCCCCGGCTTGGCCGCCAGCACCGACCGGAAGCTGGCCTCGTGGACGTGATGCAGGTCCAGGATCAGCTCGGCGAACGCCTCCGGGTCGGAGAGCGCCGCCCCCACCGTGCCGGGCGCCCGGGAGGCGAGCGTGCTCATGGCGTTGAACAGGTGCGTGAAGCCGGCCGTACCCCCCTCGGCCCGCACGACCGCCACCAGCGCTCGCGCCTCCTCGTACCCCGCCGCGGTGTGGCCGATGCTCACGCGCACGCCGGCCCGCGCCAGCTGCCTCGCGGCAGCGAGGGCCCCGTCGATCTCCGGGGCCATCGTCACGACCCGGAGCACGCCGATCCGCAGCAGCTCCCCGACCCGCTCCGGGGTGGGCTCCAGCGTGAGCGGCGGCTGCGCGCCCAGCTTGTCGGGGCTGATGAACGGCCCCTCGAGGTGGGCGCCGGGGATCGACGGCATGGCCGCGCCCGCTTCCGACGCCGGCAGCTCCCGGCCGGGCCCGCGCATCACCGACGCGATGCCCTCCAGAGCGCGCACCACGTTCGGCCAGGGGTTGGTGATGGTGGTGGGGAGCAGCGTGGTGGTGCCGTGCGACAGGTGGAAGCGCGCCAGCGTGCGCACGCCCTCCGGCCCGTCCATGGTGTCCCCGCCGCCGCCGCCGTGCACGTGCGGATCGATGAAGCCCGGCAGCACGATGCGGCCGTCGCCGCCCCGCACCTCCTCCAGCAGCGAGGTGTCGCCCGCCCCCAGGGGCTCGGCGTCGATGCCGAGGATGACGTCGTCGTACTCGATGCTGCCGCGGGCCAGTCCGCCCGGCAGCGCCAGGACCCCTTCCAGTCGGTCGCTCATGACGGTCCTTCCGGGGCCGCCGCCCGCCCTGGCGCCGCTCGGCGCCGCCGGCCCCGAGCCAGGATACCGGTCGGGCGGGGGGTCGACGGCGGGGACGGGAGCGTGCGGCGGCGCGCCGGTGAGGGCGGCCCGGCGCAGGACCCCCGGCGCGGGAACCCCGGCGCGGGAACCCCGGCGCGCACCGGAGGCGGCCGGCACGACGACGGGCCCGGCAACCTGCGCCGGGCCCGCGACGGTGCGAGGCTGGCCTCAGAAGCGGCCGCGTCTGCCTCCGCCCACCCCGACGGGCTGTGGCGCGACACCGGTGGTGACGACCACGTTCTGGGCCTGCGGGCCCTTCGGGCTGTCCTCGACTTCGAAGGTGACGGCGTCTCCCTCCTCGAG
>DATFNF010000040.1:0-17950 GCA_035266525.1 Trueperaceae bacterium | reverse complement strand
CCGCTTCGAGCGCGGCCTGCGCGTGACTACGCCGGCCAGCCTGGAGGTCATCGAGCGCGTCCTGACGGTGCTGTCCAAGCAGCTGGCGCAGGACATCGGCCCGGCGCTGGGCTTGACCGGCCGCGATGCAGGGCTCCTGCTGGCAGAGGCTCAGGATCCGGAGCTGGGACGGGTGGGGCGCATCACGGCCGTGAACGTCGAGGCGCTCGGCGCGCTGCTCCGAGCCCGCTTCGTCCCCGTCATCGCTTGCCTGGCCGTGGACGCGGACGGCGCACTCCTGAACGTCAACGCCGACGAGGTGGCCGGCGCCGTGGCGGGCGCGCTCGGCGCCGGCGCGGTCTTCCTCACCAACGTTCCCGGCGTGCTCGACGACCCCTCCCGCCCCGGCTCCGTGCTCAGCAGCCTCGGCCGTGCCGAGGCCGAGGCACGCATCGCCGACGGGCGCATCGCCGGCGGCATGATCCCCAAGGTCGAGGCCGCCCTCGCAGCCCTGCGGCAGGGCGCGCCCTACGCCGTCGTCGCCGACGGTCGCACCGCGCTCAGCGCCCGCGACGGCCTGCGCGGCGTCGGCGGCACCCGTATGCACGAAGGCGTGACGGAAATGAGAATGCCGTAAGCGGAGCGTTGCTATCCTCTCCCTGGATCCGAGGAGAGGAACTCCGATGCCCGAACGTCTCGCCATCGTTCCCACCGCCACGCTGCAGCGCGTCTCGCGCACGTTGGAGCTCCGGATCATCGGCGGCAGCGCCACCGGCCGCGACATCGACGTCTACGTCACCATCGAGAGCGAGCTGGGCCGCAGGATAGCCGTCCACGGGGCCCTTCCTGGCTCCCTCGACGCCGTCCTGGACCCCCGGGACTGACCGCGACACGGCCGCACACGCGACCGGGCCGGCTCCACGTACGCCCCCGCCAGACATGAATTCTTTCCAATTGTGACGGCTGCACTTCTGGTAAGGTAGCCGAGATGCCACGTCGCCGTCAGCTCTTCGTCACCTCGTTCACCGTCGTCTGTTTGAGCGTTGGCGCCGCCTTCGCGCAACCGAACAGCGTGACCGTCCAGCCCGGGGACACGCTCTGGGGTCTGGCGCAACGCTACGGCACGACCGTCGGCGCCCTCCGGCAGGCCAACGGCCTCACGGGCACCGACCTCATGCCGGGTGCCACGTTGCAGCTTCCGCAGGACGGCAACGCCAACCCCGACGCCTACGTCGTCCAGCCGGGGGACACGCTCTACAACATCGCCCTCGCCTTCCACCTGACCGTCGACGACCTCATCGCCTACAACCACCTCGACGGCTCGGTGATCAACCCCGGCCAGACGCTCAAGCTCAAGCCGTCCACGCCGCCCCCCGCCCCGCTCGTCATCACCGTGCAGCCGGGCGACTCGCTGTGGAGCGTGGCGAAGGACAACCAGGTGACCGTGGCGGCATTGATGCAAGCGAACCACGTCGACCAGGGGAGCATCATCCACCCCGGCGAGACCCTGAAGGTCCCGGGACGCTACGCCGGTCCCTCCACCGACACC
This sequence comes from Trueperaceae bacterium, assembly GCA_035266525.1. Taxonomy (GTDB): domain Bacteria; phylum Deinococcota; class Deinococci; order Deinococcales; family Trueperaceae; genus JASBRS01. Next base: position 16,422 of record DATFNF010000040.1, on the reverse strand, counting down.
GGCGGGCCGGTGGCTCCCACCGTCACGGTCGTGAAGGGCGAGAGCCTGTGGTCGATCGCGCACGACCACGGAACCACGGTGGCCGCGCTGATGGGCGCCAACGACCTGACCTCGACGGAGGTGTTCGCGGGTCAGACGCTTCGCGTGGTGCCCCCGGGCCAGCTCGGGCCCGCGCGCGCCGTAGCGTTGCAGCCCAACCCGCCTCCCGGCACCATGCACTGGCCGATCCACGGGCCTATCACCTCACACTTCGGCTATCGCCAGCTCCGGATCGACGGCTCGAACTTCCACACCGGCATCGATATCGCCGCCAACTCCGGCACGCCCATCCACGCCGCCGTGGGCGGCCGCGTGACACTGGCCGGCTGGAACGGCGGTTACGGCCTGTGCGTGATCATCACCAACGGCAACACCTCGTACTACTACGGGCACGCCTCGGTCCTCCTGGTGAGCGCGGGGCAGACCGTGCAGGCGGGCCAGCTGATCGCCCGCGTCGGAGACACGGGTCACTCGACGGGGCCGCACCTCCACTTCGAGATCCGCGTCGGCAACGAGCCTGTGGACCCGCTGCCGCTGCTCCAGACGCAGGCGAGTCGCTGAGACTCCCTCGCCCATGGGCGCCGACCTCGCGACCGAACCCGTGAGCGCCGACCGGGGGGCCGGCAGCGGCCCGGCACCGGACGTCGTCTCGCATCCGAGCCGCGCGGGAGGCGCGTCGTGCGCCTAGTCGTCATCGGCGACATCCACATGCAGGGGGACAAGCTGTGGCACATGCTGCAGGACGCGGGTCTGGCCGACGACGGTCACCGTCCGACGAGCGGCTTCGTGCAGGACGATACCCGGCTGGTGCTGCTGGGCGACCTCGTGCACGCCAAGAGCCGCGAGCGCTACGCCGACATCGTGAACGCCCGTCGCTACGACGAGTACAACCCCCGCCACCTGGAGCGCGCCGAGAAGGCGCAGCTCGCTTTCCTCCGCGAGGTGAAGGGGTATCAGGATCGCCTCCCGGCGGACAAGATGGTCATCCTCATGGGCAACCACGACTTCAACGCGGTGCACCCGGAGCAGGGGCCGCTGCGCACGGACGACGTGTCGCACCTGGAGTGGAAGGTGGGTTACGGCGGCGACATGGACGAGGACGTGCGGCAGTGGATCCTCACCTGGCCCTCCGAGGTCGTGGTCGACGAGCTCCACCTGGCGCACGTGGGCCCGCTGCCGGAGCACAACAACTACGACAACGGCTTCTACCTGGAGAACCGCCGCCGCTGGATCTACGAGGAGCGCGACTTCTTGGAGGGGACGCCCTACCGCCTGGGCATCTACGGGCACACGCCGGTGCGCGGCGGGGTGAACATCGCCAGTCAGGGGCGCGCCATCCTGCTGGACACCAACGGTTACCAGGACGAGTACAGCTACCTCGACATCGACATCAGCGACCGCCGCTACCGGCTGCGGATGCGCGGCCTCTTCTTCGACGAGACCGTCTCCCGCGTCGACGGCTGACGGCCTAGCACGCGACCGCCGCCGTCACTGCTCGACGCGGTGATCGTAGGTGGGCGTCATCACCACCCAGGTCCGGAAGGGCGCCAGGTCCACCGGCTGGCCGTCGGCCGTGATGAACTGGACGCCGTCGCCGAGCTGCCAGTGCCCCTTGACGGCCTGCCCGTGCAGGTACAGCGTGGCCGGCCCGCCCTGCAGCGGGATGTAGAGCCGCCCCTCCGGATCGTCGGGCAGCGGGGTGGCATCGATCTGCGCGAAGAGCACCGCGTCCACCAGCACGTTGTCGCCCGAGGCGTCATCGGCCGCGGTGCCGTTGCGGATCCAGCGGTAGCTGTCCAGCTTGGGGAAGTAGCGGAAGCCCGTCTTGTAGTCCTTGCTGAAGCGATCGGTGACGTAGGTGACGGTGGGGGCATCCCTCGGAGGCTGGTACAGCGTGCCGGTCAGCACCTGCGTACGGGCCGGGAGCAGGCGGTTGACCGCACGCCTCAGCGCGCCGCCCTCGCTGTAGAGGTTGTAGGGCGCCGAGCGGTTCCCCCCGCGGACGAACAGGTCGCCGCGATGGAGCGCGTCCAGCGTGGGGAGCGGCGCCCGCTCGATGGCGATCATGGCGCCGGGTGAGCCGCCGTCGTGCACCAGCACCGCGTTCATCGACTCCGACAGGGTCACGAAGTAGTCGCGCGCGCTGCGGATGGGGCCCACCTTGCCGGGATCGGCGGTGTCGTACACCAGCATCAGGCGGGTGAGGCCGCCCTCGACCGGCATCTCGATGATGGTCGAGGCCTGTTTCAGCCCCGACTGCGGGTACCCGTGCACGTTGTCGACCAGCACGGCGAGCGGCCGTTCCAGTTGCTCGCGGAAGGGCGCCGGCGAGGGGGTGCCGGCACCCGCCCCGTTGGCCGCCCCGTTCGGTGACGCCGCGCTGCCACGCCCCGCGGCGTTGGCCTCCACCTTGCCCCCGACCTGACCCGCACTGGCGGCGTTCCCGCCGGGCGTGCGGTTCCCGCTGGCGTTCGTCGCCACGTCGGTGCTGCCCGGGGGCGCACCTGCGCTGGACGGTGCACCGGCGGAGGGAGTGGGCGCCGTGACCTGGGCGCGCACGGTCGGTACCGGCACCGATCGGGCCGCGGTGACCGCCACCTGCGGCGCGATCTGCACGTCCCGGGCCGTGCCGGCGCTGGCGCTGGCCTGAGGCGCCGTCAAGGGCCGTGCCTGCGCCACCTGCGCCGACGCCTGGGGAGCCGAGAGCGCCCGCGGCGCGGCCACCTCGGCGGCCGCCGCGGGCGCCTGCAACGGCTGCGCCGCCGCCACCTGCGCCGAGGCCTGCGGGGACGCGAGCGGCTGTGCGGGGGCGACCTGGGCGGTCGCCTGAGGGGCCGTCACGGGCCGCGGGACGGTGGCCGTGACCTGCGGTGTGGGGATCGGCTCGGACGGCGTGACCTGCGCCGCCGCCGCGGGCGCCTGCAACGCCTGCGCCGCCGCCACCTGTGCCGAGGCCTGCGGCGCGCTCAGCTTCTTGGACGTCGCCACGCTCGCCTGTGGCGCGATCGCCAGCGACATCGCCTGCGACAGTTGCGCCTGGGCCCGCGGCTCGGGGATCGTCATCGAGGGAGCGATGTTCTGCGGGGGCACCTGCGCCGGGGTGATCTTCGGCAGCACGCTGGCACTGGTGGCGCTCGGCGCCTGGGCCGGCGTCGCCGCCGTCGACGGCGTCTGCAGCTGCGGCGACGGCGCCTGCGCGCGCGCCTGCGGCGCAGCTGGCGGTGGCGACGCGGGCTGCGACGGCGCGGCAGGCTGCTCGGCCGGTCGAGCCGCCGGCGGCGACGGCGGCGACGGCGGCGACGGCGCCTGCGGGGCAGGCGCGGGCGGCTGGGCGGTCTCCTGTTGCGGCTGAGGAGCCTGCGCCTGTGTCCGGGGCGCGCTTCGCGTCTGTGGTTGCCCGATGGCGCCCGATGCCACCTGCGGTGTGGCGGCCTGCGGCGCCGGCGCCTCGGCGGCCGGCGCCTGTGTCTGCGATGGGGACTGCGGCGGCGCGCCCAGCGTGACGACCACGTACTGGTCGAGCTTGCGGGGCTTGGGCAGGTCGAGGAACACGGCGAGGAGCAGCAGCGCGACCAGGTGGATGGTCACGGTGAGCAGGGCGGCGCGGCGTTTGTCCGGATCGCGCCAGGCGGCGAGGAAGGGCGTCACGCCCGAAGTCAACCCCCCGTGGCGATGGCCAGACGCTTGGCTCCCGCCTGCTTGAGCAGGTCCATCACCGTGACGACCAGGCCGTGCGGCACGCTCGCGTCTGCCCGCAGCACCACCGTGGTGTAGCCGCTCGCCGCCATCTGCTTGCGCACCGCGTCGATGAGTTGCCCCTGGGTCACCTGGGCACCACCCACGTAGATGTTCTCAGCCTTGGTGATCGTCACCGTCGGGAGCGTCGACGGCTCGGCCACCGCGGTCTGGGCCGACGGCAGGTCGACCGGCAGGCCCGACTGCATGGTGATGAAGGTGGTGGTCAGCATGAAGAAGATGACCAACAGGAACACCACGTCCACCATGGGTGTCATGTCGATCCCTGGGCTGGCTCGGAGGCGGCTGCGGCCGCGCGATTCGCGCATGGCGTCGGCTCAGGCCTGCGAGGTGGCGCGGGCGCCCGCGGCCGGCTCGGGCTCGGTGCGGGGATCGGCGCGCGCCGCCTCGTCCTTGCGCGCGGCCACCGCCTGCACCACGTTGCCCATCAGCTCCTCGCGGCGGCGATCGATCTCCATCAGGATGGCGTCCGCGCGGCTGGCGAGGTAGTTCTGACCGATCACCGTGGGGATCGCCACGATGAGACCGGCGGCCGTGGTGACCAGCGCCTGGCCGATGCCATCGGCGACCACCGATGGGTTGCCCGTGCCCTGGTTGGCGATCTCGGAGAAGGCCAGGATCATGCCGGTGACGGTGCCCAAGAGGCCGAGCATGGGCGCGATCTGGGCGATCGCGGCCAGCGGCCTGAGGCCCCGGGTGAGGTACTGCTCCTCCTGCAGGGACGCCTCCTGGAAGGCCGCCTCGACCGCGGAGCGCCCGTAGGGGAGCCTCAGCAGCGCCGCCCTGAGCACGCGCGCCACCGGGCCGCCGTGCTGCTCGCAGGCAGCCAGCGCCAGCTCGAGATCGCGCTCCCGAACCGCGGCGTTGACCCTACCCATGAGCACATCGCTGTCGATGCGCTCCTTGGAGAGTTTGAAGAACCGCTCGAAGAACAGGTAGACGGCATACAACGAGACGAGCAGGATCGCGACCAGAACGGGTCCGCCGCTCATCAGTAGTTTCATGCAGGACTCCTCATGATGTGCCTTCCAGCTTAGGCTCGGCCGCTATGAAGGCCATGAGTCGGTTATACCAGAGGCTTCATCCTGCGGCGCGCACCTGCGGCGGCCCCATGGCACGCCGGCCGGCCAGGGCGAGCCCGGCCGCGGCGCGCCCCGGGCGGATCGCCGCCCCGGCGTGCCGCGCGCCGCTCAGCCGGTGTTGCGCATGCCGGCAGCGATGCCCAGCAGCGACACCAGCACGGCGTACTCCAGGCCCTCCCGCTCGGGGCTCTCGGGGGGCAAGCCGCGCAGCCGCTTGAGCAGCTCGACCTGCAGGTAGCTGATGGGGTCCACGTAGGGGTTCCTCAGCTCGATGGCGCGGGCCAGGGTGGGGTCGCCTTCCAGCAGCGCCGTGCCCGTGGCGCGCTCGACCTGCGCCACGCTGCTGGCGTGCTCCTCACGGATCAGCCGGCCGAAGCGCTCGGCCAGCGTCGCCGGAGCCAGCTCCAGATAGCGCTCGAAGATGTCCAGGTCGGCCTTGGCGAGACTCATCTGCGCGAAGTCGAGGATGGTGCGGAAGAAGGGCCAGTCGCGCGCCATCTCCGCCAGGAGGTCGCCCTCCAGCGTCGCCAGGCCGCTGCCGAGCCCGTACCAGCCCGGCAGGTTGGCGCGGCACTGCGTCCACGAGAAGACCCAGGGGATGGCGCGCAGGTCGCCCAAGGAGCGGCTCCCGCGGCGCCGCGCCGGCCTGGAGCCGATGTTCAGCCGGCTGATCTCCTCGATCGGCGTGACGGTGTGGAAGAAGTCGAGGAACCCTTCCTGCTCCAGGAGGGCGCGGTACTTCTGCCGGGCCGCGACCGCCGCCCGCTCGATGGCCTCGAGGTAGCGCTCGGGGACCTCGGGCAGAGGCCCGGCGTCGCGAGCCGAGGAGAGCATGAAGGCGTGCACCACCTGCTCGAGGTGGCGGTGCGCGAGGTCGGGGTCGGCGTAGCGGTCCGCCAGCGCCTCGCCCTGCTCGGTGATGCGCATGCGTCCCCCCAGGCTGCCGGGCGGCTGCGCGAGGATGGCCTGCCCCGCGGGCCCGCCGCCGCGGCCGATGCTGGTGCCGCGGCCGTGGAAGATCCGCAGCGGCACGCCTTCCTCCCGGCACACGGCAGCCACCCCGGCCTGCGCCCGGTAGAGCGCCCAGTTCGCCGCCAGGAACCCGGCGTCCTTGTTGGAGTCCGAGTAGCCGATCATGACCTCCTGCACGCCGCGGGCGTCGACGTGGCGGCGGTAGGCGGGGATGGCGAAGAGGCGGCGCATCACCTCCGGGGCGGCGCGCAGATCGGCCTCGGTCTCGAACAGCGGGGTGGCGTCGATGGCGCTCACCCCCGCCTGCTTGGCCAGGACGAGCGCCTCCAGGATGTCGGACACGCCCTCGGTCATGCTGACCACGTAGCTGCCGGTCGCGTCCTCCCCGAAGCGCCGCTGCGTCTCCCGCACCTCGGCGAGGAAGGCGAGGGCGCGGTCGGCTTCCTCGCCGAGGGGCGCGCCGGCCGGTGCCAGCGGCCGCGGGGACGCCAGCTCGGCTGCGAGCAGCGCCACCCGGGCCTCCTCGTCCAGCGTGGCGTAGTCCTCGACGACGCCGGCGTAGTGCAGCAGGGCGGCCACGGCGCGCTCGTGCTTGGCCGAATGCTCGCGCAGGTCGAGCGGCGCCAGATGGAAGCGGAATGCCATCGCCCGGTACAGCGCCGGGCGGACGAACGCCCGGGCCGCACGGGCGCCCTGGCTCGCCTCCAGCGTGCTCTCGACCAGCGCGAGGTCCTCGATCAGCGCGGCGGCGCCGCCCGGGTAGCCCGTGCCGCCCCCGTCTCGCAGCGAGGCACGCTCCCTCTCCAGGAAGCGGTGCACGAACGCCAGCTTCTGGCGGTAGGGCTCCTCCGGGAAGCGCCGCGGCGCGCCCTCGCTCCGCATCACCCGGGCCAGGTCCTCGCGGAAGGCGTGGCTCAGCGTGACCCGTCGCTCCCACTGCGACAGCCGCTGCACCAGCCCGTCCAGGTCGTTCAGGTAGGCGTCGAGGGCCACCTCGGCCTGCAGGGTGGTGGCCTCGCGCGTGACCTCCGGCGTGACGAACGGGTTGCCGTCCCGGTCGCCGCCGATCCAGGAGCGGAAGCGCACCACGGTGGGCAGCGGCGGCGCCGTGGCAGGGCCATAGGCGGCGTCGAGCGCGTCCTCCATGTCCTGCATGAGGCGGGGGACGGCGTCGAGCAGGGAGCGCCGGAAGTAGTAGAGCGCGCTCTTGGCCTCGTCGAGCACGGTGGGCTTCTCGGCGAAGAGCTCACGCGTCTGCCACAGGGTGGCGATCTCGGCGAAGACCTCACGCCGGAGCCGAGCCTTCTGCTGCGGCGACAGCGCGTGCTCCCCGAGCTCGCGGAGGGCCGCCGCGATCCGCTCCAGCTTGAGGCGCACCGTGTAGCGCTTGACCTCCGTCGGATGCGCCGTCAGCGTGAGCTGCACGTCCAGCCCCTCCATGAAGGCACGGACCTGGGCGCGCGTCCACCCCTGGCGCTTGAGGTCCGCCACGGCCTCCGCGACCGACTCGCTCCGCGGCGAGCCGGGCGTGGCGTGCGCCTCCCGGACGCGGTTCACACGAACGCGATGGATCTCCTCGGCCAGGTTGATGAGCTGGAAGTACACGGTGAACGCGCGCAGCAGGCGCTCGGCGGTGCTCGCGTCGAGGGAGGCGATGAGGGACCGCAGCTCCTCGCCCGCCGCGGCATCGCCGCTGCGCCGCCGCTTGGTGCCGGCGCGCACGGTCTCGACCAGCTCGAAGAGGCGCTCCCCCTCGAGCTCGCGCAGCACCGTCCCGAGGGCGCCGCCGAGGAACTTGACGTCGGCGCTGAGCTGGCCGGGAGCGGCCTCGCGGGCTTCGGGCACGCTCGCCATGCGGGCGATTCTACCCTCGCGCGAGCTCCGGACCGGTTCCGGGAGCGGCCCTCACCCCTCCGAGGCCGGCCACTGCAGGCGACGGATGGCCCGCGCCCGGCGGCCCTCGAGCTCGAGCACCACGCCGCTGAGCGTGGCGTCGCCGCTGGCCGGCCTGTACCGCCGGGGCAGCTTGCTCACGAAGCGGGCGTGCACCTCCTCGAAGCCCATGCCGATGGACGAGGTCTGCACCCCGGTCATGCCCGCGTCCGTGATGTAGGCGGTCCCGCGGTAGACGGTCTCGTCCGCGGTCTGGACGTGGGTGTGCGTTCCGATGACGGCGCTGGCGCGACCGGCGAGGTGGTAGAGCATCACGCGCTTCTCGCTGGTGGCCTCGGCATGGAAGTCGACGATGACCGCTTGCCCTTCCGGGGCCGCCTCGAGCACGTCGTCCAGGGCCCGGAAGGGGTCGTCCAAGGCGTCCATGAACACCCGCCCCATCGCCTGCGCGACGGTCACGCGCTCCCCCGTGCGCGCCTCGAACACCGCCCACCCCACGCCGGGGGTGCCCGGCGGGTAGTTCACCGCCCGCACCAGCCGCGGCGTCTCCTCCACCAGCTCCAACGCCTCGGCCTGGTCGAAGCCGTGGTTGCCCAGCGTGACCACGTCCACGCCGGCGCCCCGCAGCTGCTCGAAGTGCTTCCGCGTGATGCCGAAGCCGCCGGCGGCGTTCTCGCCGTTGGCGATGACGAAGTCGTACTCGTTCCGCGTCTCCGCGAGGTAGGACCGAGCCACCTTCATGCCCGGCGTGCTGAAGATGTCTCCGATGAACAGGACGCGCACAGCGCACGATACCAGGGGCGTATGCCCGGGGCGGCGGCGCTCACGGCCGTGCTAGGCTTTGAACGCGCCATGGATTTCGACGCCGTCGACCGGAGCATCCTTCACATCCTGCGCGAGGACGGACGCGCCTCGCACGCCAGCATCGCCAAGGCCGTGGGCCTGTCGGCGCCGGCGGTGGGCGAGCGTATCCGCAAGCTCGAGCAGGCGGGCGTCATCGAGGGCTACCGGGCCGTGCTCAACCCCCACAACGTGGGGCTGCCCATCTGCGCCTTCGTGGCGATCGCGCCGCAGCCCCGCAAGCCGGCCCGCGGCCTCGTCGAGCGCCTCCTCGGCCTCCCGGAGATCGAGGAGCTCCACGCCGTGGCGGGCACCTACTCCTACATCGCCAAGGTGCGCGTGCCGTCGACGCAGGCGCTCGACGGCTTCCTCGACCGCCTGTTCATGCTGGAGGGCGTGGAGCGCACCGAGACGACCATGGTGCTGCGCACGAACGCCGAGAGACCCATGTACCTCCCCTTCGAGCCTCGATGAGCGACCGCTACGACGTCCGCGTCCTCACGGAAGACGACCTCGCGGACCTCCTCGGCATCCTGTCGGTCGCCTTCGGGGAGACCCCGCCCGGCGCCGAGGAGCGCGTGATCGCGCACATCCGCGCGCAGCTCCCGAACACGCTCGGCAGCTTCCAGGACGGCCGCCTGGCGAGCAGCGCCCTGATGTACCCCTTCACCATGTACCTGGGCGGCGCGCGTGCCCGCGTCGGCGGCCTGGCCAGCGTGGCCACCGCGCCGTGGGCCAGGCGTCGCGGCCACGTGGCGGGGCTGTTGCACGCCTGGTTCGAGCGCCTGCGCCGGGACGGCGTCGGCTGGTGCGCCGAGCACCCCTTCGATCCCCGCTTCTACGCCCGCTACGGCTTCCAGTCGCTGCCCAACGGCCGCAGCGTGGAGGTACCGCCGAGCTACTTCGCCGCCGGCCGGCCGCCGGACGCCGAGTCCGTGACCGGCACCGACCTGTCGCGGCTGGCCTCCATCCACCGGGCCTTCGCGAGCCGCTACAGCTTCTCGCTCACCCGCGACGACGGCGCGCGCGACGGCTGGGGCCGGGTCGGCCGCGCCTGGACCGGCGAGGACCGGCACGCCTACCTGCTCGAGGACGCCTACCTGGTCTTCGCGCGCTACCACGACGCCACCAGCCAGCTCCGGGTGAGCGACCTGGCGTGGGCCACGCCCGCCGGCCGCGAGCGCCTGTCCCGCTTCCTGCGCGCCTTCGAGGGGCAGGTGGAGAGCGTCCACGTCCACCTTCCGCCGGGCGACGCCCTGCTGCTCGACGCCACCGCGCGCCTCGCGGTGCGCACCCCGCTGCTGCAGGTGCGGGTGGTGGACGTCTCGCTGGCGCTGGCGCCGCTGACGTCGCCCGTTGCCAGCCGCTGGCGGATCCGGCTGGAGGACGACGACTGCCCCTGGAACCGGGGTGTGTTCGACGTGCAGCTGGGGCCGGACGGCTGCCGGGTCGAGGCCGGCGACGGGCCCGCCGACGCCGCGCTCCACGTTCGCCATCTGGTGGCGTTGCTGGCGGGCGCCGCGGCGCCCGAGGTGCTGCTCGCCGACGGCCGCGCCGAGGGAGCCCCCGACGCGCTCCACGCCCTGGCCGGGCTGCTGCGCGCCCAGCCGCCATTCCAGGCGGAGATCGACGGCTTCTGAGGCGCAGCCTCGAGCCCGCGGCCGGCGGCCCGAGCGTCCTCCGGCCCGCTCGCGGCGAGGGCCCGCCCGACGCGCTCCGGCGGGAGCGGCTCGACGCCGGGTGTCGCCCGCTCAGGCGGGCTGCAGCGCCTCCAGGAACCAGTCCGGGAAGTGCCCGCGCTGCCGCCGGAGGTAGGCCGGGAAGTCGGCGTCGAGCAGGTAGGTGACCGCGAAGTCATCCTCGCTGCGCACCGTGCGGCCGTAGGCCTGCACCACCGTGAGGCAGGTGCGCCAGTCGTACCAGCCGGGGTCGAGCTCCATGCGCCGCGCCACCTGCGGGTCGCCCAGGTAGGGGTACGGGATCTTGCACAGCACCTGCCACCGCGCCAGGTCTTCGGCCAGGTCGATCCCCTCGGTCATGCTCGGGGACAACAGGATGGTGGGCTCGTCCGACTCGAGGTGCGCCGCCAGGGCGGCCTCGCGCTCGCTGGCGTCGTGGTGGGTGACGAGACGCCAGGCGTGCTCGCGCGGGAGCGCCCGCTCGATGGCGCGGGCGATGCGGTAGGAGTGCGCGTGGATGACGCCCTTCTCCTCGCCGTGCCGTTCGCACAGCCCGGCGATGGCATCCACCAGCTTCGGCAGCCCCGCCTCCAGGTAGTGGCGCGTGAGGCGCGTGGTGGGCATCAGCACCAGCGGGCGGTTCTCCGCCGGGAAGCTCGACGGCGTGCGGATGACGGCGGCGTCCTCGGGCGCGATCCCGAGGCCGCGCAGGAAGGTGGCGGGGTCCAGCACGGTAGCCGACAGCATGAGCACCCGTTCCGCATGACCGAACAGCAGGTCCTCCGCGAAGGGCGCGACCTCGACCGGCTTGAAGGCCAGGGTCTCGCCGGCCTGCGTGCGGCGGCGCTCGACGACCCAATCGACGCCGTCCTGGTCGCGGCTGCTCACGAGCAGCTCGAGCCGCGCCAGCTGCCCGTCGAGCCACTGCTTCGCCTGCAGCCTGGCGAGAGCCGCGGGCTCGGCGAGCTCGCCGCCGCGGAGCTCGGCCTCGAGATCGCGACCCCGTTCCATCAAGTCCGGGACCAGATCCTCAGCGAAGTCGAAGTAGCCGTCGTCGCCCAGCGGGGGCGGCAGCTTCCGCGTGACGCCGGCGCGCGCCAGCGCGGCCTCGTTGAGCGTGACCTGCACGAACCCCATGAGCGCGCCCTCGGCGTTATGCGCTTCGTCCAGGACGAGGAGCTCGCGCTCGCGGAAGCCGCCCGCGTAGTTCAGCTCCGCCAGGTAGTAGGCGTAGTTCATGGTCACGGCGGAGGACGCCATGGCCACGTCCTTGGCCATGAAGTAGGGACAGGCGTCGCAGGCCGGGAAGCGCCGCCCGGCGATGCACGGCGCCGCGGCCGCATGCGTCGGGGCCACCAGGCACGGGTAGTTGCTCCGCCCCTTCATCAGGGAGAGCTCCGGGAAGTCGCGCGTGTACTGGGCCTGCAGGACCTTCTGGGCCGTGAGGATGTAGCTGGCCCCGGCCTCGCGCGCCAGCGCCACGGCGATCGCGGATTTGCCGGAGCCCGTCGGGGCCTCGACCACCACGAAGCGCTTGCCGTCCTCGAAGGCGCCGCGCGCGGCATCCAGAGCCTCGCGCTGGCCACTGCGGTAACTGGCGAAAGGGAAGCTGCCCGAGGGCACGGCCCAGGCTATCACGGGCTGGACCGCGGGCCAGGCTGCGCACGGCCGCCGGCCGGGAGGGCCCGGGCGGTCGCCGCGGCCGTCCGGGCTGCGGACGAGCGCGGGTAGGGACAGCGCAGGTAGGGACAGTACGGGTAGGGACAGTAACGGTGGGCGGGTCGGCGCACGGCCGGCCCGCCCACATCCCTGGTGCCGAGGAGGGGACTTGAACCCCTACGACCTAAGCGGTCACTAGCCCCTCAAGCTAGCGCGTCTACCAATTCCGCCACCTCGGCAGGCAGCGGCCGCCGACGACTCGCCGTGCAGCGCGCAAACTAGATGTTACGTCGGGCGCGCGAGCAGTGTCAAGGACGCACAAACGCGCCGCGCTGCGGCCGCCGCGCCGCCGGCGGCCGGTATCCTCGGAGCATGACCGAGCGCCGTTACCGCCGCATCCAGGAGGTCCTGGCGCGGCGTCAGCCCGACCTCACCATCCTGGCGGAGGACGTCTACAAACCGCACAACCTGTCGGCCATGCTCCGCACCGCGGACGCGGTCGGCATCGGCACGATCCACGCCGTGCGCCCGACCGGCGGCGTCCCCACCTTCAACGCCACCAGCGGCTCCGCCGAGAAGTGGGTGGACCTGCGCGTGCACGAGGACCTGGACGCCGCTCTGGCGACCTTGCGCGGGGCCCGCATGCACGTGCTGGCGGCGCACTTCTCGGCGGAGGCGAGGCGCTACGACGCGGTGGACTACACCCGTCCCACCTGCATCGTGTTCGGCAACGAGAAGTCCGGCGTGACGGCCGCCTGCGCCGAGAAGGTGGACGGCCACGTGCTGATCCCCATGCTGGGCATGGTGTCCTCGTTGAACGTGTCGGTGGCGGCGGCGGTCATCCTCTTCGAAGCGCAGCGCCAGCGGCGCCACGCCGGCTTCTACGACGTCCCGCGGCTGACGCCGGCCGAGCGCAACGCCCGGGCGCTGCGCTGGCTCCACCCGCACGAGGCGCGCGCCTTCGACGCGCTGGGCCTGCCGCTGCCGCAGCTCGAGCCCGACGGCTCGCTCCCCGCGGCCGCGCTGGCGCTGCTCACCGCCGGCCACACCGGACCACCGCCGGGCGACGCGTGACGCCTGGCTTTCCCGGGCGCCTCCGGGCCCGGAGGTACAATCCAGACATGGAAGGCTTCGTCGTGCACGACCTCGGCCGCATGGCCTACCAAGGCGCCTGGGCGGAGCAGCACCGCCTGCACGCGCTGGTGGCCGAGGGCCGACAGCCGCCGACGCTCCTCTTCGTGGAGCACCCTCGGGTCATCACCTTCGGCAAGAAGGGCGGGCGCGAACACCTGCGTGTCCCGGAAGCGGAGCTGACCGCTCGCGGCTTCGATCTGTTCGACATCGAGCGCGGCGGCGACGTCACCTACCACGGCCCCGGTCAGCTGGTCGGCTACCCCATCTTCCCCGTGGGGCGACGGGTGCAGGAGTACCTGCGCACGCTCGAGGCGGCGATGGTGCGGGTGCTCGCGGAGTACGGCATCGAGGCCGTCGGGAGCCCGGGGTATGCCGGCGTGTGGGTGGGCGACGCCAAGGTGGTCGCCATCGGCGTGGCCATCAAGCGCGACGTCGCCTTCCACGGCTTCGCCATGAACGTCACCACCGATCTCTCCGACTTCGACACCATCGTCCCGTGCGGCCTCGAGGGCAAGACGGTCGCCTCGATCGCCTCGCTGACGGGGCACGCGGTGCCGCTCGACGAGGTCAAGCCCAAGCTGGTGGCGGCTTTCCACGACCTCTTCGTCGACGGCGCCGACCCGCTTCCGGCGCCGGTCGCGGACGCCCCCCGGGAAGAACGGGTGAGCAAGTGATCAACTCGCGCGAGTTCAAGAAGCAGGTCAAGGCGGTCGAGGGGGGCATCCGCCACAGGGACGACACCGTCGCGGAGGACGGCGGGCTGGGCAGGAAGCCGCCCTGGCTCAAGGTCAAGCTCCCGTCGGGCGGAGCCTTCCAGGACATGAAGGCGAACGTCACGGATCACCGCCTGGCGACCGTGTGCGAGGAGGCCCGCTGCCCCAACATCGCCGAGTGCTGGAACGCCGGCACCGCCACCATCATGCTGATGGGCTCGGTGTGCACCCGGGGCTGCAAGTTCTGCGCCGTCGCCACCGGCAACCCGCGCGGCCTGCTCGACCCGGACGAGCCGCGACTGGCGGCACGGTCCGTGCGCAGCATGGGGCTCGGCTACGTCGTGTTGACGTCGGTGGATCGCGACGACCTCCCGGATGGCGGCGCGTCCCACTACGCCGCCTGCGTGCGCGCGATCAAGGAGGCCAGTCCCGCCACCGCGGTCGAGGCGCTGACCCCGGACTTCGCCGGGAACACCGACCACGTCCAGCTGGTGCTCGATTCCGGCATCGAGGTGTACGCGCAGAACATCGAGACCGTCCGGCGCCTCACCCACCCCGTGCGCGACCCGCGCGCCGGTTACGAGCAGACCCTGTCGGTGCTGGCCTACGCCAAGCGCGCCCGCCCCGACGTGCTCACCAAGACCAGCCTGATGCTGGGTCTGGGCGAGACCGACGACGAGATCGTCGAGACCATGCGGGACCTGCGCCAGGTCCAGGTGGACATCCTGACGCTGGGGCAGTACCTGCGCCCGAGCCGTGCCCACGTCCCGGTGGAGCGCTGGGTGCCGCCGGCGGACTTCAAGCGCTACCGCGATGCGGGGCTGGCGATGGGCTTCCTCGAGGTGGTGTCGGGACCGCTGGTGCGCAGCTCCTACCGCGCCGAGCGGGCGCTCGAGAAGACCAACGCCGGCATCGCGCTGTGACAGTGCTGCGCGCGGCATCTGCCGCATCGTGAGGCCCGGACGCCGCCGCCCGGCGACGCTCAGCTGCCGGTAGCCTCGGCGCCGCGCCGCGCCGCGTAGGCCTCGATCGTGGCCCGGATGAGCGCGTGCGTCTCGTCCATGCCGTGCCAGCCGGCGACCTGGGTCTCCTTGCCCTCGAGCTCCTTGTAGATGGCGAAGAAGTGCTCGATCTCGCGGAGCCGGTGCGGGGACACCGTGTCGAGGTGGCGGTTGCTGTCGTAGCGCGGATCGTCGACGGGAACAGCCAGGACCTTCTGATCCCGCCCCTTCTCGTCGGACATCTCGAGGTAGCCCAGCGGCCGGGCCCGGATGACGGCCCCGGGGAAGGTGGGCCGCGCCATCAGCACCAGGATGTCGACCGGGTCGCCGTCGTCGGCGATGGTGCCGGGAACGAAGCCGTAATCCCCCGGGTAGTGGAGCGGGCTATAGAGCACCCTGTCGAGGCGGAACACGCCCAGCTCCGCGTCGTACTCGTACTTGTGGCTGCTGCCGAGGGGAACCTCCACCACCGCGTTCACCACGGACGGCGCCCGCTCCCCGGGGCTCAGGTCGATCAGGCTGCTCATGTCGCTTCTCCTGTCAGGCCGGCCGGCGTCGCCCCCGCGTCGCGCACGCGCTCGACGAAGAGGGCGTGGACGCGGTCGTCGCCGAGGAGCTCGGGATGGAACACGGTGGCCATGAGCCGAGGGCCGGCGGCCGCGACGATGTCGCCCTCGTAGCGGGCGAGCACCTCGATGCCCTCCCCCACGGCGACGATACGCGGGGCGCGGATGAACAGGGCGTGGAACGGCGCGTCCAGCCCGAGGATATCGAGGTCGGCCTCGAACGAGGCCACCTGGCGCCCGTAGTCGTTGCGGACCACCGACATAGGCATGAGACCGAGGCGCGGCTGCTGGGGGAAGCCGACGATGTCGGTGGCCAGCTCGATGGCGCCGGCGCAGGTGCCCCACAGGGCGCCGCCCTCCCGGTAGAAGCGTTGGAGGGCCGCATCGAGGCCGTAGTCGCGCATGAGCTTGCCCATGGTGGTCGATTCGCCGCCGGGGATGATGACGCCGCCCAAGCCCTCCAGCTGGCCGGGCAGGCGTACCTCGCTGACCGCCACCCCCAGCCGCTCGAGCGCCTGGCGGTGCTCGCGGAAGGCGCCCTGGAGAGCGAGCACGCCGACGTGCGGGGAACGGCCGGAACGGTCCACGGCAGCCATTGTGTCACGGCTGGCGCGCGCCGGCTCGCCGCCCGCGCGACGCCCGCCGGCCGCGGCCGCGTGCCGGCGTCTGCCGGCGGGATGGCCTGCCGGCGCAGGGCGCCGCCCGCGCTCCCCGCCCCGGCCCGCCCGCGTCGCCGGCCCCGGGCACGCGCTCAGCCGGCCGCCGCCCGGACGCCGCGGACCAGCGCCCGCGCGACGACCTCCTGCACCGCGATCGACAGCGCCGCGAGCGGCACCGCCGGCCCCCGCCGCGTGCTGAGCACGAAGGTGCTGTCGCCGTCGTGCACGGTGTGCGAGGGGCGGGTGACGCGGGCGATGCCCATGTGCGCACTGTGCGCCAGAGCCCGCGCCTCGGCCTTGCCCAGCGGGGCGTCGGTGGCTACCACCACCAGCGTGGTGTTGGTGGAGAACGGGTCGACGGCGAGGCGGGCCGCCGCCGGCGTCAGCGCCGCGGCCGGACCGGCGACCAGCGCGCCGGTCTCCGGGTCG
>DATFNF010000039.1:0-36770 GCA_035266525.1 Trueperaceae bacterium | reverse complement strand
TAGTAGAGCGGCCAGCCCGCATAGCTCACCTGCGTCGAGTTGTCCGGCCCCTTCACGGTCGACAGCATGCCGGGCCGGACGCCCTTCCCGGCCACCGGGCTCCCCTCGGTCCTGGCGGCGGGCACAGGTGCAGGCACGTGGCCGTGCAGGTGGCGACGGGCTTGCTGCCGTTGCCGTTGGCATCGGCGCTCTTCCCGGGGATCACCCCGACGTACAAGGCGAGGCCCTTCCCGTTGGTGAGGTAATCGCCGTATCTCTGGCTGTGAGCGACCTGCACGTGCAACGGGCCGGTCACGATGCGGCCCTGGCCGGCGGCGATGGGCAGCGTCGAGATCAGGGCGACCGCAGCGGCCGACAGGCTCGCGAGACGCGTTCGTCGGCTCATGGACACTCCATCCCGGGCCCACCGGAGGGCTCATCGGATGGCGGGCCCTCCACCGGTCATTAGGCGAGTCACGGGGCGTCCCGCCTGTCGTTCAGAGAACGTACCGACCGGCCCTCAGCGCTCGCGGGGCGCGCCCAGGCTGGCGCCGATGCCGACCAGCCGATCCAGCGCCAGCACCAGCAGGATCGAGGCGACGACCAGGAAGGTCGACAGGGCGTTGATGTCGGGGCGTACGCCGGCGCGCACCAGCCCGTAGATCTCCATGGGCAGGGTGGCGGTGCCGAAGGGGGCGAGGTAGTACTGGATCAGGAAGTTATTGAACGACACCATGAACGCCATGATGGCTCCGGCGAGGATGGACGGCGTCAGCTTCGGCAGGGTGATGGCCAGGAACACCCGCAACGGCGTTCCGCCGAGCTGGGCGCCGGCTTCCTCCTGCTCGAAGCGCTCGTTCCGGAGCCTCGCGGAGACCAGGATGGTGACGTAGGGCAGCACCACCACCATGTTCCCGAGATAGAGATTGAGGACGCTCCGGCCCGAGCCGATCAGCAGCAGGAACAGCAGCATGGTCACGCCGAGGACCAGCCAGGGCACGGTGACCGGCACCAGATCCACGCCTCGCAGGAGCGCCACCAGCGGCCGGGGAAGCCCGCCGCGGGCGAGGCCCATCGCGGCCATGCTGCCGAGCGCGGCGCAGGCCAGCGCCACCACGCCGCTCATCGCCAGGGTGTGAAGGGTGATGGCGGCCAGCCCGGGCTCGTGGAACAGGCGCGCGTACCAGGCGGTGGTGGGATGGAAGGGGAGGGTGCCATAGGGGGATGTGTTGAAGGACATCAGCACCAGGTACGCCACCGGCACGAACATGGCCACGAAGACGACGGTGGTGTACGCGCCCCACAGCCGGCGGCGCAGCACGCCGGCGCGCGCGCCGCGGCGCCGCGGCGCGCTCATCGCCTCGCCAGACGGCGGCTGAGGTCGAGGGCCAACGCCAGCAACGCGAACCCCAACACCGCGCACACCGTGAGCACCAGCGACACCGTGGCGGCCCGGGGCAGGTCGAACGTCTGGTTGATCTGGGCGTTGATGACCTCGCCCAGCATGCTCAGCCGCGTGCCCCCGAGGATCTGAGGCTCGACGAAGGAGCCGGTGGCCGGGATGAAGACCAGCGCGCAACCGGCGATCACGCCGGGCACCGAGCGCGGCCACAGGATCTCGCCGAACAGGCGCCCGGCCCCCGCGCCGAGGCCGCGCCCCGCCTCCAGCACGCTGTCCTCGACGCGCTCCAGCGACCCGTAGATCGACAGCACCATGAACGGCAGGTACTCGTAGACGAGGGCCAGCGTGACCGCGCCGCGCGAGTAGAGCAGCGACTGCGTCCCCCCGACGAGGCCGAGCGTCGCCGCCGCCGCCTGCAGCGGCCCGCCCACCTGCAGCAACCCCATCAGCGCGTAGATGATGAGCAGGTAGGAGACGAAGAACGGGGTCATCAGGATCACCAGCAGGGCGTTGCCGCGCCTGCGATGGACCTTCGCCAGCGCGTAGGCGAGCGGCCAGCCGATCGCCAGGCAGAGCAGCGTCGCCACCGCCGGGATGGTGAGGGAGTCGACCAGGACGATGCGCGAGGGCGCGTCGCGGAAGAAGCGCAGGTAGCGGTCGAACGCCAGCGCGAGCGAGCCGATGCCGTGCACCCGTGCAGGCGTGAGGCTGTACGCCAGCAGGGACGCCAGCGGCACCAGCACCAGCGCCAGGATGAGGCCGTAGGCGGGCGCGAGCAGCACGGCGGCGGCGCGCCGCCGCGCCCGGTGGCCCCTGCTCACCTGAGCGGCTTGACCGGCGTGGTCTTCACCTCGGTCCACAGCTGCGCCCAGGCGTTGTACGTGGCCTGCGAGATGCCCGTCTCCAGGACCGCACCCGGCTGGAAGGTCTGCTGCATGTCGGCCGGCAGGTTCTGGGCGACCACCTGGTTCGCGGGCGACGGGGGCTGCTGCTTGAGGTCGCGCGCGTAGCGGTCCTGGAACTGCTGCGAGATCATGAAGTCGATCCACTGGTAGGCGAGCTGCGGGTGCGGCGCGTTCTTGACGATGACCCAGTTGTCCACCCAGGTGACGACGTCCTTGGGCGTGACGTAGTCGATGGGGTAGCCGTTGGCCTTGATCTGCGTGGCCAGCCCGGACCACACGTTGCCGACCACCACTTGCTTGGAGGTGTAGAGCTTGGTGAAGTCATCGGTGGTGGCCCAGTAGGTGACGTCGAGGCGCTTCTGATCGAGCAGGGCTTGCTTCACCTTGGCGAGGTCGGGGTGGTAGGGGTCTTCGCCGAGGTAGAGCGCGGCCGTCATGACCGCGATGACGGGGTCGTCGTTGAAGGTGGCCTTGCCGGCATACTGCTTGTCCCACAGCGCCGCGTAGCCGGTCACGGGCGCCTTGACGCTGTTCGGGTCGTAGCCGATGCCGACCGTGCCCCACAGCCACGGCACGCCGTAGACCTTGCCGCCCTGGTGCAGCGCGTCGAGCGAGGTGAGCCCGGGGATCAGCTCGTGGTAGTTGGCGAGCTTGCTGACGTCGATGGGCTGCAGCAGGCCGTCGTCGATGGCGTAGCGGATGTAGGTGGAGTTCGGCAGGGCGGCGTCGATCCGTCCCACCCCGCCCTGATGCAGCATGTTGAGCAGCTGCTGCTCGGAGCTGAAGTCGACCTGCTTGACGGTGCAGTCGCACTGCGACTCGAAGGCCTGCACCACCCACGGCAGGTCGCTGCCGTAGCCCTGCCAGTTGGCGATCAGCAGCGTGGGTTTCTGAGCGCTGGCGCTCGTGCCCAGCAGCGTGAGGATGACGGCGCCCGCGACGAGCGCCCGGCTTGCGAACCTGCCTAGCGTGCTCATGATCGTTCCCTTCGTGGTCCCCGGGTCGTGGTGGCCCGCGCCCGCGGCCTGCTTCCGGTTACGGCGCCATCATGCCCCGAAGGGCGGCGCGCCGTCATGTCGGTACGGTTCCGGCGCCGCCGTCCCCGCGTAGCACCAGGCGCAGCGGGTGCCGGCCGGCGGGCAGGCGCAGTCGCAGCCCGTCCGGCCCGGCGTCCAGGTCGATGCCTTCCGGCAGGGCGGCGTGCAACACCCTGTCGCGCGGCAGGCCCGGGAAGCGGAGCTCGAGCCCGTCGCGGCTCTCGACGGTGCAGCCCAGCACGCCGGCCTCCGCCTCCAGCCCGATCAGGCGGCAGGCGGCGTCTCCGGCGAGCAGGTCGCTCCCGGCCAGGCTGAGGCGCCAGGACGTCGGCCGCTCGCCCGCGCTCAGCCGCAGCGTGCGGCCCTGCCACAGGACCCCGCTGCGGCAGGGCCCGCGCGCCACGTCCACGGTGAGGCCTTCCCAGGGCGACGGGAAGACGGCCTCGTCCACGCGCATGAGGGGGAGCAGCGCGCCCCAGCCGTAGAACGGGTCGGAGTCGGCGCCGCCGCACCCCTGGCCGGTGACGGCGTCGTAGTTCTCGTGGCAGTGGCCGTGCTCGCGCCACTCGGCGGCGAACATCGCGAAGGAGCGGTCGGCGAGCGCGCTCGCCGCCTCCAGGAAGCCGCCCCGTCGCAACCCCAGGTACACCAGGTAGTTGGTGGGCGGCCAGATGCGCCCTCGCCAGTAGACGTCGTCGCCGAACGCGGGGTCGTCCCGCCGGATGGTGGGCACCGCGTAGCGCCCCCAGAAGCGGCCGGCGTCGAGGAGCTGCTCCCTCACCAGCCTCTCGGCCCGCTCCGGCGCGGCCGCCCCGGCCAGCAGCGGATAGAAGCTGGTGGGGCCGAGGCGCGAGCTGAAGGCCCCGTCCCCGTCGAGGTTGGCGTAGACGCCGGCCTCGTCGTTCCAGAGGTGGGTCTCGATCGCGGCGCGGATGTCGTCGGCGGTCGCGGCGAGGGCGCGGGAGGCATCGGCGTCGCCGACCACGGCGGCCGCGCGCGCGAGCATCTCCGCTTCCAGCGCGATCAGGCTCGACAGGCCGACGTCCACGTGCTCGAGGCGTCGCGTGCCCGGGTCGAGTCGGACGCCGTCGTAGAGCGGGCTGTTGTCCATGAAGGACTCGTCCCGTGCCGCCAGGGCGGTGCCCGCGAAGGCGCCGTGGCCGTAGGCGGAGGTGCCGTACGCGAACAGGCCCGTGCGGCGGTCGCGCCGCTCGCGCAACCACCAGGCCAGCGCCTCCTTCAGCGTCGGGAGGTAGCGGTGCAGGGCGGCGCGGTCGCCGGAGCGGAGGTAGTAGGCGAGCAGCACGTAGCCCCCGATGGGGCTCTGGGAGCGGTCGAGCCAGCGGGTGCGGGGGCTGAGCAGGCACGCCAGGTTGCCCTCCGGGGTGGCCGCGCTCATCGCGACCTCGAGATTACGGCGCGCGGCGTCCAGATCCCGCGTGGCGGCCAGGTGAGCGTGGAAGAAGGTGTCATCGAGCCAGGTGAACCAGCCGCCGAACTTGCCGGCCACCCAGGCGCGGGTCGGCACCGTGTACCAGCGCTGGTTGTCGGGGTCGACCACGGCGTTCCAGCCCATCACCGTGGCGACCGCGTCCAGCGCCTCGTCGACGTCGTCCTCCGGCTCCGGGTCCGGGTCGAGCATCCCGGCGGCGGCCCCGGCCGGGGCGAGGGCGGGGGCCGCCGCGCCCTCGGGCGGGGCCGGCGCGTCCAGGGCGACGAGGCGGCGGGCGCCCGCTTCCGCGCGCGCCGCGGCGGTGTCGGCATCGGCTCCCAGGGCCAGCGCGAAGCGGATCACGGGCGTCGCCTCCAGGTTGAAGCGCACGGCGGCCACCGGCGCGGACGCCGGGGCCGCGCCGGCCCGCAGGGCGTGGCCGTCGGCGTAGTACCCGCCGCCGGCGATGTCGGACTCGAACGCCTCGAGGCTGGCGTGCAGCGTGACGTAGACCGGCTCGGAGGCGCAGGCGAGCGCCAGCGCTCGGCCCGGGGCGTGCAGCCGCACGCGCCCGTCGGCGGTGGCCTCGGGGGCGCCGGCCGGCTCCGGGGACGGCAGCCCCGCCGCGCCTCCGCACGCCAGCAGCGTCAGCCAGGTGCGCAGTCCCCACTCGCCCAGTCGCACCGCCCTCAGCTCGCCGAGCAGCAGCTGCGGCGAAGGCTTGCCGTACGCCACGCGGAAGGTGGAGCCGGCATGGCTGAACTCCATGACGAGCCGCGTGCCGTCCATGCGGCGCCTGCCCAGGCGCACGAGGGCGGGGTCGTCGGCCCGCGACACGCTGCCCTCGGCGGCGCTGTAGGCGACCGGCAGCACGAAGCCGCCCGAGACGGCGTCCACCACCGCGGCCGGGTACCGGCTGGCCCAGGTATTGAGCTGGTAACGGGGGGTGATCTCGCGCAGGCTCACGTGGGCTCCTCGGGGATCAGGCTGAGACGGTCCCTGGGAAAGGATAGCCATACCGGCGTGCCGACCGCGAGTCTGCCGGCCTCCGCGCCGGCGACCACCACGCGGACGTCCGGCCCGCCATCCCCCGGCCGCACGCGCGCTTCGGTGAGGGCGCCGCTGAAGCTCGCCGCGGTCACGGTGCCTGCCACCGTGCCCGCCAGGGAGGCCGTCGGCTCTGCCGGCGTCGCGTCCCTGGGCGGTTCCAGGTCGACCACCACGTCCTCGGGGCGGATCAGGGCGGTGACGCGCTGGCCGTCGCGCAAGCCCTCGGGCAGGTGGCCCACGGGGAGGGTGCGCGGTCCTTCCAGGCGGTCCGGTTCGGACCGGTAGCGGCCGGGGAAGAGGTTGGCGTCGCCGAGGAAGCGGGCGGCGAAGAGGCTCGCCGGGCGGTGGTAGAGCTCGCGGGGCGGGCCCACCTGCTCGATCCTGCCGTCTTTCATGATGACCAGCACGTCGGCGAGCTTGAGGGCCTCCTGCTGGTCGTGCGTGACCAGGACGGTGGTGATGCCGGCTTGCCGCTGCAAGCGCCGCACCTCCTGTTGCATCTGCGCCCGGACGTTCTTGTCCAGCGCGGCGAAGGGCTCGTCCAGGAGGAGTATGTCGGGCTCGAACACCAGTGCCCGGGCCAGCGCGACGCGTTGACGTTGCCCGCCAGACAGCGTGCCTGGGCGGCGCGCCCCGAGATCTTCCAGCCCGACGCGCGCCAGCATGTCCGCCACGCGCCTGCGCAGCTCGCCTGCCGGCACCCGGCGGGCGCGGAGGCCGAAGCCGACGTTGCCGCGCACGCTCATGTGCGAGAACAGCGCCAGGTCCTGGTAGACGAAGCCGATGCCGCGACGGGCTGGGTCGAGGTCGGTGACGTCGCGTCCGCCGATGCGGATGCGCCCGCTGTCGGGCGTGATGAACCCCGCCACGGAGCGCAGCAGGGTGGTCTTGCCGCACCCGGTCGGCCCGATGAGGCACGTCAGGGAGCCGCGCGGCAGCGAGAGGTCGACGTCCGTCACGGCGGGTGTGCCGGCGTACGCGTGGCTCACGCCCTCGGCGACCAGGAACGCGGGGTCGCAGACCGGCGGGTCCGGGGCGACGTCCGCGTCCCGCGCCGAGCTCACGGCCCCGCCCCGAGCTCGGCGATCACGCTGTCGGCGTCCAGCAGCCGCACCTGGTCGGGCATGCGGGCCAGCATGGCCAGCACGCCACGGGCGGCTGCCGGGTCCGGGCCGGCGAGCGCATCGGTCACGAGCCACACCGGCAGGTTCCGGTCGATGGCGCCGAAGACCGTGGCCAGGACGCAGATGTCCGTCTCCACGCCGGCGATCACCAGTGGGTCCGGTGCGGCCACCTCCACATGAGCGCGGAAGGCCGGAGCCCCGAAGGCGGAGTAGGTGTGCTTGTCGAAGGTGGCGTGGCAGCGCGCCTGCACGTCCGGCAGGGGGTCCAGCAAGGCGGGGTCGCCCTCGAGCTTCGCGGCCAGCTCCCGCCAGCGCCGTTGGTAGGCGGCCCACGGGCCGTCGTGGATGCCCGCCGCGGCGGGCATGACGGTCCGGGTGCACAGCAGCGGGCAGCCGGTGGCGTCGTGGATGCGCGCGATGGTTGCCGCCACGCGCGCGGCGTCCGGCAGGGCCCAGGGCTCGAACGCCTGGTAGAGCCGCTGCACGTCGATCGCTACCAGCAGGGGGCGCCGCTGCGAGCGCCTTGCGGGACGAGGAGCCATGTGCAGGTAAGGCTACCAGCGCCGGGGGGCCTGGGCAATCGCCCGGAGGCGGACCGTCGCCGCCGGCCGTGCTGCGCCGGGCGCCGGCTGCCGTGAGCGACGCGCGCCGCGCCGGCGCGCCGACCCCGGCCCGGCGCGGCGACGTACCATGGGGGCCGTGCCGGGACGCTGTCGGACCGGCGCGGGCGCGCCGCAACCAACCGGTCCGCCCACGGGAGGAAGCGAGTGATGGCTTGGCGGGCATTGGCGCCGGGGGCGGGGCGCCTGGCGAGGAGCGTGCTGCGCGTGGTGCGGCCCGGGGGCGGCACCACCTTGCCCGGCTGGGTAGCGCTGCGGATCGACCCGGACTTCGTGGCCAGAACGGCGGCCCGCGCCCCGTTGCGCGTCGTGGTCACCGGGACCAACGGCAAGACGTCCACCATGACGTTGCTCCGGCACCTGCTGGAGCGCGAGGGGCGGCGGGTCGTGGCCAACGAGGAGGGCGCCAACATGCATCAGGGCATCGCCGCCTCGCTCCTCGGCGGCGCCGGCGACGCCCTGGTGATGGAGGTCGACGAGGCCGCCTTCCCGAAGCTGGCGCCGGACCTCGCGCCGCACCTGATCATCGTCACGGGGCTGTTCCGCGACCAACTCGACCGCTTCGGCGAGGTCCAGACGACGCGCCGGCACCTGGAGGAGGCCATCCTGGCCCTGCCGGAGGCGACGTTGCTGCTCAACGGCGACGATCCGCTGGTGGCCAGCCTGGCGCAGGAGGGCCGCAGCGTGTTCTTCCGTGCCGCGCTGCCCGCCATGGACGTGCCCAGCGACACGCCCGTGTGCCCGCGCTGTGGCGGCGAGCTGGTCTACGCCGAGCGCTACTACGCACACCTGGGGCGCTACCGCTGCCAGAGCTGCGGGCTCACGAATCCCGACACCCCCTACCAGGCGTCGCTGGCCGGTGACCGGTTGAGCATGGCCGGGCTGGAGCTGCCGCCGTTGCCGGAGTACCTCCATCCGTACAGCGCCACGGCCGCGGTGGCGGCCATGCTGTGGCTGGGCGGAGCGCCGCGGCTGGAGTCCTGGCCGCAGGCGGTGGGCGGGCGTGGAGAGACGCGGACCATCGAGGGGCGCCAGGTGAGCCTGGCGCTGGTGAAGAACCCGGCCAGCATGAGCTGGAACCTGGCGCAGGCCCCGGCCGACGCTCACGTCTTCCTGATCAACGACGGCGCCGCCGACGGCGTCGACGTGTCGTGGCTGTGGGACGCGCGCTACGGCGAGGCGCTCGGCCGCGTCACGGTGAGCGGCACGCGCGCGCTGGAGTTCCTCACGCGCATGCGCTACCTCCACCCGGCGCCTGACGCTGCGGCCTACGCCACCCCGCTCGAGGCGGTGACG
Source organism: Trueperaceae bacterium (assembly GCA_035266525.1). GTDB lineage: Bacteria > Deinococcota > Deinococci > Deinococcales > Trueperaceae > JASBRS01. The sequence goes on along the minus strand of DATFNF010000039.1, from coordinate 27,925 downwards.
GCGGCGGTGCGCGCCGTGCCGGAGGGCGGCTCGGTGCTGGTGCTGTCGACGTACACGAATCTGAAGCGCGCCCACATGCTGCTGCAGGGGGCGCTGGCCGAGTCGGTGTCGGAACCGATCGGCCTGCCGCAGCCGCCGGCAGCTGCGGCGGATGGCGGCGCGCGGACGGTTGCCGGGCCCGCCGCCGGCGCGTCCCCGGCGGAGGCGCCCGCAGGCCCGCGAGCCGCCGCGCGTGACGGCGAGCGGCCGGTGCGCATCGCCTGGCTCTACCCCGATCAGATGGGCACCTACGGCGACGGGGGCAACCTCGCGGTGCTGAGGCGCCGGCTGCAGTGGCGCGGGCATGACGCCGACATCGTGCGCCTGGACGTAGGAGACACCTTACCGAGCGATGTCGAGGCGGTCGTGATCGGGGGAGGGGAGGACCTGGCCCAGGGGCTGGTCATGGACGACCTGCGGCGTCACCAGGCGGCGCTGCGAAGCCTCTTCGCCGACGGCGCGGTGGGTCTGCTGGTGTGCGGAGGCTACCAGCTGCTGGGCGAGACCTTCGAGGTGAGCGGGCGCACGCTGGAGGGGCTGGGGCTGCTGCCGGTGGCCACCGTGGCGGGGTCGCCCAGGCTGGTGGGGCGGCTGCTGGTCGACAGCCCGCTGGCCCCGGAGCCGTTGGTGGGCTTCGAGAACCATGGCGGCCGGACCCGTCTGCACGGCGGCGTGCCGCTGGGGACCGTCCTCCAGGGGCACGGCAACGCGGAGGACGGTGCGGCGGGCGAGGGGGTCGTCGAAGGCCACGTGGTGGGCACCTACCTGCACGGCCCGGTGCTGGCCCGCAACCCCGCCCTGGCCGACCGCATGCTGGCTTGGATCGGTGAGAGGCGTGGATGGGCCCCCCTCGCGCCGCTCGAGGACCATGTCGAGCGCGCGGCGCTCAGACGCCTCATGGCCGCCGGCGGGCGGGTCGGTGCGGGCAGCGCGCCGGGCAGGCGATGACGCCCGGCCCGGCGCGCGAAGTCGAGGCGCGCGAAGTCGATCAGTAGCCGGAGCTGTAGCCGCTGCCCGAGCTCGAGCCGTTGCCGCTCGAGGCGCTGCTGCTCGAGCCGCCGGCGCTGCTCGAGCCGGAGGCGCTCGCCGCTGGCAGGGATGCGGTCGCCACGTGCCAGGTAGGGAAGATGCCCACGCCCTTCAGGTCGCCGGGCTTCTGGTCCTGGACGTAGGTGTAGAGCGGGTGGCCGTGGTATTCGACCTGCCGGCCGTTCGCGCCCTGGAAGACCTTCAAGCCCTTGGCGATGCTGCTCGGACCGGTGGGCTGGCCGCTCTTCAGGATGTAGGCCGGCCACAGCTTGGCGCAGCGCCCGGTACAGGTGGAGGTGTCGGGGGAGTCCTTGTCGAAGTAGTAGAGGCTCATCCCCTTCGACGTCGTGAGGATGGTCTCCTGTTTGCCGTTGACGGTCGCCTGGCGCGTCTGGACGGCGTTCCCGCCGGACGCTGCCAGGGCTACGGATATCGCGAGCGTCGCCGTCGCAGCAGCCAGCATCGTGATCGTGGTGCGTTTCATGGAACCCTCCTTCCGAGGGCCGGCGCATGGGTCGGTGCCTCGAGCGGGCGGCGCGTGGCGCGCCGCGCGCGGTTCAGCGGATTTGGAACAGGTCGGGCGTGGCTACGTGCCAGTGCTTGGACGCCAGGTCGCCGGCTCCCCTCGCCTGCCCCTGACGCTGGTCCTTGCTGAAGGTGTACAGCGGATGGCCATCGGCTTCGATCTGCTTTCCGCCGTTGGGTCCGGTCAGCGTCGACAGGAAGTGGGTGATCCAGCTCACTCCGGTGGGGGCCGGGCTGCCGTTGGGGAGGATCAGGGGCTTCCAGGTGCCGGTGCAGGAGCCCGTGCACGCGGCCTTGTTCTTCTTGCCCTGGTCGTTGTAGTAGAGGGTCATCCCCTTCTGGTTCGTCAGCACTTCCTTCCACGCCCCGTTCACGAGGGCGAAGTGGACGAACACGTCGTCGGGAAGGGTGACCGCCTTGGTCAGGAGGGACTGCTGCTTGGAGGAGCTGCTGTTGGAGGAGGGGTTGCCCGACGACCCGTTGCTCGAGGGCTGGTTGCCGGACGACGAGGACCCTTGCGCCAGTGCCATCGCGCCGAGCGCCAGGATCGCCAGTACCAACATGGCTCGCCTCATGGGTGCCTCCCTGGGCCTGTCGTCCTCGCCACCGAGGACGGCCTTGGTGCGCCTGCGGCTTGGGGGGTCGCGGGAGGGCTTCGGCCCGGTACGCCTGCGCGGCCCGCGTGCCTCCCCACCGCCGACCCTAGGAGCGCGATCTCGCTTCACCTGTGCCCGGGGTCACGTCACGTCTCGCGGTGAGCGCCTGTTCCGCGCCCACGAACGAGTGGAGCGGGCGCTCAGCGCCCGCTCCACTCGTTCGCGCCCTCCCCCCGGACCGTGGGGCTCGCGATCCCTCGTGGGAGCGCGAGCGGTCCGGGTGCTTCACCCTCCTCGCCCTCGTCCCGGGCGGCCGCGCCGGTCGGTTCCGGCGCGGCCGCCCGGTCCGTCCTGGGCGCGCCTGTGTCAGCCGCGCGCAGCCCGGCGCTGCCCTCGCGGCACGGCGCACCCGGCGTCAGGGCTCAGCCCGCACCGCCGTTGCTGCTGCCGGCGCCGCCGTTGCTGCTGCCCGCGCCACCGGAGGAGCTGCCGCCGAGCGTGCTGCCACCGCTGGCCTTCGGCGTGTTCGGGGTCGCCACGTGGAACGAGGACTGGCCGGCGCCGTTGGCGTCGCCGGGCTTGGTGTCCTTCGAGTACGTGTACAGCGGATGGCCCTCGTAGACCACCTGGTTCTTGCCGTTGGTGGTGATGGTCGTGAAGTCGCTGCTCTTCAGGCTGCTCGCGCCGGCCATGCCGGCCGCCGCGCCGTTGGAGCTGCCGCCCGCCGCGCTGCTGGAGTTCCCGCCGGCGGCGCCGGCGGTGGCCGACTGGCTACCCCCGCCGACCTTCACAGACTTGCCGCTGATGGTGTACGGCTTCCAGCTCTGCGCGCAGGTGCCGGTGCAGTTCGACTTGTTGGGGGTGTCCTTGCTCGAGTAGTAGAGCGTCATGCCCGTGCTGGTGGCGAGCACCTGCTGCATCTGACCTTGCACGGTCGCTTGGGTGACGGTGACGTCACCGCCCGCGCTGGAGGCCTGTGCCAGTGCGATCGCGCCTAGCGCAACGATCACCGGTGCCAGCCAAGCTCGTTTCACGCGCCTAGTCATATGGACCTCCGTGTGGGCCAATCCGGGGAACGGATTGGCAGGGTGGCTTCTGCAGGGCTGAAAGGGTTCATCCGTCGACCGGGCACCTCGTGAGACCGAACAGCCTCCGATGGCGACTGTAGGGGGGATGTGTACGGGTTGTCTGTGCGTTGGACACAGCGCGGCGCAGCGCCGCTCCGGCGGGTGATCGCCGGCCCGTCAGCGGACCGGTCGGAGGGTCCGGGCCGGAGCCGGCGTGCCGTGTCGGCCGGTCAACGGCCGCCGGCGGAACCGCTCGCCTGGGCCCCGCCCCCGCTCGACGCGCCGGCTCCCGACGCCGCCCCGGTCTCGTTGCCGGCTCCCCGCTTGCCGGCGGCCCGCGGCGTCGCCATGGTGGCGACGCGGAAGGAGCCCTTGCCGGCGCCGCGCGTGTCGCCTGGCTTGCGGTCCTTGCTGTAGGTGTACAGAGGATGACCGTTGTACTCGATCTGGTAGATGACCCTCGCGCGCTTCAACGTCGACAGGTGGGGAAGCACCTTGCTCGGGGCGGTGGGCTTGCCCTTGCCGACGAGCGCGAACGGTTTCCAGGTGTGCGTGCAGCTGCCCGTGCACATCGACTTCCTGGGCGTGTCCTTGGTGGAGTAGTAGAGCGTCATGCCGTCGTGCGTGGTCAGTACGTGCGCGGTCTTGCCGTTCAGCTGCTCCACCCTCACGGTGAGTGTCATGCCGCCGATGTAACCGGCGGCCAGGGCGCTGGCCGTCAAGACGGCGGCCACCGCGATCGCAACGGCTCCGCGTCGGCGTGGTGTCTTGGGCATCGATATCGCTGCCTTCCTGGCCCGAGCGAGCGGCGCGCTGGCGCCGGAACGGTTCGGAGGACGCCCGGCGGACCCGGCGGCGTCACGCGTGGAGCGGTCGCCGGCGCCATGCGCGGCGACGCCGCAACCTGCGCAGCGCGGCGGGCCCGGAGGGCAGAAGCGCGGGGCGCGCACGATGCGCGCCCCGCCGCCACCTGCGAACGGCACGCCCCTCTTCGGGCCGTGCCGTTCGCGGGTACAGGTCGCCCTCAGGCGCCCGTGCTGTTGCCGCCGGAGCTGTTGCCGTTGGAGCTGCCGCCGTTGGAGCTGCCGCCGGAAGCGCCCGTTGCCTGCTTGATGGACACGGTCGCCACCTTGAACGAGCCCTTGCCGGCGCCCTTGACGTCACCCTTCTTCTGGTCCTTGCTGTACGTGTAGAGGGGGTGGCCCTTGTACTCGACCTGCTCCTTGCCGGATTGGGTCTTGAGCGTGGACAGCTTGCCCTGGAGCTTGCTCGAGCCCGAGGGCTTGCCGGTGCTGATGGTGAGCGCCTTCCAGGTCTGAGCGCACGCGCCCGTGCACGTCGACTTGTTGGGCGTGTCCTTGGTCGAGTAGTAGAGCGTCATGCCCTGTTTGTTGGTGAGGACCTGCTCGCTCTGTCCGTTCACCTTCTCGTTCGTCACCGAGACGGTCTTGTTGCCGCTGGCGGAGCTGCCCTTCGAGGAGCTGCTGTTGGAGGAGCTCTGCGCCAGCGCGAGCGCGGTGATCCCTGCGAGCGCGACGATCAGCAGCGGTAACCAGCTACGTGTCAGGCGGGTTTTCATGCGGACCTCCGTGTGGACCGGCCCCACGTCGTGGGCCGGCGGTCTGGGGTGCGTCACAGGGTAGGGTCGGGGACCTCATGTCCCGGTGCCTCCCGGACCGTGCCGCCTCCGGGTCCGACTGTAGAGGGGGTGTGTACGCCCGGCATGTGCAGGTAACACAAGCTCTCCGCGCCCGCTCTTCATGAAGGCCGGCCGCCTCCGCTGGCGGTACCCGCGGCCGTCCCGCCGCGGCACCGGAGGCGCATCGGCGTCCGCACTGCGCGTCCCGGCCGCGAGGCAAGGGACGAGGATAGGGGCGCGCCCTGGCTGGACGCGCCCCGCCTGTGTCGGGAGGTGCGGACTCCCGTGGGCCGCGCCCGCGGCGCGGCCCGTTTCAGCTCGCTACCCTCAGTTGCTCGACGTGGAGGTGCCGACATCGGCACCGACGTCGACGCTGTCGTCGCCGGAGCCGACCGACGCCCCGACCTGGGCGTGCGTCTCGGTCTCCGTCTCGGCGGTGTCGCTGCTGCCGCCGCTCTGCCCCGGCTGCTTGCTGCCGGTCACCTGGCCGTTGCCCTGGCTGTGACTGTCCGCCTGGGAGTTGTCCGTCTGCTGTTGCGGTGCGGCGGCGTTGGCGGCCTTCTCCGTCTGGCCGGTGGTCGACGCGTGATCGGTGGCCCCGGCCGCCCCCGCGTCGGCGGACTCGGACACGTCGACGCCAGCCATGCCGCTGGCCTTCGCGAAGGCCGGCAGGTCCTGGAACTGGCTGTTGTTCATCACGGTCACGTCGCCGCTGCGGTCCACCATGGCCTGGAAGGTCTGGCTGCCGGCGGCGCCCCCCGTGACGGCGATGGTCACGAAGCCGCTGGTCCCGGTCTGGAGCTGGAGCGAGAGATGGCCGTTGACGATGGTCCCGGTCCCGACGACGGCGCCACTGTCGTTGGTGACGGTGACGCTGCCGTTCTGGGGCAGGCTGGCGGCGAGGGCGACGGCGCCGCCGGCGATCAGGGTGAGCAGTGCGGTCAGTGCGATCACGAGTCTCTTCATGGGTATCACCGCGGCCAGCATGCTTCGTCAATCTGAACGCAACCTGAAGATAATTCCATGTGAAAGAAGATGAGCGCTCGGTGAGGCCTGGCACGGCCAGGCGTGACCGCGGCGAGGCGCGTCGGCGGCGGTGTCGGCCGTCCCGCGGTCCGGGTGACGGGGCGCGCTCGAGCAGCTTCATGAAGGCCGCCCGCGGGCCGTGGGGACCCGCGGGCGGCGACGCGCCGGAGATCGGCGCGGCGGGCCCGCTGCCGAGCGGGCCCTCGAGCCTTCACTGGGGCAGGTTCTGCGCGGTGATGAGCTGCACCGCCACCGGCATGAACTGGCCGCTCGCGAGCGTCGAGAACATCAGGCTGTCGAGCGACAGCATGTGTGCCGCGTCCACGCCGAGGCGCCCCATCAGCTTGGGTTGCTGCGCGACCGTGCTGTCCATGGCGCCGGCCTTGATCTGCGACAGCGATTGATCGATGGCGTCGAAGCCGATGACCACGATGGGCTGGCCGTTCGGGCGCTTGGCGCCCGCCTGCTGGATGGCTTGCAGCGCACCCACCGCCATGGAGTCGTTGGCTGCGACGACGGCGTCGATCTGGCCCTGGTGGGCCTGGAGGATGTTCTGCATGACGTTCAGCCCCTGCGCCTGGTCGAATCCGGCCGGCTGGTCGGCGATGATCTGCACGTTCGGAGCCACGCTCTTCAGCTCGCTCTCGAACCCGCTCTTGCGGTCGATGGCCGCCGACGCGCCGGGGATGCCCTCGAGCTCCACCACGTTCCCGGTGCTACCCAGCACCTCGGCAACGCGGCGCGCCTGCAGGCGCCCACCGTAGACGTTGTCCGATGCGATCTGCGCCACCACCTGGGCTCCCGTGCTGGTGTCGATGGCGCGGTCGATGGCGAATACCGGGATCCCGGCAGCATTGGCCTCCTTGACCGCGGGGACCACGCCGGCGCTGTCGGTGGCGTTCACCAGCAGCACGTTCACCTTCTGCTGGATGAGGTCTTCGATGTCCGAGATCTGCTTGTTCAGGTCGTTCTGCGCATCGGTGACCACCAGCTTGATGCCGAACAGCTGGGCCTCCTGCTGGGCGCCGTCGCGTACGTCCACGAAGAACGGATTGTTGAGCGTCGACAGCGACAGGCCGACCGTGTAGGTGGCCTGTGCCGTGGCGCCGCCGATGAGCAGGGCGGCGGCCACCGCGAGCAACCACCGCAGAGCCCGTCGTGGTGTCCCCTGAAGCGTTCGATGTGCGTTGCCACGAAGCATGTTCCAACCCTCCCATTCATTCCCCTGCCGGCCCGCCTCGAGGGCGAGCCACGGCGGGAAGCGTGCCGGGGTGAGGGCCAACGCACCGTCGGTGGCGACGCCCACGTCGGGCCGCCGACGGCGGTGACCGGGCCGATCACATCTCGTCGCCTCCCCTCACGCGGCGGATCGAGCGCTCCAGCAGGAGCGCCAGGAGGATCACGCCGCCCTTGGTGATCTGCTGCCAGTACGCCTGCACGTTGAGCAGGTTGAGGCCGTTGGAGATGAGCTGCAGGATGATGGCGCCGACCAGCGTCTTCATCACCGCGCCGCGCCCGCCGTAGAGGCTGGTGCCGCCCAGCACCACCGCTGCGATGACGTCCAGCTCCCAGCCCGTGGCCGCGGTGGGCTGCGCGGAGTCCAGTCGCGCGGTGAGCAGCACGCCGCCGAGCCCCGCCAGCGTTCCGGCGAGCGCGAAGACGCCGACCTTCAGGCGGTCGACGTTCACGCCTGCCAGCGCCACGGCGCGGCGGTTGGTGCCGGCCGCGTAGATGTAGCGTCCGAGCTGCGTGGTGTGGAGGAACAGCGCGGCCAGCGTGTACAGCACCACCAGGATGATGATGGGAACGGGCACGGGCCCCACGCGCCCGTAGGCCATGGCGGAGAACCCCCCGCCCAGGCCGAAGATCGGGCGGCCACCGGTGTAGAGCAGGGTCAGGCCGCGCCCGACCGAGAGCATGCCCAGCGTGACGATGAACGACGGGATGCCTCCCCACACGGTGAGCGCGCCGTTGAGCGCGCCCAGCGCGGTGCCGATCGCCAGGCCCGCGAGCACGGCGAGCAACAGCCAGACCGGGTCCGCGCCGCCGCCGGCCTTGAGCACCCCCGCCGTCACCGCGCCAGCGAGCGCCGCCACCGACCCGACCGACAGGTCGATCTCCGCCAGCAGGATGACCATGGTGGTCCCGACGGCGATGACCGCCACGGTGGATGCCTGCGTCACGATGTTGAGCAGGTTGGTGACGCGCAGGAAGTTGGGGCTGAGCAGTGCCATGGCGGCCACGAAGAGCAGCAGCACCAGGTAGATGCCGTAGGCGAGCGCGATCTGGCCCCAGTCGCGGCGCGGCCGGGCGCTCAGCGTGGAGGGCTCAGGCATAGCCGGCTCCCCGGGTGCGGCCGCCGCCGACGATGTGGGCCACCAGCTCCTCGAGCGTGGTCTCCGCGGTCCTCAGGTCGGCGACCTTGCGCCCCTTGCGCAGCACCGCGATGCGATCGGTAACGTCCAGGACGTCCTGGAGCGTGTGGCTGATGATGATGACGGCCACGCCCTGGGCGGCAAGCGTACGCGGCAGCTCCAGCACCTTGCGCGCCTCCGTGACGGCCAGCGCGGACGTGGGCTCGTCGAGGATCACCAGCTTCGGCCGGGTGTAGAGCGCGCGGCTGATCGCCACGCTCTGGCGCTGGCCGCCGGAGAGCATGCCCACCTCCGTGCCGCTGGAGGGCAGCTCCAGAGCCAGCCGCCCCAGCAGCTCGCGGGCGCTCTCCTGCATGCGGCGCTTGTTCAGCACCTTCACCGGGCCGCCCCCGAAGCGCACCAGCTCCCGGCCCAGGAAGATGTTGCCGGCGGCGTCGAGGGTGTCCACCAGGGCCAGGTCCTGGTAGACGGTCTCGATGCCCGCCTCCTTGGCTGAGCGCGGCGCCGGGAAGCGCACGCCGGCCCCGTCCATGCGAAGGGTGCCGGCATCCGGCTGGTACGCGCCGGCGACCACCTTGATCAGCGTCGACTTGCCGGCGCCGTTGTCGCCCACCAGGCCGAGCACCTGACCGCGGTCGAGCGACAGCGAAACGTCATCGAGCGCCAGCACGCCGCCGAAGCGCTTGACGATGCCCTGCAGCTCCAGCAGGGGTGTGCCGGTCCCGGTGTCGGTCATGGCTCCTGACTCCCCGTGCCGCGCTCAGAAGGCCACGCCGCACTCGAGGATGGCGTTGGCGTAGGGTGTGGCCTCGCCGGTGCGCACCACGGCCCTGACGCGGGGCAGCTCGTGCTTGAGCGCCTCGTGCGGGATGCGGTCGAGGGGAACGTCGGGGAAGGCGGCGCGCACCGCATCGAGTGCCGCCTGGTTGTGGTGGACGATCTCCTCGGCGACGGTGAGGCGTTGCACCACGATCTCCTCGGCCAGCGCCCGGATGACGTCGGCGAACGCCGGGATACCGGCGACCAGCGCCAGGTCCACCACCGGCACCTCCGGCGGCACGGGCAGCCCGCAGTCCGCGACGACGAGCTGGTCGGTATGGCCGAGCATGGCGATGAGCTCGCTCAGTTGCGCGTTCAGGATGCCGCGTCTCTTCATGTCCGCCCCCTCGCTCTCTCTCGCACGGCGGCTCAGGCCGCGGAGTGCTCCCTCAGGAAGCCGACGACCTCGCCCCGTTCGGGCAGCGCGGGTTGGGCGCCCGGCCGGGTCACCTGGAGCGCTGCGGCGGCGTGGGCGAAGCGGACGGCGTCCTCGAAGTCGAGCGGCTCGCCCACCGCGCCGGCGAGGGCCGCTGCGAGGGCGCCGTTGAAGGCGTCGCCGGCGGCGGTGGTGTCGACGGCGCGCACCGGGAAGCCGGGCAGGCGCTCGAAGCGGCCGGCCTCGCTCAGGAAGGCGCCGCGGCCCCCGGCCTTGATGAGCACCGCGCGTACGCCGGTGGTAGCGGCGAGCCTCGCGGCGGCGGCGCGCACCTCGCTCTCGCTGTCCGTGGGCAGGCCGGTGAGCGTCGCCAGCTCGTGCTCGTTGGGGGTGAGGAGCCACACCCGCTCCAGGGGCAGCTCAGCCAGCGGAAGAGCCGGGGCCGGGTCCAGGATCACCCGGGGGCCGCCCGCCGCCGGCAGCGCCGAGAGCAGGTGGGCCAGCGCGCGGATCGGCACCTCGAGCTGCAGCAGCAGGTACTCGGCTGCGGCCAGCGCGCCCACGTGGTCGTCCACGTAGGCCTCGTCGACCCGGCCGTTGGCGCCTTCGGCGATGGCGATCATGTTCTCGCCACGGTCGTCCACCCAGATGTCGGCGGTGCCGGTCGCCACGTCGTCCAGCGCGGCGACCGCGTCGAGGCGCACGTGAGCGGCATCGAGCGAGTCGCGCAGGCGCGGCGCCAGGACGTCGTTGCCGAGCGCGCCGAACATGGCCACGTCGGCTCCGAGCCGCCCGCAGGCGACGGCCTGGTTGGCGCCCTTGCCGCCGGGGTAGATGGCGAAGCTGCGCGCCGCCACCGTCTCGCCGGGGGCCGGGAAGCGCCGCAGGCGCGTCACCAGGTCGACGTTCAGGCTCCCGAAGACCGCGATGCGTGCTGGTTGCAAGGTCCCCTCCGGCCGCCCGGATGCGCGTGTGGCGCGCGTCTCGGCGCTCATCATCATAGCGGAGGGGTGCCGGGGCGGATGCCCCGGCACGTCGCGGCCGGCCGCAACCGGAGGCCACCGGCCTACCTGACGGTAGCGTGCCCTCGCGGGCGTGCCCTCATGTGGCGGTCGCCGCGGGCCGCACGCCCGCGACCTCGCGGTACAGGGCCTCGTAGCGCTCGCGGGTGCGGCCGATGCCATGCTGCTCGGCCCGGGCCCGGGCGGCGACGGCGAGCCGGGGCCACGCCTCACGGGCGCCGGCGAGCGCGCGCAGGGCGGCTGCGGCGGCGTTCGCGTCGGCCGGGTCGAAGAGCGTGCCCGTGACGCCTTCCTCCACCAGCTCGGGCAACGCCCCGGCGCGGGCGGCCGCCACCGGAAGTCCGCTCGCCAGCGCTTCCAGCGTGGCGATGCTGAGCAGCTCGACTGCACTGGGCATCACGAAGAGGTCGCTGGCGGCGTAGAGGTCGGGGAGCGCGGCGTCCCCCACGTAGCCCAGGAAGCGGATGCGGCCGTCCAGTCCCGCCCGTCGCGCGCGCGTCCGCAAGGTCTCGAGCTGCAGGCCTCTCCCGGCGACCAGCAGCAGCCCGGGCTCGGGCGTGCGGGCCATGGCCGTCAGCAGGAGCGCCACGTTCTTGTCGCTGTCGACGCGCCCCACATAGAGCGCCACCGATGCGGATGCCGGTAGGTCGAAGCGGCGGCGGAGGGCATCGCGTTCCGCGGCCGGACGCGGCCGGAAGCGACCCGTGTCCACGCCGCAGGAGATGGCCTCCACCGCCTGCTCCGGCAGCCGCGGCTGGAGCAGCGCCGCCGCGGTGCGGCTGGGGGTGGCGACCGCGTCCAGCCGGCGGAAGACCGTAACGACGGTCCACCACAGCACCGCCTCGACGGGGCGCCTCGCCGCACCGGCGAGGGGGAGCTGCAGGGCGATGTTCTCCGGCACGAAGTGGTTGGTGCCCACCACCGCCAGCCCTCGCCGGCGGGCGGCGGCCAGCACCGCGCGGCTCGTGGGGTAGTGGTCCTGGATGTGCACGACGTCGGGTCGGAAGCGCTCCAGGAGCTGGCCGACCTCACGGCCCGGGAAGGCGGTGACCGCTACGCCGAGACGCCGGGACACCACCGCCGGCAACGCCTCCACGGCGACGCCGTTGCGCGTTTCCCGGTGACGGCGCCCGTCGGGGGCCGGCACGATCGCCATCGCCCGGTGGCCCCGGGCGGCCAGCGCCTCGGCCAGGTTGGTCGTGAACACCGCCGGTCCGTTGGTGCTCGGCGCGTAGGTCTGGCCGGCGAACACCACCCGCAAGGGATCAGTCCCCGCTGACTTCGCCGCTGCGCGCGCCGGCGCCGTCCTGACGCGCCGTCGCAGTCGCCTCCGAGCCCGCGTCGCGCGCCGAGGGTCCGGCAGTCGCGGTCCGGCCGGTGTGGCGCGGGCCGCGCATCTCCGGCAGACGCCGCACGAAGAACAGGCCGATGATCAGCGGCAGCCAGAAGTTCATCCCGCGGAACGCCAGGATGATGCCCAGCGCGGGCGCGGCCGGCATGGACAGCGAGGTGAACACCAGGCCCATGATGCCCTCCACCGCGGCCAGGCCCTGCGGGACGATGGCGATGACGTAGAAGACGATCCCCAGGGCGAAGCCCGCCAGGCCCACGCCCAGGTTCAGCGGCTGCTCGAAGGCGGGGAACAGGGCGTAGAGGCCCAGCAGGTTCACCAGGTGCAGCGCCGTGCCCGCCAGGAGGAGCTTCACCACCGTGCCTGTGGACCCGAACACCGCCAGCGCGGCCGCGGACAGGTCGCGCGCGACCCGCTCCGCCCAGGCGGGCCCGAGCGGCGAGGGCCGGCGGAACCAACCCGCCGCCCGCGCGACCAGCCGCTCGATCCGGCCGAGCATGGCGGCGAGCGCCCCCACACGGTGGCGGGCCAGCGTCAGCGCCAGCACCAGCCCGCTCACGAACACCAGGTAGAGGCTCGCCCCGAGGAGGTCGTAGTAGGCGAGCCGCCCGCGCTTCGCCAGGAAGAGCAGTCCTCCCGCGAGGAAGGGCAGCAGCGTGGCGAGGTCGGCGATGAGGACCACCACCGTTCCGACGGCCGCCCGGGCCGGCGACTCGCCACGCTTCTGCGCGTCGGCGACGAAGACGGCGGCGCCCGCGGTACCGCCCGAGGGCGCGACGGCGTTGAGGTAGGTCGATGCGAAGAACACCGGCAGCAGGCCGCCGACGGTGCTCGATACCCCCACCGCCTCGAAACCGAGCCGGTAGAGGTTGCCGTGCAACAGGAAGAAGCCCGCGTGGAGGGCGGTGGCAAGCAGCAGCCACCACCAGTGGGCACGGCCCAGCGCATCCCCCAGGTGTTGGAGGTTGGTGAAGCGCGAGATCACTACCAGGACGACCCCGACGAGAACCAACAACCAAAGCCAACGCCGAACCACGGACACCTCCATCGTGGGGGATGCGCCCCTAACGCAGTCTAGACCGCGCCAGCGACGTAAGCCGTCGGTCGCGGGGGGTCACACCGCGCGGCGGTATTGCAGGACGGCCAGCGGCACGAACACGAGCAGGATGGCCGCGCCCCACAGGAGCGCTTGCCACACGTCGGCGGGCGCGACGCCGGGGGCGGCGCCGCCGCTGGTCAGGTAACGCACGCCGTTCACCGTGACCGAGATCGGTTGCACCTTGGCGAACGCCCGCAGCCAGTGGGGCATGGTCTGTACCGGAACGAACGCCGAGCTGGCGAAGACCAGCGGGAACACCCAGATGAAGCCGGCCACCTGCGCCGTCTCGGGGTCGCGCGTGAGCAGCCCGATGAGCGCCGAGATCCAGGAGAAGGCGTAGCCGAAGAACGCGACCACGCCGATCGACGCGAGTGCCTGCCACACGCTGCCCTGGAAGCGGAAGCCGATGATCGCGCCGACCGCCAGCATCAGCCCGACGGTGAACAGGTTGCGCAGCAGCCCGTCGGCCAGGGTCCTGCCAGCCAGCACCGCGCTGCGCGCCATCGGCAACGACCGGAAGCGGTCGACGATGCCCTTCGAGAGGTCGTCGGCCAGACCGGTGGTGGTCTGCGTGGCGCCGAACAGCACCGTCTGGATGAGGATGCCGGGGATGAGGTAGTCGATGTAGTTCACGCCCGGCGTTCGGATGGCGCCGCCGAAGACGTAGGCGAACAGCACCACGAACATGATGGGCTGGATGCTGGAGAACATCAGCAGGCGCGGCAGACGCACGTACCGCATCAGGTTGCGTTGGGCCATCACCACGGTGTCGGTGACGTTGTGCCCGAGGCGCGCCACGAGACCCGGTGCGGCCGCTCCCCGTGGCGCAGACCGACCGGGGCCCCGCGTGGCATCGGTCATGCCGTCACCTCCGCGCGCTCGGCCTCGCCCTCGCCGACGTCCCGGTGCGCGGCGTTGCGCTCGCCGCCTGGGTCCTGGCCCCCGTCCTGGCCCCCGTCCTGGTCCTCGCGCTGGTCCTCGCGCGCCTCGTGGCCGGTCAGGGCCAGGAACACCTCGTCGAGCGACGGCCGCCTCAGCCCGACGTCGACGAGGCCGACGTCCGCCGCGTCGAGCCGCCGCACCGCCTCCAGCAGGGTGCGTGCCCCGTTCGGGGCGGGGAGGCTCACGCGGAGCGCCTCGCGCTCCACCTGCGCCTCGCCGCCGACGTCCTCGAGCGCGTCGACGGCGCGGCCCAGGTCGTCCGGCCGCTCCACCCCCACCTCCACGTAATCGCGTGCCAGGCGCGCCTTGAGCTCGTCCGAGGTGCCCTCGGCGATCACCCGGCCGTGGTCGACCACGGCGATCCGGTCCGCCAGCACGTCGGCCTCTTCGAGGTACTGGGTGGTGAGGAGCAGGGTCGCGCCGCCGCTGACGAGCTCCTTGATGAGGGCCCACATGTCGCGCCGGCTCCGCGGATCGAGGCCGGTGGTGGGCTCGTCCAGGAACAGCACCTCGGGCCTGCCCACCAGGCTGGCGGCCAGGTCGAGGCGCCGTCGCATGCCGCCCGAGTAGGTCTTGGCGGTGCGGCCGGCGGCGTCCTCGAGCTGGAAGCGCGCCAGCACCTCGTCGGCGCGGCGCCTGGCCTCGCGCCGGCCCAGGTGGTAGAGCCGGCCCACCATCACGAGGTTCTCGCGCCCGGTCAGGTTCTCGTCGACCGCGGCGTACTGACCCGCGAGGCCGATGCGGGGCCGCAAGGCCTCGCGGTCGGTGCGGACGTCATGGCCGAGGACGGTAGCCTCGCCCTCGTCGGGCAGCAGCAGGGTGGTCAGGATGCGCACCAGTGTGGTCTTCCCGGCCCCGTTGGGGCCGAGCAGCCCGAAGACCTTGCCGCGGGGAGCGTCGAGGCTCACGCCGTCGAGCGCCTGCACCGAGCCGAAGGATTTGCGCACGCCCTGGGCGTGGATGGCTGTATCGCTCATGGAAGCCTCCCTCGGGAGCACGGGCACGGGACCCGGAAGCGCGTACCGACCGATGCTAGGAGATGCTCCGGAGCTCACGGGTGATGGAGGTGACGGCAACGGCAGAGGGCCGCGGCCCCGCGCCGACGCGTCGCGGCCGCCCGAGCGGCGTGGTTGCCGGCCGCCCCTGCCCAGGCGGCGGCGCGTCAGGGCAGGGCCGCCGCCGGTCGCTCCGCTTCGCGCGACCTCAGGCCTTCTCGCGGAAGATGCCGTGCAGGTCGAGCTCGAAGTGATACAGCTTGGCCACCTCGGTCTCGAACAGGCGCAGCAGGCGCAGGCGGAACACCAGCACCGCCAGGGCGGCGCCGAGGAGCGGCCCCAGCAGGTACACCCAGAAAGCCGGCCAGTGCCAGGCGATCACCGCGGGCCCCAGGCTGCGCGCCGGGTTGGTGCTGGTCCCCGACACCGGCGCCTCGAGGGCCACCATCAAGGCGTACAGGGCGGGCAGGTACAGCGGTGTGTACGGCCGCAGCGACCGGTGGCCGGTGAAGGCCAGCAGGCCCGCGACGAGCGCGAAGGTGGTCACCAGCTCGCCGCCCACGGCGGCCCATGCGCCCCAGGGGCCGGGAGCGGTGGTCCCGAAGTGCATGGGGGCGCCCACCCCACCCCATAGCAGCAGCGGCAGCGCGCCCGCCACGGCGCCGAGCAACTGGGCCGCGAGGTAGGCGGGCACGTGCCTCGCCTCGAGGGTGCCTCGCCACCAGAACGCCAGGGTCACCACCGGGTTGATGTGCGCTCCGCTCACCCGCCCGACCGGCGACAGTGCCAGCAGGCCGCCCGTGGTGCCGAAGAGCAGGCCGGTGACGGCGCGCCGCAGCCACGGCTGCGGCAGCCAGGTCGTCACCACGCTGGCGCTGCTGAGGTCGGCGATGACGAAGGACAGGCCCACCGCCAGCAACGCCGCCGTGCCCAGGAACTCCGAGACCATGACCTGGTACGGGGTGCGCATGGCCCCACGCTACGCTGCCCGGCCCAGCGAGCGCGTGCGCTGCGAGCGGCCGGCACGCTCTCACGGCAGCGGCGGCAGGGGCCTCAGGTCCGGCTCGAGGAAGCGGTCGCGGGCCTCGGGGGCGTAGAGGCGCGCCTCGGAGTAGTAGCGGCGGATCACGGTTGCGTCGCGGTAGCGGACGAGCAGGGCGTTGACACGCTCGTGGAGCGGCCGGCGCGCGTCCGTCCCGGCCAGCGCCGCGGCCAGCAGGCGCAGCCAGAAGACGGTGATGGTCTCGCGGTACCTCACCTGAGCCGCGGCGTCGTCGCCGAGGGCGCGCCGCAGGAAGGCGAGCAGGCCCTGGCGCATCCTGCTGGTGGCCGCCTGGAGGCCGTAGCGCTCGAGGTAGGCCAGCGCCACCGCCAGGTGGGCCTGGTGCGTGAAGCCGGCGACGGGCGCCGCCTCGCCGCGCTCGAACGCGCGGACCAGGGCGTCCAGCTCGGCGTCGCTGTCGAAGCGCAGGTCCGGGCCGGTCATCGCGGCTCCGGGTCGGAGGGCTGCGGCGCGGCATGCTTCACGACGAGCACCGGGCAGTGGGCGAAGTCCAGCACCCGTTGCGTCACGGACCCTAGCAGCACCCGCCGGGTGCCCCGCTGCCCCACGTGGCCCATGGCGATGAGATCGGCGTCGATCTCGCGTGCGAGCGCGACGATCTCCTCGAAGGGGTCGCCCTCCAGCATGGCGGTCCGCACCTCCACCCCCGCCTCCTCGGCATGACGTCGCAGCATCTCCAGGTAGCGCCTGCCATGCTCCTGGAGCTCGCTTTCCAGCTCCGCCTCGCTGCGCTCGCCGAAGCGCCGCAGCTCGTTGAGCACGGCCCGGTCGACCACGTAGAGCAGGGTGAGCCGGCCGCCCCCGCGCAGCAGGTCGACGGCGAGCTGCGCCGCCATCACCGATGCCTGCGAGCCGTCGGTGGGGACCAGGACGTGGCTGAACACGCTACTCGCCACCTTCGGCCTCCTTCCGTTCCTTCACCCGCTTGCTCCGCAGGAAGGTCTCGCGCTCCTGCTCCTCCAGCGCCGCCTCGATGGTGCGGATGGCCGCCTCGTAGCGCGGGATGACGAGCTTCTCGAGCGCGTTCACGCGGCGTTGCGTCCTGGCGAGCTCGGCGCTGGCGCGCCACACCGAGCCGTAGGCCTCCGCCCACGAGCCCAGCACCTCGCCGACCTCCAACCAGCGCTGGCGGGCGCGGTCCATGGTGACGCTGGTCCCGAAGGGGCTGTAGGGGAGTGGCAGCGGCGTGACCGTGACGCGCACCAGCGGCAGCGCCACGCCCATGACCGAGCGCGACTCGGTCACGCACTCGGTGCGGGCGGCCGGCGCCAGCGCGGCCCAGGCGAGGCCCTCGCTCCCCATCGTGAGGCGGGCCTCGCGAAGCGCGGCGTAGGCGGTGCCGAAACGCTGCCGGACGTCGCGCTCGTGGTGGCTCAGCTCCCGCAGCAGGCCCCACACCTCTCGTAGCAGGACCTCGCGCTTGCGCTCGAGCAGGTCATGCCCCGCCCGGGCCTCCGCACGCCGCCGCCGGAGCTCCAACAACCGCGACCGCGTGGCCGGCCCGGCGCTGCCGGCGGCGCCGGCATCAGGGCGCATCGCCGCCCCCGTCGGGCGCGGCCGCGGCCTCGTCCCGGCCGGCCGGACCGCCCCCGGCCACGACGTGCGCACCTCCCCGATGACGCTCCTCCAGCGCCTTCGTGGAGAGCCGCGTCAGCTCCCCGGCAGGCAGGGCGGACAGGGCCTGCCAGCCGCGATCGAGGCTCTCCTCGATGCCTCGGATCTCGTCCGGCGCCTGTCGCAGGACGTCGTTCTCGAAGCGGTCTCCGAAAGCCAGGTAGGTGCGGTCGAGGGGGGCCAGCGCGGCGTCGCCGATGACGGTCGCCAGGTTGCGCACCTCCTGGACGTGCGCGTAGGACGCGTAGAGCTGGGCGGCCAGCTCGGCGTGGTCGGCGCGGGTGCGGCCCTCGCCGATGCCGTCCTTCATCAGGCGCGACAGCGACAGCGGCACGTCGACGGGCGGGTACACGCCCGCGCGGTGCAGGGAGCGGCTCAGCACCACCTGGCCCTCCGTGATGTACCCGGTGAGATCCGGAACGGGGTGGGTGATGTCGTCGCCCGGCATGGTGAGGATCGGCACTTGCGTGAGCGAGCCGCCCGCGCCGGCGATGCGGCCACAGCGCTCGTAGATGGAGGCCAGGTCGGTGTAGAGGTAACCGGGATAGCCCTTGCGGCCCGGCACCTCGTTCTTGCGGGCGGACAGCTCGCGCAGCGCCTCGGCGTAGTTGGTCATGTCGGTGAGCAGCGCCAGCACATGGTAGCCGCGCTCGAACGCCAGGAACTCCGCCAGCGTGAGCGCCATGCGCGGCGTCACGATCCGCTCCATGGGAGCGTCGTCGGCCAGGTTCAGGAACAGCGCCGTGCGCGCCAGCAGCCCGCTCTCTTCGAAGCGCTGCCGGAAGTAGGCGGCGGTGGCGTGGGGGATGCCCAGCGCAACGAACACCACCGCGAAGCGCCCGTCACCCTGCGCGGCGCCCTCCTGGGCGATGCCCGCCTGCAGCGCGATCTGTGCCGCCAGCTCGTTGTGCGGCAGGCCGGCGCCCGAGAGCAGGGGCAGCTTCTGGCCCCGCACCACCGTGTTGAGCAGGTCGATGGCGGTGATGCCGGTGTGGATGGGGTCCCGCGGGTACGCCCGCGCCGCCGGGTTGATGGGCCGGCCGTGCACGTCGAGGCGACGCTCCGCGAGCGGCGGCGGCAGGCCGTCGCGCGGGCGGCCGAGGCCGTCGAACACCCGCCCCAGCATCTCCTCGGCGACGGGTGCGGTGAGCGTCTCGCCGCGCAGCCGCACCCGCAGACGCTCCGGGGCGAGCCCGGCGGTGTCGTCCCAGAGCTCGATGACGGCGGCGTCCTCGGAGGCGATGAGCACCTCCCCAAGGCGCACCCGGCCCGCGCCGTGCACCTCCACCACCTCGCCGTACGCGGCCTGCCCGAAGCCTTCCAGCAGGAGCAGCGGCCCCTCCACCCGGTCGACGCCCATCACGTCGAGCATGGGATCACCCCTCGTTCCCGGCGGCAGCGGCCGCGACGCCGCTGCGCGCCTCACCGCCGGCGCCGCGCCGGAGCGCCGCCAGGGCGGCGCGCGTGTCGGCCCAGGCGCGCTCGATCCCGGCGAGATCGTCGGCCGGCACGGTCTCCTTGAGGCGCACCAGCGCCGCCGCGTCCAGGGCGCCCCGCACCTCGAACAGCGGCACGCCCGCCTCGATGAGCTCACGGCCGCCGTCGAAGACGTTCACGAAGAGCCTCAACAGGGCGGCCTGCTTCGCCGGCTGGCAGGCGCCGTCGACGGGGTCGAGAGCGTTCTGGCGCATGAAGCCTTCCTTGATCAGCCGCGCAGCCTCCAGCACCCAGCGCTGCCGGTCGGGCAGCGCCTCGGTGCCCACCAGACGCACGATCTGCTGCAGGCGCGCGTCCTGCTCCAACACGCTCACCGCGCGCTTGCGCAGCTCCGGCCAGTCGTCGCCGCCGGCCTCGCGCCACCACGGGGCCACGTCTTCGACGTAGAAGCTGTAGCTGTCCTCCCAGCTGATGGCGGGGTAGTGGCGGGCGCTGGCGAGGTCCCGGCTCAGCGACCACAGCGCCCTGGTGAAGCGCTGGGTGTGTTGGGTGACCGGCTCGGTGACGTCCCCGCCGGGGGGGCTGACGGCGCCGATGATGGTCACCGACCCCTCCGCTCCCGACAGCGTGTCGTACACGCCTGCCCGCTCGTAGAAGGACGCCAGCCTGCTGGGCAGATAGGCGGGGTAGCCCTCCTCCGCGGGCATCTCCTCCATGCGTCCGGCGATCTCGCGCAGCGCCTCGGCCCAGCGGCTGGTCGAGTCCGCCATGAGGGCCACGTGGTAGCCCATGTCACGGTAGTACTCCGCCATGGCCAGGCCGGTGTAGATGCTGGCTTCGCGCGCGGCCACCGGCATGTTGGAGGTGTTGGCGATCAGGATGGTGCGCTCGAGCAGCGGCCTGCCGCTGGTGGGGTCGGTCAGTCGCGGGAAGTCGCTCAGGACCTGGGCGATCTCGTTGCCGCGCTCGCCGCAGCCCACGTAGACGATCACCTGGGCGTCGCACCACTTGGCGAGGCTGTGCTGCAGCACGGTCTTGCCCGCCCCGAAGGGGCCGGGCAGGGCCGCCGCCCCGCCGCGTGCGACCGGATAGAAGGTGTCCAGCACGCGCTGGCCGGTGACCAGCGGCCGCCGCGTCTGGAGGCGGCGGCGGCTGGGTCGGGGCTCGCGCACGGGCCAGCGCTGCACCAGCGTCAGCTCGCGCCGGGCGCCGGTGGCGGGGTCGTGCAGCGTGGCCAGCGGCTCGTCGCGGCCCAACTCGCCCGCCGGCGCGATCCACGCGAGGCGGCCGGAGGCGTCCGGCGGGACCAGCACGCGGTGCTCGAGCAGCGGGGTCTCCTGCACCACGCCGAGCAGGGTGCCCGGCCCGACCTCGGCTCCGGCGTCCAGGCGCGGCTGGAAGGGCCAGCGGAGATCGGGGAGCGCCGGCGCCGTGGCCCCGCGCTCGATGCCCGTGCCGCCTTCGAGCAACCGGCGCAGGGGCCGCTGGATGCCGTCGAAGGTCTGGCCCAGCAAGCCCGGCCCCAGCCACACCTCGAGCGGCGTCCCCGCGGTCGTGATGGGCTCTCCCGGCCGCAGCCCGGCGGTCTCCTCGTACACCTGGATGGTGGCGCGGTCGTGCTCCCGCGCGATCACCTCGCCCGCCAGGCCGAGCTCTCCGACCCACACCTGCTCCATCAGCCCCACCGGGGCGCTCAGCCGCGCCTTCACGACGGGACCGCTGATCCAGTGCACGGTGCCGATCCGTTTCATGCCGGTGCGCTCGGTTCCGGCCGCTCGGCGGGCTCCGCGCCGGCGAGCAACCATGCCGCCACGTCCTCGCGCAGCGCCTGCTCCGCCTGCTGGAGGCGGGTCTCGAAGCTGCCGTCGAAGCGCAGACGGCCGGCGCGGCCCTCGAGGCCGCCGGCGAGCCGGGCGGGGGCGGCAGCGAGGGTGTAGCGCACGCCGTCCTCCCGGCCCCAGGCGGCGAGCCGCTCGGGCGTCAACAGCGCCTGGCCGCGCGCGTCGCTGGCGAGCTCGATCTCCTCGCTCGGAAGCGTGCGCGCTGCCATGCGGGCCAGGCCGCGCAGGGCCGGCAGGTACCGGTCCGGGTCACTCGCGCAGACCTCGAGTCGCGCGCGGGCGGCCTCCCACACGCTGCTCAGGAGCGCCTCGCGGCGCGTCAGCGCGGCGCGCTGCGCGCTCATCTCCCCGAGGGCGAGCACCCGCTCGCGCAGCGCGGCGACACCCGCCTCGGTGCGGGAGCGGCGTTCCCGCAGGGTGCGCTCCGCATCGGCGTCGGCGATGGCCAGGAGCTCCTCGGCGCGGCGCGCCGCGGCCGCCTCGCGCTCCAGCGCACGCTGCTCGGCGCGCCGCTGGGCTTCCGCCAGGAGCGCTTCGAGATCGCCGTGCAGGTCGAGCATGCCGCTCACTCCCTCAAGGTGAAGCCGAGCGCGCGTTCCAGGCGCTCGTTGAGCGACTCGGCGAGGCGGGCGCCGGAGGCCCCGGGGATCTCGACCACGAGCGGGCGCCCCGAGGCCTGCATGCTGGCCTCCAGCACGTCCCGCAGCTCCGCCGCGCGGGCCTCGTCGATGAGGATGAGGGAGGTGCCGGGCGCCCGCATGGCATGCTCCAGCGCGCGCCGGGCTTCGGCCTCGGTGTCGGCGCGGACCGCGTCGATGCCGAGCAGGCTCAGGCCGAGGACGAGGTCGGCGCCGCCGATGGCGACGAGGGGAGCTCCGCCGGCCACGGCGGTCACCGCGCGCCGAGGATGATGAACGACACGATCAGGCCGTAGATCACGATGCCCTCGGCGAGTCCCACGAAGATCAGGCTGCGGCCGAGCAGCTCGGGCCGCTCAGCGATGGCGCCGATGGCGGCTGCGCCGGCGATGCCGACGGCGATGCCGGCCCCGATGGCGGCCAGGCCGGTGGCGATGGCGGCCGCGATGAAGGGGTTGCCCGTCACGGCGGCACCCGCTGCCTGCGTCAGGGTCTGGACGGGCGCCGCCGCAGGCGCGGGTGCGGCCTCCTGCGCCACGGCCACCGGCCCGGCGAGCAAGACGGGGACGAGGATGAGCCCGAGACGGCGGACGCCGTGGAGGGCGGCGGTGCTAGATCTGCGAACGGACATCGAGACCTCCCTGGATGGACAGCGGGACGAACGGCACGCCGTCCCCCCGGAAGAAGCGGCCGAAGAACTCGAAGTACTCGAGCCTCAGCGCCTGGATACCCACCACCAGGCCCTCGAAGCCGACGATGACGACGGTGCCGACGAGCAGCACGAGCCAGCCGACCGGCCCCTCGGCGTAGCGCATCACCATGCCCGACAGCCCTTCGTGAGCCACGGCGAAGGCGCCCAGCCTCACGAAGGAGAGGCTGTTGCTGGCGTAGCCGAGGGCGGTCTCGAAGAGCTCGAAGAAGCCGGTCACCAGCGCGTCCCCCAGGGGGGCGCGCTCGCGGTCGAGGAGGCGGTCCAGCAGCGGCTCGCGCAGCCACAGCAGGGCCGCCGGCAGCGCCAGGGCCGCCAGCACCACCCACACCGGCAGGCGCCCGAGCACCGCCAGCGCGCCGCCGCCGAGCAGCACCCAGTAGAACAGCAGCCCGACCACGCCGCTCTTGTCGAGCAGCAGGCCGGACCAGTCGCGGGCCCGCAGCCGCGTGGCCAGGTTCAGCGCGAACCCCAGGTTGAGCACCACGACGCCGGCGGCGATGGCCGCCAGGAGCAGGTCCTGTACGCGGTCCAGAGGCCTCAGCCAGAGCGCCGGCAGCAGCGGCGCGCCCAGCACGGTGCCGTAGAGGAGGCCGAAGAGCGCCCCGCTCACCCCCGCCGCCGCCATCACCTTGCCGAGCGGCGCGCCCGAGCGCCAGGTGAGGAGCAACGCCGCGCCCGCGAGCAGCAGGCCGTGGCCGACGTCGCCGAACATCATCCCGTACATCAGCAGGAAGGTGATCGCCGCGGGCAGGGTGGGGTCGACCTCGCCGTACCCCGACAGGCCGTAGGTCGTCACCAGCATCTGGAACGGCCGCAGCCAGGCCGGGGCGCGCAGCAGGGTGGGCACCCCGTGACGCTCGCGCGCCGGCGGCTCCGACTGGAGCACCACGGGCGCGCTGGCCGCCGCCCGCACCTCGCCGGCCAGGCGCTCGAAGCTGCGCTGCGGCACCCAGCCCGCCACCAGGTAGACCTCCCCGCGGCTGGGGAAGCGGCGGATGGCGTCCGCAAGCGCCGCCGCCGCCCGGAGCCGAGCCTCCAGCGGGACCAGGCTCTCGCGCAGGGCGGCCGCGAGCTCGGCGCGCTCGGTCGCCAGCGCGTCGGCCCGGGCGCGCGCCTCGCTGATGCCGCGGTCCACCGTGACGAGCGCCTGCCGGGGCTCGCCGCGCGCGTCCGGCGGCAAGGGCGCGGGCTCGAAGAAGGCGGAGCGGAGCGCCCGGTCCAGGATGGCCGCGTCGTCGCGGGCGCTGGCGGCGACCACCAGGGTGCGGCCGCTGCGGGAGCGCACGGGCACCAGCACGAAGGCGATCATGAACAGCGAGGCCGCGACGCGCGGCAGGTTCTCGCTCGGCAGCGTCCCCAGCACCAGATGGTGGTGACGCAGCGATGCCAGGGCCTCCACCGGCACGTCGAGCGGCTCGAGCAGCTCGAGCTGCGAGCGGGTCAGCGCCAGCGACTCCAGCTCGCGGCGGTTGCGCTCGGCGCGCGCCTGCCACTCGCCGGTGCGCGCTTCGGTCAGCGTCAGCTGGGCCTCCAGGGCGTCGAGCTCGCTGGTGGGCCGCACGGGTTGCGGCGGCGGCGCCGCCTGGGGGGTCAGGCCGATGGCGTCGAGCGCCGCCCGGGCACGCCGCGCCAGCCGCTCGGCGCGCTGCGCCACCTCGCCCCAGCCGCGCTTCGGCGTCAGGGCGTCGCTCTCCACGTCCTCCGGATGCAGCGCCTCGGCGCGCAGGATCACCTCGGAGACCGACTCGATGTCGCGCTCCAGCACGAACAGGCTGACCTCGCGCAGGCGCTCCGGGAGCAGCATGCTCACGTCCCCCCACGTGCGTAGGGCCCCAGCAGGCGCGCGTGGAGCGCCGCGTCGTCGAGGTCCGCCGACCGTCCCTCGATGAGGGTGACGAGATCGCGCACCTCCACCTCGCGGAGCGTGAGCAGCGCCAGCGGCGCGCCCAGGTCGAACGGGGCCCCGAAGAACATCGTGACGGCCGCTTCCGCGCGGGCCTCGTCCGCGGCGCGCTCGAGGGCGGCCACCGCCTCGTCCTCCGGGGCGTCGGGGTCGACCGTGAAGCCGAGGCGGCTCGCCTCCTCCGCCACGGTGGCCCCCAGCACCACCCGCCGCACCGCCTCCAGGCCCGCGCCGAACGCGCTGTGCAGGGTGTAGTTCACCGTCTCCTCGGGGGTGAGGCCGGAGAGCCGGCGGTAACGGAACGCCCACGAGAGGTTCTCGACTGCGATCCAGGTGCCCAGCAGGAGCCGCGCGCGGCGCCCGTCGCGCCCGCCCAGGCGTTGGATGCGCCGCACCAGCGTCTGGAAGTACGCCAGGTCGAGGGCGACCTCGAAGGGGAAGGGGGAGGCTTCCCCCTTCTGCTCCAGCACGGTGCGGACCGGTCGCGCGTACGGGGTCCCTGCCAGCTGGCCGGCGAACGCCTCCATGCTGGGCGCCTCGCTCAGCGCCCGCCAGCGCAGGCGCGTGCGCGGCAGCGGGATCATGGCGAGGTCGCGCGTCTCGGCGGGCAGGGCGTAGAACCGCGCTCGCAGGGCGGTCTTGAGGTTCGCCAGCTCGAAGCGCCGCGCGTAGGCGTCCAGCAGCGCCCGGGTCTCGCCCCAGGCGAAGGTGGACACCGTGAGCGTCTCCGCGGCGAGCGCGGCGTCGAGCTCGCGCTCGAGCCCGGCCGCGTCGTCGGGAAGGTCCGGGCCGTAGCGGGTGTCGCGCAGCCGCGCCGCGATGCCGCGGAGGTCGCGCTCCTGGAGCAGGCCACGCCAGGCCGCCGGCTCGAGCAGGGTGGCGTGACGGGCCCGCACCTGGGCGTGCACGGCGGCGTGCCGCATGGCGCCGATCATGACCGGCCGTCCTCGCCATCCTCGCCGCACACCCAGGCGACCACCCGCGCGGCGGCGTCATCCACACGGGTCGCCGCGGCGTCCGCCAGAAGGCGCCAGCGTGCCTCGATCTCCTCCACGTGGCTGGCGGCCTCCGCGTCGGCGTCACGGCGCGCGCGCTCCAAGCCGCCCTCGTGGTCGCGCTCGGCCTCTTCGCCGGCCGTCGCCCGGCGGCGGTCTGCCTCCCGGGCGGCCTGCCTCAGCCGGTCCCGAGCGTGCTCCTCGGCCTCCGCAAGCCGCGCGGTCGCCCGGCTCTCAGCTTTGAGGAGCCGTTCGACGACCTCGCGCGCGCGCCCCGACTCGGCCATGGCCTACCAGCGGGTGAGCCCCGCCAGCCCGTCGAACGCGGTCGTCAGGCGCGTCTCGTTGTCGCCGTGCATCACGGCCAGCTTGATGGCGTGCCGCGAGACCAGGTCCGGCAGCACGTCGGCGAGCGGGACCTCGCGCGGCGCCTCGCCGGGGCACAGCCGCTCGGCGGCGTCCGGCGTGACGGTGACGCGGCCGCTCTCGGAGCAGCGGAACACCCTTGCGCTCATGCGCCAGGGAACCGCTAGGACGTGGATCCGTCCTTCCTGCACGGCCTCCAGGGTCGGGCCGAAGCCCCACACCCCCTGCTCGCGGATGCGGTCCAGCAGCGCGCCGCCGGCCGCCGCCTCGACGCGCGCCACGGCGGACGTCAGCAACGGCTCGAGCTCCGACGCGGGGGCCGCCGGGTTGGCCGTAGCCGCGAGGCGCTCCACCACCCGCGCCTGCAGCGCCGGGGGCAAGTGCGGCTCGAACGCCGCGATCTCGTGCGGCTGGCCCATCAAGATCAGGCGCACGTCCCCGCCCAGGCTCGCCAGCACGCCGTCGATGCGGCGCGCGACGTCGTGGTGGAAGCGCCGCCGCCAGTCCGCGACGCGCTTGTCGAAGATGTCCTTGCCGGAGCCGCCGCGCGCGGGGACGCCCGGCATGCCGGTGCTGTGCTCCCGCAGCGGCCGCCAGTCGCTGGCGTCGAGGGGTTGCACGTAGGCATCCAGCTCCACCGCCTCCTCGAGGTAGAGCTCGAACAGCCGCACCCGGTCGGTGGCTAGCAGCAAGACCAGGTAGCGCTGGCTCTCCTGCACGGTGAGCAGCAGCGGCGCCAGGTACGGCTCGCCCCAACGGGCCACGACGCCGCCCTCGGCGGCCACCAGGGGCAGCTCGGAGCGCAGCGTGTAGCTCTCGAAGAAGCCGCTCTCGTCCATGCCGGCGAAGACGACCAGGGTGCGCGCGTCGGGAATGCCCTGGTCCTGGCGCAGGCGCTCGGTGAGGCGTCGGCCGGCGCGCTTGGGAACGCCCAGGCGGTCCATCGCCGCCCGGGCCCGCAGGGCGTACGCCTTGCGGGCGTTGTCGGGACGGGCGGGGTTGACGTCCAGGTACAGGGAAATGACGGGAGCGGGATGCGCCGCGACCTCGGCGCTCAGCGCGCGGATCCGTTCCGTGCCGATCATGCGACTCTCCCTCCTCGCGGTGCGTTCATCCCGGCGAGTCCAGCGGCTCGTTCCCGCAGCGAACGACGAGGTGCGGCAGGCAGGAGTGCCGCAGCACGCCCTCCGTGACCGAGCCCAGGAAGACCCGGTTCACGCCGTGGCGCCCGTGCGTGCCGATGACCGTCAGGTCGTGGCCCCGCTCCGCTGCCAGGATGGCGTCTACGGGCGCGGCGTTGCGCACCAGACGCTGCTCGGCTGCGAGCCCCGCTGCCGCGGCGCCGGCGGCGGCGCGGTCCAGGGCCGTCTGCGCGGCGCGCTCCAAGGCGTCGACGACGTCGCTGTAGTAGGTGATGCCTTCGGAGTAGCCGTACAGGCCGCGGAGGGGGTTGTCGACGACCGAGAGGAAGGTCAGCTGGCTGCCGAAAACCTTCCCCAAGGCGATCGCTTCCTCGATCGCGCGGTCGCTGCAGGGACTGCCGTCGACGGGCACCAGGATGCGCCTGAACTCCATGGCAGCCTCCTCGGGGCGGAGCGCGGGCAGGGCGGCGCACCGCCCCACCCCGTCCTGCCGTGCCCCAGTATCGGGAGGGACCGGCCTCGACGGAAGGTGCGAATGTCCTGTCTCAGACGGGAAAGCTAGCGCGCGGTGGTGATGGCGGAGCCTGCCGGCGACGGTGCTGCGGCGGAGCGTGCATCAGGACGACGCGCGCCACCCGGCTCGGGCGGCGCGCGCAAGCCGTCACGTCGTGCCCGGAGGCGAGGACGGCGGCGCCCCGCAGGGCGTGACGGAGGAAGCAGCGGCGCGGCGCCCGGGCACCGGCGCGGGGGAGACGGTACAGACGTGCGCCCGCCGGCGCGCGAGACCCGGCGAGCCGGCAGCGCCACCCCGGACGCCCCTCAAGCGGTGTTCGTTCCGCCGGAATCCCGACCAGGCGACCCTACCAACCCACAACCAGGCCCACAGGGCCTAAACGGAACTTACTAGCGGGAGGAGGTCGAGGCCCTCGGGCCATGAGTCCGGGCAGCGGCTATCCGTCCTGAAGTCCGGACAGCGGCTATCCGTCGTAGAGTCCGGACAGCGGCTATCCGTCGTAGAGTCCGGACAGCGGCTATCCGTCCTAGAGTCCGGGCAGCGGCTATCCGTCCTAGAGTCCGGATAGCTGGCTGTTCTTCTCGATGAACGAGCTCCATTCGTCGGGAACGTCGATCTCCGGGAAGATGGCGTCCACCGGGCAGGCCGGCACGCAGGCACCGCAGTCGATGCACTCCTCGGGATGGATGTAGAACTGGTCCTCGGCCTCGTAGATGCACTCCACAGGGCACACGTCCACGCAGGACGCGTCCTTGACGCCGATACAGGGTTCAGCGATCACGTATGCCATCGAGCTTCCT
>DATFNF010000038.1:0-49073 GCA_035266525.1 Trueperaceae bacterium | reverse complement strand
GCTTCGCCCGCGGTGTAGACGTCGTGGGCGTAGGCCTGGGCGGCACGGTCCTGGGCCACGGCCCGGGCGTGCAGCAGGTTCGGGATCAGCACCGCAGCGAGGATGCCGATGATCGCGATGACGATCAGCAACTCGATGAGGGTGAAGCCCTGAGTGCGACGGATCCTCATGTTGGTTCCCTTCTGAGAACCGGATGATGGACGATGATTGGCCGGTCCCCTACCGAATTCGGCGTGAACCGAAGTGTCCACGTGCTTCCAATGTATCCAGCCGGCCTTACAGCACTCTTACAGATTCCCCACTTTGCCGAGCCGCCTGCCCGCATCATGGCAGCTGGATGACGTCGCCGTCCTTGAGCACCGTCTTGACCTCGGGGATACCGTCGCTGTTGGCGTCCTTCACGGTGCAAGAGCTGATGAGGTAATCCTTCGGGTCGCTCACGACGTAGGCGCCGGCGGTGTAGCCCGCCGTGCAGGTGCCGAGCACCTCGGTGTGGTTCGGATCCTCGGTCAAGTAGGCCAGGCTGGCGGTGTAGACGTTCTTGGTGTGGACGCGCGCGGCCTGTTCCTCCGCGGCGATGCGCGCGTGCAGGAGCCGCGGGATCATCACGGCAGCCAGGATGCCGATGATCGCCAGCACGATCAGCAGCTCGATGAGGGTGAAGCCTTGCTTGCGTGCCACCGACAGACTCCTTTCGCGGCGAAGGGTACCCGCTCGCCTCTCACAGTTCTCTTACATGGCTCTTAGATCATCCCACGGCGCGGGCCGGCGAGCGCGTGCGAACGCTCTTGCAGGCGTTGCCGCGTGGCTCCGTGGGCTGGCGCCGCCAACGTGGTACCCTGCTTGTCGCCCCGCCGGCCCAACGCGGTGGCGACCCCCGAACCAGGTCAGGTCGGAAGAAGCAGCCTTAAGGGGTGATCGTCAGGTGCCGTTGGCCACCGGCGGGGCGCTTCCTGTTCGGATCGCGCAGCCGGCTCGGGCGCGGCGTCCCGGGCGACGGCTGTCTCCCCGAGGCCGCGCCGTGAGGCCGTCCGGTCCCTACCACTCGACCCGCGCCGAGACCCCGCACCGCGCCTCCTATGCCCCCAGGCGCCGCAGTCGCGCGCGCAATCCCGAGAGATACGGCCCCCCGAACAAGGCGACGTGCACCAGCAGCGGCAGCACCTGATACAGGTCGCGCCGCCAGCGCGCGTACCCCTCGTCGATCGGCCGCACGGCCTCGTACGCCTCGTAGAAAGCTCTCCCGAAGGTGCGGAACAGGTCGATGAAGGCCAGCTCCACCTCGGCGTGGGCGTAGTAGATGGCCGGGTCGAGGAACGCCGCGATGCGCCCCTCCCCCACCGCCACGTTCCCGCCCCACACGTCACCGTGGATGAGGCTGGGGCGGGGGTCGCCGTCGAAGCGCGACGGCAGCGCGTCCGCCAGGCGCTCCACGCGGTCGCGGTCCTCCGCCGGCAGCTTGCCCCGCCCGTAGGCGACCGCGGCCATGGGCCGTAGCCGCCGGTCGGCGTAGAAGTCCGGCCAGCGGCGCGTCCAGGCGTTGTCGAGCGTGAACGGGCCGAGCAGCGTGTCGCGCTCGAAGCCGAAACGCTCGGCGTGGATCTCGTGCAGGTCGGCGAGGAGCTCCCCGGCGTGGCGCTCGGCTGCCGGCGTCATGGGCGCCCCGCCGGGTACGTAGCTCGCGACGAGAAGATCCGGCGCGGCGTGCAGCACGCCCGGAACCGGGAGGCCGCTGCGCCGCGCCAGGTAGCGCAGTATGAAGCCCTCCACGTCGAGCGGCGTGCCGGGCGACGCCTTCGCGACGACCTCGCGGCCATCGGCCAGCGAGCAGCGGACGACCTCCCCCACCTGCCCGCCGCTCAGGGCCGCACTGTGCACGACCTCCACGCCCAGCGCCGACGCGACGCGGTCCGCCAGGTCGGACCCTGTGCCGGACACCTAGGCGGCGGCCCCGGCATCCAGCCGGCTCCGGACCTCCGCGAGCAAGCCCGCGGCACCGGCCTCGATCAGCTCGAGCACGTACGCGAAGGCGTCCGGTCCGCCGCTGTACGGATCCGGCACCTCCTGCTCGGCCCGCTGTGGGGCGTAGTCGAGGAACAGCCTCGCGGCGGGGCCCGCGCCGCACACCCCGTGGATCCGGTTCAGGTTGCCCCGGTCCATGGCCAGGATGAGGTCGAAGCGGCGACAGTCGTCAGCCGTCAGCGGACGCGCCCGCAGGTCCGAGATGTCCGTGCCGCCTTGCGCCGCGGCCGCCATCGCGCGCCGATCGGGAGGCTCGCCGGCATGGTAGTCGATGGTGCCCGCCGAGTCGATGGTCACACGGTCGGCGAGGCCGGCCTCCGCGATCATCCGGCGGAACACCCCGTGCGCCATCGGCGACCGGCAGATGTTGCCCATGCACACGAACAGGACACGCACGCGCTCGGCCATCAGGCGTCCACGGTAGCACCGCTGCCGGCGACGGCACAGTCCTGCGTGCGTCCACATCGCACTTCTGAGCCAGACAGAACGATCTAGTTATTGCAATCTTGGTGGTGGCATCCTGCCCCACCGAGCCTCCGGCGGCGGCGCCCGCCTTACGCCTTCAGCCCCGGCTTCGCCCGGTACACCTGCGTCACGTCCGTGATGCGCGCCACGTTGTCCTTGATGAACTCGATCTCGGTCTGGTCCTTCACGTCGACCCGGAAGTGGATGCGCGCCCTGGAAGCGCTCTGCACGTCGGCGGTCACGCGCGTGGCGGACTTGTTCATGCCCGCGATGACGTCGAGCACGTCCTTGAGCAGCCCCGGCCGGTCGACCGCGACGACCTCGAAGTCGACCGCGAACACCTCGCCCGAGGGCACGTCCCAGGTGACGTTCACGAAGCGCTCGCTCTCGGTCACCATGAGGTGCTTGACATTGGGGCAGTCGACGCGGTGCACGGTGATGCCCCGGCCGCGCGTGATGTAGCCCACCACGTCGTCGCCGCGCACGGGCGAGCAGCACTGGGCCAGCTTGGCGGGGGCGTCCAGACCGTCGACGTAGACGCCGCTGACGCTCTTCCGCTCGCCGGGCGCAGGGTGCTGCGGCTGGCGTTCCCTGACGGACTCCGGGGCGACCGCCTCGACCACCTGCCTGACCGGCATGCGGTGGTTGTCGATGGCGAGGAACAGGTCCTCCACCGAGTCCGAGTTCAGCAGCTTGCGCGCCGCGCCCTCCAGCCTCGCCTTGCTGGTCAGCGAGTTGACCGGCAGCTGACGCCGTCTGAGGGCCCGCTCCAGGGCGCGCTTCCCGGACTCCAGGTGTCCCTCCCGCTCCTGCAGCCGGAAGTAGTGACGGATCTTCTGCTTGGCGCTGCGGGTGACCACCGTGTTCAGCCACCCGCTGGAGGGGCCGTACTGGCTGCTGCGGTTCGTGAGGATCTCCACCCGGTCCCCGGTCTGCAGCTCGTAGCCCAGCGGCACGATCTCGCCGTTCACGCGCGCGCCGATGCAGCGGTGACCGACCTCGGTGTGCACCTGGTAGGCGAAGTCGATGGGCGTGGACCCGCGAGGCAGGTTCACCACGTCCCCGGCGGGCGTGAAGACGAGGACGCGCTCGGCCAGGTAATCGGTCTTCACCGCATCGACGAACGTGCCGGCGTCCTCGGCGGTGCTGTCGACGTCGAGAAGCTGCTTCATCCACTCCAGCCGCTTCTTGACCTCGTCGGCGTCCTCGATGCCCTGCTTGTAGGCCCAGTGCGCGGCGACCCCGAACTCGGCCACCTCATGCATGCGGCGGGTACGGAGCTGCACCTCGATGGGCTGCCCGAGGAGGCCGATCACGGTGGTGTGGAGGGACTGGTAGCCGTTGGGCTTGGGCACCGCCACGTAGTCCTTGAAGCGTCCGGGGATGGGCGTCCAGAGGCTGTGCACGATCCCGAGCGCCCGGTAGCACACGGCCTTCTCGGCGTCCTCCGGAGCCATGCCCGGCATCGGCGGGTCGGCCGTCAGGATGGCGCGGATGGCCATCAGATCGAAGATCTGGTCGAGGTTCTTGCTGTCCCGCTGCATCTTCCGGTAGATGCTGTACAGGTGCTTGCTGCGGCCGGAGAGCTCGAAGGCGAGCCCCTCCGTCGTGAGGCGGTCCGCGAGCAGCTCGATGGACTCCTTGACGTAGGCTTCCCGCTCGGCGTGCCGCATGCGCACCTGACGCTCGAGCTGGCGGTAGCGCTCCGGCTCGAGGTAGTAGAAGCTCAGGTCCTCGAGCTCGTTCTTGATGTGGTTGATGCCGAGCCGGTGGGCCAGCGGCGCGAAGATCTCCAGCGTCTCCTTGGCGATGCGGAGCTGCTTCTGGGGCGGCATGCTGGCCAGCGTGCGCATGTTGTGGAGGCGATCGGCCAGCTTCACCAGGATGATGCGCGCGTCCGACACCATCGCCAGCAGCATCTGGCGCAGGTTCTCGGCCTGCTCGTCCTCGTAGACGCGCACGGCCAGCTTGCTGATCTTGGTCTCCCCCTCGACGATGCGGCGGACGGGCTCGCCGAAGCGGGTCTCGATCTGCTCCAGCGTTGCCGGCGTGTCCTCGACGGTGTCGTGCAGAAGCCCGGCCATCAGAGCGTTCACGTCGAGGTGCATCTCGGCGAGCAGGGCCGTGACCGCTACGGGGTGCGTGATGTAGTCCTCGCCGGAGCGGCGCTTCATGCCGCGGTGCGCCTCTTCGGCGAACCTGAAGGCCTCCGCGACGCGTTCCCGGTCCGTGGGGGTCAGGTAGTCGGTGGCGACGTCGAGGCTGGCCAGGAGCCCGTCCATTAGGCGTATCAGTCTATCACCAGCACTCACGACAGGGCTGCTCCGTGCCGACAGGGACGCTCATCACGGCTACGTGCGGGGACACCTGCCCGCCGCCGGGCCCCGGCGCCCGTCGCCCGACGGGGTCAGCGCAACCGCACCCTGCGCGCCAGCAGGTAGATGCCGATCGCGCCCAGCACGATGTTCCCCAGCCACGGCCCGAGCCAGACCGGCAACGCGCCGGTCTGGGAGAAGAGTTGCCCCATCGTGAGCGCCACGTACCACACCAGCGTCACCACCAGCGACAGGCCGAAGGCGATGCCGCGGCTGCCTGCGTACAGCAACGCCAGCGGGATGGCCACGAGCAGGAGGGTGACGTTGGCGAAGGGCTCGGAGAGCATGCGCTGGAACAGCACCGCCGCCTGGCGGCGGTCGCGGTAGGCGAGCTGCTGGTCGTGGGCGTCGTGCCAGGCCCCCGCGATCGAGCGCGTGTCGCCGAAGCCGCCGCCGCTGAAGCGGGAGATGAGGTCCTTCTCGGTGAGCGAGGTCGTCAGCGTGAGGGTGGCGTTGGGGTCGGCGGGCCGGTTGATGAGACGCACCAGCTTCGACAGGGCCTGCCGGGGATCGCCCTGCCGGGCCCCGTCCAACGCCGAGAAGTCCAGCACGGTCACGTCGTACCCCGCCAGGATGAGATCGGTACCCTGGAAGCGGGCGCTGCGCGCGCGGAGCAGGGTGAGCTTGCTGCCGTCCCACTTCTCGACCCGCACCCCGCGCATGGTGTCGTCCGGTCCGGCGCTCTGGAAGCGCAGGGTGAAGTCCCCCACCGGCACGTTCTGGTCCGCCAGGCGGAAGAGGCCGCTGGACCCCGCGGTCAGCTGCCAGTATTGCTGCGCGACCATGCCGTTGGTCTGCGGAAGGACCCATTGGTTGAGGGCGAGGGCCGCGAAGGCGGCGAGCGCCCCGGCCGCGATGAACACCGCCGAGGCGCGCAGCAGCGGCACCGTGCCCGCCTGCATCGCCAGCAGCTCGTTGTCCGTCCCGAGCCGGCCGAAGGCGAGCAGCACGGCGAGCACGAGCGCGATGGGCAGGGTCTGCTCCAGCGCGGTAGGCAGCTGCAGGGCGAGCCAGCCGCCCAGGCGCAGGATGGGCGTGCCGACGATCCACTGCAACCTGGGAAGGGTGGTGCTGACCACCGCCAGGCAGCTGTAGAGCAGCAACCCGAAGAGCAGTGGCGGCAGGCTCTCGCGGAGGAGGTAACGGTCGATCCGTGTCAGCATGCTGGGTACCCGGGACCGGGAGCGTCCGGTCGCGCCGGCGTCAAAGCGGCGGCCCGGTAGCGGCCCCGGTCATGATACCCGTGCCGTCGGAGCCGGCCGCGCAGACCGGGGCGGCGGCCGCGGGGTCGGCGATCGTCGGCGTGGCGCGCGCCCGCGTCGGGCAGGTTGCGCCCGACGACGCCTGCGCCATGTGCGTCTGCAGGTCCACCGCGACCGATACGGTCCAGGTGCCGCCGTCGTCGCGGTAGCCGAGCTTCAGCGCGCCGCAGCAGGTCGGCAGCGTCAGGTCGAGGCCGTGGCCGCTGATGGTGGGAAGCGCGCCGGAGGTGACGGTCGGCGCGAGGTCGAGCGCCAGGTACGGCCGGACGACCGCGCCGGGCAGGGCGATCGGCACGGCGGCGCTCACCTGGAGGAGATCCAGGCCGACGTAGGCGGGCGCATAGCGGTAGCGCGCCTCGGCCCCCAGCGCCAGGTCGCCTCGACTGGCGCCGACCGCGGCCTGGAGGTAGCCGTCGCGGGCCCCGTTGGGAGTCACGATGCCCGCCAGCACCGCGTCCCCCGAGACGCTGAGCTGCCAGGCCCCCACAGAACGCGTGAGCGAGCCCGAGACGTCCAGCTGGTTCACGCCGGCCGCGACGCTGCTGTTCCCCACCAGGTCGATCTGCGCCGCCAGCCTGGCGGAGCCGCGCCAGCCGGGTGCCAGAGCGCCGGCCAGGGTCACGCTGCCGGAGGGGCGCTCGACCGGCTCGAGCCGGTCGAGGCTGGTCGTGAAGGGCGAGCCGCCGTCCGTGAAGCGGGCCAGGTAGGAGACCTGGAGGTCCAGCGGGCCCGCGCGCAGACCGTAGCCGGGCTGCACGTCCACCCCCCACTGGCTGGCTCGCTGGTCCGGGTAGAGGCTCGCCTCGCCGCCGAGCCGGAGGCTGAGGTGCCCCCAGGGCGCGGGTGGGGTAGCGGCGGCGATGCTCGCCCTCGCGCCCAGGCGGGCGCCCGCCACCTCGCCGGTGCTCGGCTGCTGCGAGGACCCGGCCGCGAACATCGCCAGCGCGGCACTGCCGTGCAGCGGCGCCACGCCCGTGTGCAGGCGGGCATGCAGCACGCCCTCGCGGAGCGTGTCGCGGTTCCCGGGTTCCAGGACGCGGGTGTCGAAGCCGGCATCGAACCAGGGCGTGATCGCCTGATCGCTCGTCTCCTCGTAGCGCATCCCGCCGGGCGCCTCGCCGAAGGTGAAGGACGTGCCGTGACCACCCCCTCGCAGCAGCGCGATACCGGCCAGAGGGTGGCCGGCGTCGAGGCCGGCGACCCCGAGCTGCGCGTAGATGCCGGGCGCGAGGCCGAGGTGCGTGAGCAGCACCTCGAGGCCGGCCGCCGGCGTGCCGCTGACGGCATCGCCCGTGACGTCCTCGATGGTCAGCGGCAGCGTCAAGGCCTTCAGGGCCGCCGCATCGATGGTGACCGGGCTCGCCAGCGGCACCTCGAGCTTCCCGACCACGACGTGACCGCCACTCAGGACGATGCGCTGGCCTTGCACGGCCACCTGCGCCGAGGCGCCGTCGACCCGGTAGAGCGGCGGGCCCGCGCAGTGGCAGGTGGTCACGCTGGGAGCCGTGACCCCCAGCCGGTCGCCGGACAGGGTGGCGGAATCGCCGCGAAGGTAGAAGGCCGCGCCGTGGAGGTCGATGGCGGTGAGCTCGAGCGCTCCGCTGGCGAGATCGAGGCGCACCGTCTCGGCCGTGCCGCTGACGCCGTGCCCCGTGAGCTCCACCGAGCCGAGGCTCAGCGTCTGGCTGGTGGCGTCCAGACTGCCCGCCGTCGCCGACCAGCCCTGGAAGCTGAGCGTGGGGCTGGCGGCGGTGACGCGCAGGGCCCCCTGCAGCCCGCTCACGCTCACGCGGTCCGCGGCCAGGGTCCAGGCGTGGTCGGCCCCGATCAGGCACACCCCGCCGTACAGCTCGGCGGAGTTCTGCTCGGTGTCGGTGCGGAACTGTTGGAAGTACGCCGAGGCGAAGCCCTTGATGGTGAGCCGGGTGGCCGTGGCCGGCGGACGGCACTGGGCCTGCGCCAGCGCGCCGCCGAGCACCGCCAGCGTCACGAGCAGCGCGCGGAATGCTCGTATGCAGCGGCCCCCCGCCACCTGGACGCGCGCGTCAGTTGAGCTCGGCGGCGAAGCGCGCCAGCAGCTCGGAAGAGACGTCGGTCGCGGCGTCGTAGACGGGAGACCCGTTCACCTGGTGGAGCTTCAACTCGAGCCGGCCCCCGCCCTCGGGCGCCGTCAGCGTCAACGGCCCGCTGGCGTAGCGGTAATCCCCCACCAGCAGCACGTTGCCGCTCGCGGCATCGAGCAGCAGGCGGCTGGCCTGGAAGTCGGGCGCGGACCCGGTGACGGGCCCGGTGAAGTCCGCCACCTGGCGGCCGGCGTCGTAGGTGAGCCTGACCGCCGTCAGGCGCAGGGCGTGACGCGTCAGGGCGAGGTCCCCAGACGCGGTGAGGACCGCCTTGGGCACGTCGATGTGCAGCTTGTCGGCGGTGAGCGTGCCGAACGCTCCCGACACGGTCACCGTGCTGGCGTCGATGTAGGCGCCGTCCACGTAGGTGAGCCGCTTGGCGTGCAGGCGCACGCCGGTGTCCTGATCGATCACCGTGCCGCCGTCAGGCAGGGTGGTCACGCCCGTCGAGATGTCGTAGCTCTGCGCCCCGTCGGGCGTCACCGTGAGGGCTGCGAAAGGGGCTCCCGACGAGGAGGCGGGAGCCCCCACCGTCGACGGTGACGTATCCGGGCCGCTCGGCGCCGCCGCGCTCCCGGACCCGGCCGTGGAAACGCCGGACGCCCCGGCCGCGGCCACCGCTACCACGAGCAGCAGAGCCGGGGAGACGCGGAGAAGCCGTCGCACGACGTCAGTCTACGCACGCACGCCATGAAGATGCATGAAAAGTCCGTCCCGTGGCCGCCACCCGGTCACGAGGTCGTGGCTTCCTCCGTGGCTCCCGCCGGCTCGAGGCGGTGAACGTAGAGCGCGTCGAAGGGCCGCTGGGAAAGCAACGCGTGCCCGTCGTCCACGGTGGTCCCCATCACCGCGTCCACCACCTCCTGGACGCTCTGATAGCGGCCCAGGGTCTGCTCCCCGACACCGAGCGAGACCAGGCGGCCGAGCGGCGTCTCCGCTCGCAGCGTGAGCGAGGTGGCGAGCTTGCGTTGCGAGCGGTGCCACTCCTCGGCACCGAGACCGTCCTCCTGCGCCTCGCCGAGCACCCGGCGGTAGACGCCCAGGACCTCGTCGGCCCGCTCGGGGGCGGCGCTCACGTACCCCACGTAGGCGCCCGCCCCGTCCGACGCCTCGTGGCCGAGGCTGGCGCTGTCCGCCAGCCCCTTGTCCACCAGGGCCCAGAACAAGCGGGAGCCGCTGTCGTCTCCGAGGGCGTTCGCCAGGACCGCGGCGGCGTAGCGCCGCTCGTCCGTCACGGCCAGGCCCGGCGCGAACACGGCCGCGTGCACCCGCGACAGGGCGTCGTCGCGCGTCCGCCCCTCGCCGGCCGCAGGCCGGGGGGCCACCAGCTCGCGGCCCGCGTCGACGGGCCGCCAGCCTTGCGTCAGCGCCGCCACATCGCCGGTGACGGCGTCCCAGTCGTAGGCGCCCGCCACGGCCAGGACGAGGTTGGACGGCACGTAGCGGCGCTCGAAGTAGGCGAGCATCTGCTCGCGCGTCAGCGCCCGTATCGAGTCCTGACCGCCCAGGACGCTGTGGCCCAGGGGATGGCCGTTCCAGAAGCCGTTCCCCGCCAGCTCGAAGACCCGGAAGTGCGGCCGGTCCTCGTACATGGCGATCTCCTCCAGGATGACGTTCTTCTCGACGTCGAAGTCCTCCTGGCGCAGGGCGGGACGCATCATGTCGGAGAGCAGGTCCAGCAGCTGCCGCAGGCGTTCGGGCAGGACGGCGCCGTAGTAGACGGTGCGCTCCTCGCTGGTGAAGGCGTTGTACTGCGCCCCCAGCTCGTCGAAGCTGCGATTGATGTCGGCGGCGGTTCGCCGGTCGGTGCCCTTGAACATCATGTGCTCGAGGAAGTGCGACACGCCCGCGACATCGCCGCTCTCGTCGCGCGCGCCGGTCCGCACGAAGTAGCCCGCGGCCACGCTCACCGCGTTGGGGTTGAGCTCGCCGATCACCGTGAGCCCGTTGTCCAGCACGACATGGTCGTAGCGCAGGGCGCCGCTCGCCGGCGGGACGGCCCGGCCCCCGCTCACGCGGCCGCCTCCTGCGACACGGGCTTGGGCCCCAGCGTGACCACCGTCGCCTCCGGGAACGGGTGCTCCTGGAGGTAGCCGTTGAGCCGCTCCAGATCGACGGCCTCGACCTCGCGCCGGATCTCGCCCAGGGTCCGCGTTCGCCCCTGCAGCAGCGCGTCGGACGCGAGGCGCGACGCCCGCGCACCGCTCGACTCGCCCTGCATCACCACCGACGACAGCACCCCGGTGAGAGCCCGCTCGAACTCGTCCGCCTCGGCGCCCTCGGTGAGACGGCGGATCTCGGCGAGCAGGACGCGCAACGTCTCGTCGGCCCGGTCGGGGGTGGTCCCGGCGTAGCCGAGGGTGTAGCCGAAGCCGTGGAGCGCACGGTAGGACGCGCCCACGCTGTACACCAGGCCGCGCTTCTCCCGCACCTCGGTGAACAGGCGCGCGCCCATGCTGCCGCTCAGCACGTGCAGCGCCAGATCGTAGGTGTAGACCTCGGGGTCGCCCGGCGCCGGTGCCGGGAAGGCCACGCCGATCTGCGTCTGCGCCGAGTCGGCGCGGACGTGCTGGGTCCCCGGCGGCCGCAACGCAGGCTCCGCAAGCGGCATCGCGTCGCCCTGCCAGCTCCCGAAGGCGCGGCCGGCCACCTCCAGCACCTGCTGCCACTCGGCGCCACCGGCCATGGCCAGGATGGCGCCGCGCGGCCCGAGCCGCCGGCCGGCGTCCTCGCGAACCGTCGCGGGCGTCAACGCAGCCAGTCCCTCGCGCGTGCCGTAGGGACTCCGGCCCGGCCCGCCGTCGAGGAATCGCTCCATCAGGGCGTTGAACAGCCGCTGCGTAGGCGCGTCGGCGAGGGACGCCAGCTCCTCCTGGGCCAGCTCGCGGGCCGGCGCGAACTCCGCTTCCTCCAGCCTCGGCTCGCTCGCCATCGACGCCACCAGCGGCAGCACGGACGCCAGCTCGTCGGCGAGGAAGGAGACGCCGAGGCTGGCGGCCTCGCGCCCCGCCGAGCCGCCGCGACGGACGCCCAGACCCTCCAGCGCGTCGGAGTGAGCGCGGGAGTCCAGCCCGCCCGCGCCACGCTGGATCCAGTCGTGCAACACGGTCCCGCTCCCTCCCATGCCCGTGGGGTCGGTGCCGGAGCCGAAGGGCATGAGCAGGGTCGCGCTCAAGGTGGGTAGCCACGGCATCGGCTCGAAGAGCAGCCAGAGGCCGTTGTCGAAGCGGTGCTCGTGGATGGTGTCGCTGCTCCGCTCGGAAGACATGCTATCGAGTATAGCCCGGGCGGAACCGCGTCCAGGTCGTCGCGCGGGCGCGGGAGACCCGCCGGCGCGGGCGCTATCCGGGCCGGATGACGAGCTCCGTCACCACGCTCGGCGGCGCCACGCTCAGCAGCCCGGCCACCTGCTCGCCAACGTCCTCGGGGCGCACGAACGCGGCGGGATCGTAGCCGCGTCCCTCCTGCTCGTGGACGTGCGCCTGCATGGGGGTGGCCGTGCGTCCCGGATAGACCGTGGTAACCCGCACGCCGCGCGACGCCACCTCCTGCCGCAGGCTGTCGGCCAGCG
Organism: Trueperaceae bacterium; assembly: GCA_035266525.1. GTDB lineage: Bacteria > Deinococcota > Deinococci > Deinococcales > Trueperaceae > JASBRS01. The sequence goes on along the minus strand of DATFNF010000038.1, from coordinate 37,255 downwards.
CCCTGAGGCCGAACTTGCTGGCGGCGTAGGCGCTCCACGAGGCGTTGGCGTGGAGGCCGGCCCCGGAGTTGATGAACACCACCTGGCCGCGCGCCCTCTCGAGCGCGGGCAGCAGCGCCCTGGTGAGGCGGTAGGGGGCGCGCAGGTTGACGGCGTAGTGGGCGTCCAGCATCGCCACGTCGGTCTCGGCGACGCTGCCCAGGTGGACCATGCCGGCCGAGTGCACGAGGGCGGCCACCCCCTCGGGGCGGTCCGCATAGCCGGCGACCCAGGCGTCCACGGCGGCGTCGTCGGTGACGTCGAGGGCCCGTGCGCGGGCGGTCCCGCCGAGCTCCTCGACGGCCCTGCGCACCGCCTCGAGACGGTCGGCGTCGCGCGCGGCCAGCAGCAGGCTCCATCCCCGCTTGCCGAGCGCGAGCGCCAGCGCCCGCCCGATGCCGCTGCTGGCGCCGGTGACGACGGCGGGCGCGCGTGCCGCCTCCTGGCTCACGCGTCCCCCTGCGCCGGCACCGCGCGGTCCCCGGCCGTCAGCAAGGCGGCCAACGCCGCCCCGGGATCGCCGCTGGCCGCCAGGCTACTGCCGATCAGGACAGCATCGGCGACGCCCTCCAGCGCGGCGAGCTGCGCCGCCTCGCGGTAGCCGGACTCCGCCACCAGGACGCCCTCGAACCCACGCTCGCGCGCCGACCGCAACAGCCGCGGCGCCAGCGCGAGGTCCACCTCCAGGGTGCGCAGGTCGCGGTTGTTGACGCCGATGACCCGGCTGCCCGACCGCATCGCGAGGGCCAGCTCCTCCTCGTCATGGACCTCGACCAGCGCTCCCAGGCCCACGGCCCGGGCGAACGCCAGATAGGCGGGCAGCGCCTCGCCCAACACGGCGGCGATCAGCAGCACGGCGGCGGCGCCGTGCTGGCGCGCCTCCACGATCTGGCCCGGGTGCACGACGAAGTCCTTGCGCAACAGCGGGAGCGTCACGGTCGAGGCGACGGCCTCGAGGTCCTCGAGGCTGCCTCCGAAGTGACGGGGCTCGGTCAACACGCTGACGGCGGCCGCGCCGGCGCCGGCGTACGCACGCGCCACGGCCGCCGGGTCGAGCTCGCGGATGTGCCCCTGCGAGGGGCTGGAACGCTTCACCTCGGCGATCACGGCCACGCCGCGGCGCCGCAACGCAGCCGCGAAGCCGGACTCCGAGGGGGCGGAGGCCAGCCGCGCCGGCAGCACCGCGTCGGCGTAGTCGCGGGCGCGCTCGCGCGCGATGCCACCGAGCACGCCCGGCACGCGTGCGAGCGCGTCTGCGGCCACCGGCGCGGGGGCCGCAGGGACGGCCGTCACGCCGCCGGAAGCGGCCGCGGCTGCCGTGGCCGCAGGCTGCGGGCCCCCGGGCTCGGTCGTCGCCACCGGAGCCTCGCGGTCGGGATCAGTACACGAAGAAGCCACGCCGCGTCGCCCCTCCCTCGCCCCAGTTGACCTGGATGTCCATCACCTCGGCGTGGGGCGGTCCCTCGCGCAGCTTGACCAGGAAGTGCTCGAGCTCGCGGCGCTCGCCCTCCGCCACGACCTCCACCCGCCCGTCCGGAAGATTCTCCGCGTAGCCGTCCAGGTCGAGGTCGAGCGCCTGCCGCCGGACGAAGGCCCGGAAGCCGACACCCTGGACCCGTCCGTGGACCAGCGCCGTCAGTCGAGAAGTGTCCACGCCGCGCATCGCGTGGTCATGGTACCCCAGTTTCTCATTCCCGGATGCTACGATGACGACGCGGAGGCGCCGTCGGAAGCGGCATTTCTCCTCTGTCGCGTGATCGGCAGGCGACGGCGCGGCGCCCCCCACCCATGACCCAGGCGATCCCCTCGACCCCATGCCAAGACGAACCCTAGCGATCCTGCTGGCGGTCACGGTGGTGGTCGCCTTCGTGGCGATCCTGCCCAGGACGCCGCCGGGGCGGGCCTGGCTGCTGGGGCGGCTGACGTCGGCCCTTGACAGGTCCGGGGTGAGCGTGCGCTACCGGCACGCCGCCGGGGATCTGTGGACCGGCGTGGAGCTCGAGGGTGCCAGCGTCGTCGCCCCCGGCGTGCACCTGAGTGCGCGCGCCCTGCGGGTGCGCTATTTCCTCCCGTCTCTGATCAGCGGCGCCTTGCCCCTCTCCGTCACGGTCGACGGCGTACGCGGCTCCGTCGACGTGCGCCAGCTCCCGAGCGGAGGCGGCGGAGGGGGCCTGCCGATCCGCCCGCGGCTCCAGGAGCTGACGGTCTCGGATGTCAGCGTCGTCGTGCAGAAGGTTCCCTACAGCCTGCCCGACGGGGCCGTCAGCCACGTGAGCATCCGCCAGAAGGGCGCGGGCCTCGCCATCGACGCGCAGCTCACCACCGCCGACGGCAGCGCCGACGTCGCCGGCACGCTCGACCTGGGCGCTCCCAGCTTCGACGGCCAGGTGGTGCAGGCCGACGTGCGCCTGGCCCGGCACTGGTTCCGTGGCGCCAGCGCCGGCACCGTCTCGGGCCCCATCCACGCGGGGCGCGACGGCGTGCGGGCCGACCTCACCTTGCAGGGCGGCGCGCTGGACGCCATCGGCCTGCACCCGCACGGCATCCACGGCTCCGTCCAGCTCCGTTACCCGCTGGTGCGCGCCGATGTCCAGGGAACCGCTCTGGGAGGGGACGTCAGCGCTCAGGGCGTGGTCAACATCGCGGCCCGCCACTGGACCGCGCACGCGCACGGCGGCCCCCAGCTCCTGGCGGCCGCCCGCTGGCTGGCGCGGAGCAGCCTGGCCCCGGGCGCCTCGCTCCCGCTGCACGGCAGCGCCACCACGACCCTCGACGCCGAAGGCTGGACGAGCGTCCGCCTCAACGGGGACGCCACCGGCTCCGGCAGCTTCGCCGGTCTCCCGCTCGCGGACCTGCAGGCCGACTACAGCTACGACACCCGGGCGGGAGTCAAGGTCGAGGGGACGGGACGCGTGGCCGGCGGGGCGGCGGTGGTCACGGCCGCCACCGGGCCGCAGGCCACCACCATCGAGGCGACGGCGAAGCAGATGGCGCCGTTCCCAGGTAACAGCCTCGACCTGCAGGCCCAGCTGTCGCTGGCGGCGAGCGGCCCCACGGGCAGCGTCCACATCGAAGACAGGGGAACGCTGCTGTCTCGCCCCGTCACGCTGAGCGTCGACGGAGGCCTCAACGGCGACGGCTGGCAGGCGGCCATCCACGGGCAGGACGCCGAGGGCGCGCGGCTCGAGGGCGCCGTCGCCCTCTCCGGCGGCAAGGTGAGCGGGCAGGTGCAGGTGCAGGCGCTCGCTCTCCCCGCGCTGAGCGCGCCCCTCACCGCCACCTTGCGGGCCGACGGAGAGGTCTCCGCCCTGCCGCTCACGCTGACGGTCGGGGGCGACCGGCCGGTCGCCCTCCAGACCGCCGGTGAGGCGCTCGATGCGGACCTGCGCGGTCGCGTCTCGGCCACCCTGGCGGGGGCCAGGCTGGAGCGCATCGACGCCAGCCTGGGGCCGCTGGTCGCCACGGGTGAGCTCGCCCTCGCGCCCCTCACCGGCAAGCTCGCCGTGTCACTGGCGCCCACCCCCCTCACGGGCCCCGTGCGGAGCACGCTCGGGCTGGACCGCGGCACGCTGGACATCGCGAACGGCCACGTCGCCCCCCGCGGCACGCTGACGATCGGCGCCACGCAGGTGGGGCCGCTCACGGTCCCCGCCGTCGCACTCGCCGTGAGCCCGGCGCCGGGCAGGGCCGGGGGCGCCCTCGCGGCCGCGAGCGCCAACGGCCTGCAGCTCGCGGTGGCGGCCGGACGGTTGCAGGCGACCTTCCGGAGCTTCCCGCTCGAGCTCGCGGGCGTTCCAGCCCGCGTCGACGGCCGTGCCGGCGTGCCGCTCGAGGGCCACCTTGCCGCCGGGCTCGCGTCCGACCTGACCGTGAAGGGTGGCGGCGCGAGCCTCGCGCTCACCGGGACCGGGCCCAGGCTGACCGCCAACCTGCAGGCCCAGACCGGGACGAGCCTCGGCCCGTTCACCCTCGCCCGCCCCCTGCACCTCGGCGGCGGATTCGATGCCGGCCGTGGGGAGGGAACGCTGCAGGGGCAGCTCGGGGGGCTTCCCCTGCGAGCCACGCTCGCCCTGGCTGGGGGGGCCGGCATGGCCTTGACGGCCGGCAGTGGCGACCGCACCCTGACGGCCCGCCTCTCCGGAGCGGGCTGGCGGCTGCACGGCGCCCTCGACGTCGCGCCTCTGGCCGGCGCGCTGGGCCTGCCCGTGCGCGGCGCCGTCACCGCCGACCTCGCGCACCTACAGGGCAGCTACACGGGCAGCGCCGAGCTGGACGCGAGCGCCCCGATGCAGGGCCGGCTGCGCCTCACCGGATCGGCGAAGACGCTCCGCGTGGACCTCTCCTCCGCACTGCTGGGGCGCCCCCTGCGCGTGTCCGGGACGTTGCAGCCGAGCCTCGCCCTCACGGCCGGCGCCGGCCCGCTCGGGCCCGTGACGCTGCGCGACGGCGCCGTGCACGGCAGCGGCACCCTGCCCGCTCAGGCGCTCGGCGCCGGCGTTACGCTCCAGCCGGTCGCGTGGAGCGTCGAGGGAACGCTGTCGCCGCTCTCCCTCGACCTCCGCCTCGCCCGGCACGGCGGCGTCCACCTGGACACGGCCGGCGGCGCGCGGCTGGCGGCCGCGTTGCAGCTACCCCTCCTCTACGGAGGCCACGCCGCGACGCTCGCCCTCGCCACGGCCGGGAGCGGCCCAAGCGCACCCTCTGTCGGAGCCCCCGCCGTGCGACTGGCCGGTCGCCTGACGGACCTGCCGCTCACGGCCCGCTTGGTGGGTCCGAGCGGGCAACAGCTGGCGAGCGCGGGCGGAACACCGGCAGCGCTGACCCTGCAGGGCTCGGTGCCGGCCGGCCTGGTCGCGGCGCCACTCCCGAAGGCCCTCAGGCCGGCGGGCACGCTCAGCTTCCATGGCACCGCCCATCTCGCCGCCCCACGGACCTACCACCTCGACGCCACCTGGTCCACCGCGGCCGACACGCTTCACGCCACCATCTCGGGGTCCCCGGCAGGATCCAGCGTCAGCGTGCACGGCGGCGGGCTCACGGCGACCCTCGGTGTCGCAGGCATGAGCCTCGCGGCCGACCACGCCTCCCTCGCCCCTCTGTTCCCCGATCTGCCCGCCGCGCCCGTCGTCGACGGCGCGCTCAGCCGCGACCACGGCCGCTACGACGGCGCTCTGAAGGTCACGGCGGCCCTCCCCGGGAGCCCCGCCAGCACGGTGACGGCGGTCCTCGAGGGGCAGGGTGCGACGCTCGGCGCGCGCGCGTCGGGCTCGTTGGGGCCGCTCGCGCTGGACGTCCAGGGAACCGTCCTTCCCAGCCCCCGCCTGCATGCGCGGCTTCGCGCCTGGAACGGGGCGGCCACCGCGAGCGTGGACACCCGAGGCAGCTGGCGCACGCTCGCGCTCCACGGCACGGTGGCGACCCAGGCGCGATCGGCCGGGACCTGGCTGCAGGTGCCTGCCCGGACCGTCGCCTTCGACCTCACCCCCGGGTCCGGCGCGCTCGACGCCTCCGGCGACGGCGTCGCCCTGAGCGGTTCCCTGAGCGATCTGCAGGGCAGCTTGCAGGTCCCGTTCCAGGCCCTGGGGGCGCAGGAGCGGCTCGACCTCACGCTATCGGGCCCGCTGACGGCGCCGCGTGTCGACGGCTCCGTTGCCGGCCGCGCCCTGACCGGCACGCTGTCGGGCGGCGTGCGCCCCGGTCTCCAGCTCGACCTGGTGGCGCACCAGCGCGCGCTCGCACCCTTGCTTCCCCACGGGGCGGCGCTGCTCGCGAGCGATGTCGAGGTCACGGGCAGCCTGCAACGCTCCGGCGCCTGGCAGGCGCAAGCCGCCGGCGCCCTCGCCGCGGGCGGCACGCGCCTGCCGGTGCGGGCCGCCCTCGCCGGCAGCGGCGCCGCCTACAGCGGCACCGTCGACCTGATGGACGCGGGCGGCGGCGCCGGACCCCCTTCCCCCGCCTCGCCGCCCGACACGCTGGCGCGCGCCGCCGTGGCTGGCACGGCGGGGCGGCTGCACGCCAGCATCGACCTGGCGGGCGTCGACTACCCGGCCGTGGGGAAGCTCCTCGGGGTGCCGCTGCAGCTGGACGCCAGCGGCGCCCTCGCCCTGGCCACCGACCCGCTCTCCGCGACGCTTCAGGTCGAGGCCACCGGCACAGCGGCCGGGCACCGCGTCACGGTCTCCGGACATGCCCGCCGAGGCGACGTCGCCCTCGATGCCGGTTACGGGGTCCTGGCGCTGCACCTGGCTGGGACGGGGCCGGGTCCGCTCGCCCTGCGGGCCGATGCCGCTCCGGCACGGGTGCATCTCGCGGGAACCCTGTCACTCGGGGCCACGGACGCCGTCAGCCTGCGGGGGCAGGTCTCCGGCGAGACGGCCAGCCTCGACCTGGGCGCCGACCTGGCAGGGCGCAGCGGGCGGCTGCGCGCCCGGCTCGGCAACGCCAGCCTGCGAGCGGACGCCGCGCCCGGCCCCGAAGGCCTGGTGGTGAGCGCGACCGCCAGCGCTCGGCCGGGCGGGCTGGCGCCGATCGGCGTCGGGCTGGGCGGGGCGCTCGATCTCGACGCCCGCGTCGCCTCCGGCAGTGTCGTCCTGCAACGCTTCGAGCTCGATCTGAGCGGGGGCCCGGCGCCCGTCTCCGTCCGCCTCGCAGGGCCCGCCTACCCCGATGCGAAGCTGGCGGGCTCGGTCGCCGTGCCGGCGTGGCACATCGACGGCGGGCTGTCGTTGTCGGGGTCGCCGGCCGCCGTCGAGGCCGGCCTCACACTGGGGTCGCTCGCGCTCCACGCACGCACGCGCGCCGGGCGTCTGGCGCGCGTCGATGCCGACGGTCGAGCACAGCTCGCGCCCTTCGGCCGCGCGGTCGCGGTCCGGGCAGACCGGCTGACCTGGGCGAGCGGGCAGGGCTTCCAGGGCGATGCGACCTTGAGGCTGGAGCATGCGCCTGCCCCGCTCCCCGGGAGCGTGGTCGCGACGCTCCACGGCGACGGGCCCTTGAACGTGACGGCCAGCGCAGGGCCGGGGTCGGCGCCGTGGGCCCGGCTCGCCGCCCGGCTCGCCGCCGACCCCGCCGGGCCGGCAGCGTGGCAGGGCGCCCTGCACCTGAACGTCCCCGTCCAGAGCCTCGCCCGCCTTCCCGGACCCGCCAGCCTCACGCTCACCGGCGCCCCCGTCCTCTCCGGCGGGCTGCTCCGTCCCGAGCTGCGGGGGCCGGTCACCCTCGGCGGCGCCGCGAGCGCGGACGGCACGCTCACATGGCGGGGCGGCAGCGGGCACCTGGCGCTGTCGAGCCCTACCATGACGGTCGACGCCAGCCTCACGGGTGCCCGCTTCGACGCCAGGGCCACGCTCGATGGGCTCCCGCTCGCTCCCTTCGTGCCCGCGCTCCGCGGGGCGCAGGCCAGCCTGCGGGCCGACATCCAGGGCGGCCCCGGCACCGCGCTGAGCGGCAACCTCTCCGCGCTACGGCTCGCCCTTCCCGGCGCCACCCTGACCGGCACCGCAACCCTCCACGACGGCATCCGCGCCGCGCTTCAGGCGAGCGCCGACCTGTCGGCGATGCAGCTCCCCGGCCCACCGCTCCAGGGTGCGATCCACGGCCCCCTGGTGCTGGCGGCGCCCGACCTGGGTCATCTCGGAGCCGGCACGCTCATCGCCGAGCTCGACGTGGCCGGTCTCGGGCCCAGAGGCACCGATGCCACGGTGGACGGAACCTTCCAGGTGGGCGGCAGCCCCAGCCAACCGGTGGTCTCGGCCACGCTCCAAGGCTCGGGACAGGTCCATGGTCAGCTCCGTGCCAACGCCGCTGTCTACCCGCGCCGCGCGAGCCTGCACAGTACCCTCTCGTACCGTAGCCTGAGCACCGACCTCGACCTGACCCTGCAGGCGGGTAGCGTCCAGGCGAGCGGACACGCCGCCGTGGGGAACGCCGAGGTGCACCTGGCGACCTCGCCCGGCGGGGCCCTGCAGATCCGGGGCGCGAACGCCCTCGAGGGCTGGAGCGCTTCCGTCGCGGCTGCCCTGGATCGGGCGTCGCTGACCGGGCCGCTCGACGGGCTCGGTGCGGGCGCGCGCGGGCAGCTCCACGTGGCCCTGGGCGGCACGCCCTGGCTGGACGGCAGCATCCGCGGCGCCGCGCTCGCCGGCGCCGGCCTCGGTGACCTCACCCTCTCGAGCGCCACCCCAGGCGCGTCCATCCGCGTCGACGGTCCGCACCTGCAGGCCAGCCTAGACCCGACGGCCCTCGACTGGCACGCGGTCCTATCCCGGCAGCCCCTGTTCGGCGGCACGACCGTCAGCGGCGAGGCCAAGGGGCACGCCGCCAGCGGCACCGCGGTGCTGACGGTGGGCGGCGCGCTGGCGGGCCAGCCCGTGGACGTGCGCCTGCAGGCGACGCGGGACCCGGGCATCAGCATCGACGGGCAGGGCGCCCTGCTGGCAGGGACGCTCGCACTGCACGTCTCGCGGCCCGCCGGATCCGCCTGGCAGGGCAGCATCGGACTCACCGACGCCGCCCTGGGCGGGGTCCAGGCTAGCGTTCAGGGCAAGCTCACCGCCGCCGCGGGCGGGGGCCCCAGGCTCGATGCCGCCGTCGACCTGCGGGGCGCCGTCGCGGGCACGGCAGCCATCCGCCTGTCCGCGGCCGGTGCCCAGCTGAACGCCGATGTGCGCGGCGGCGTCCTCGGCGGCGAGCTGAAGGCCTCGGGTCGGCTGGCTCCGAACCTGGATCTCACCCTCGCCGGCGGGGCCGGGTCCGGCCCCGCCCAGGCGGGTCTGCACCTGTTCCAGCACGGCGGCGTCCTGCGCGGCGAAGGCAGCCTACAGCTGCCGGCCGGCCCCGCCCGCGTCGTCTTGAGAGGCGGCGGCCGCGCCGCTCCGCTGGCGGTCGCCGCGAGCGTTCCCGCGGTGCCGGGTCTGGCCTTCCAGGGACAACTACCGGCCGACGCCCCGCTGGCGCTGGTCCGCAGCCTCGCCAGGCACGGCCTGAGCCTGGAAGGCACCGGCAAGACCCGAGGGAGCCTCAGCCTGCAGGCCTCCCCCACGCCGCAGGCGAGCCTCCGCGGCGTCTCGCTCGAGCTGGCGACCCTGACCGTGTCCGCCGACGGCACGGTGGCGCCGGGGAGCGCCACCGTCGCCGGTTCCGTCGCCCTTCCCAGCGGACTGCCGGTCGACCATCTCGGGGGCGCCTCCATCCCCTACCGGCTGGCCTGGAAGGGCGGAACCCTCACCCTTCGCTCCAGCGGACCCACCGGCAGCCTGCGGGCGGACCTCGCGCCCGCGTCCGGCAGCGGCCGGGTGACGGCGGACCTGCACACCCTGGGCGCCACCCCCGGGACCGCCACGGTGGACCTGACCTTCGATCCGAAGACCGGCGCCAGCGGCACCGTGAAGGTCCACGGCGTCACCGTGTCGCGCCCCGAGCTCCCGGGGCTGACCCTCGGAGCCGACGTGACCGTCGGCTCCGGCGCGATGAGCGGCAGCATCGCCGTCCGCGCCCCGCACGGCGGCCTCGACCTGAGCGGCCGGTGGGGCCTGGCGGGATGGTTGCCATCCGCGCTGACGCCGCAGGCGCAGAGCGGCGGGAACGCCGAGGTCCGGGTGAGCACCTTCGACCTCTCCACGCTGCCGACGCTTCAGCGGCTCGCTCCGCACCTCTCGGGCAGCGTCAGCGGCGTGGTCCGCCTCCGGGACCACACCGTGGTCGGCCAGCTGCTCGTCCCCGACCTCAAGGTGGCGGACACGGCGCTCCCCCTCGACGCACAGATCTCCGGTACGCTCGGCAAGCTGGACGCCCGCATCAAGCTCGGATCGAGCGTCGCCACCGCCACGCTCCAACCCGGGTCGGCCAAGGGCCTGCTTCAGCTCCAGTCCTTCCCGGCGCAGGTGCTCGCCGAGGCCACCACCGGCGCGACCGGCATCAAGGCCGACATCGACGGCGTGATGCGCTTCGACGTCCCCTACAGGCATCCCGCGGCCGCCTACCTGCGCATGGCCACGCAACAGGTGACGCTCGAGCGCGCCGGCGTCACGACGACCGGCAACCTCTCGTGGGTCTACAACGACCGCTCGCTCGATGTCGTGCATGCCGCGTTCGAGGGCCGCGGGAGCTGGCAGGCGAAGGGCACCGTCGACGCCTCCACGCTCGACTTCCAGCTCAGCGCCAGCAACGCCGACTTCACGCCGCTGCTCGACCTGGTACCCATGTTCGCCCACTACGGTGTGGGCGCCAGCGGAAGCTTCAGCCTCGACGCCAAGGGCTCCCCCGCCGACCCCGAGGTGTCGCTCAGCGGCAGCGGGCTCGAAGCGCGCGTGGCCGGAACGCACTACCGCATCGAGAACCTCCGTGGGGGCCTGAAGGGGCGCGCCCTGTCGGCGAGCGCCCACGTGGTCGGCGTCGCCCCGCTGGGCGGCTCGGTCGACGTCAAGGGGAAGGCGCAGCTGTCCCTGGCGCCCCTCGCCCTCAGCCACACGGACTTCGCCTTCTCCGGCGACGCCGAGCTCCCCGTCGTGGGAACGGTGACCGACCTGAGCGGCGGCATCACCCAGCAGGCGGGCAAGCCGCCACAGCTCGCGCTCTCGGGAAAGCTCGGCAACCCCTTCACGATCCGTGGCAGCCTGGCGCCATTCGACGTCACGCTCGCGGGGAGCGGCCTGAACCTGAAGGCCAGCCCGCTGTTCATCACCTCCAGCACGGTGGATGCCAACGTGCGCCTCAAGGGCACCCGGGCCGGGCTCACCATCGGCGGCGAGCTGGACGCCTCCGAGGTGCACATGAACATCGGGGCGCCGGCCGCGCCGGGCCAACCGCCCGGTGGAGGGGGCGGCCAGGCGGCCGGCACGACCGCTGCCACGTCCCAGACATCGAACGCGGTCGGCGGAAGTGGGGGACCGGGGTCCGCTGCCAACGCCACGGCGGGCACAGCAGCCGGCACCGCAACCGGCACAGCACCCGGCGCCGCAGCCGGCGGCGCCACATCGGCCGGACCCGGCCCTACCCAGCAGAGCTCGGCCCCTGCGGGCGGCGGGGCGCCGTCCGGGGCGCAAGCATCGGCGCCCGCGACGAGCGGCGCGGACGCTGGCACGGGGTCCGGTCAGAGCCAGGCCGCGCGTGCCGCTCGCGAGTCGGTGATCTTCGACCATCTGCACCTGAAGGCGCCTCAGCGCGTGCTCCTGGATGCCGGCTTCGGGACCGCCGAGGTGTCGCTCGATCTGGACCTGACCGGGACCGCGGCTGCGCCGAAGCTCGACGGCACCGCCAAGGCGCTGCGCGGCACCCTGACCTTCGCGGGCCGCGACTTCACCATCGACCAGGCGACCGCCGGCTTCCAGGCGAGTCGCGGCGTCTACCCCACGCTCGACGTGCAGGCCCACAGCGATTTCGACAAGCAGCGCGTGCTCTCCAGCACGACCGGCCTCACCTTCGCCGCTCCCCGCGACTCCAGCACCTTCCAGGTGACGTTGTCGTTCTCCGGCCAGGTGCAACCCACCACGAAGGGGCCGAACCCCGTCACCTTCGACATCCAGCCGACGCTGTCGAGCAACGCGCTGGTGCAAGCCACCTCGGCGTCGGGCACCTCCTCGCCCCGGCCCCTCAGCGACAGCGAGCTGCTGTCGCTCGTCACCCTGGGGCGCCTGGGCGTGAGCCCGCAGCTCGCCGGGCAGGGCGGCTTCGGCACCGCCGTGGCCCAGAGCGCGCTCGACACCGCCGTCGACGTGCTGGTGGTGTCCGAGCTGCAGAACGCGCTCAGCAAGGCGCTGGGCATCGACGTGGTGCAGATACAGACCACGCCGCTGTCGAGCCTGCTCGAGAACAACGGCCAGCCCTTCGGCGTGGCGTTGCGGGTGGGCGGCTACCTCACGCCGGAGCTGTTCGCCAGCTATCGGCTCGGGAACTACAACGGCGTGAACGGCGCCTACGGCTTCACCAACGAGGTGAGCCTCAGCTACGACCTCGGCCCCCTCAACTTCGACCTGTCGGGGCGCCTCAGCTTCCCCGACACCACGCCCGCCCAGGGCGCCGTGCCGGAGCTCGGCGTCGGCCTGCGCTACGCCTTCACCAACAACCTCGGGCTGGAGGCGGGCATCGACCTCTCCGACCTGCGCAAGCAGGCCCACTTCGGCGTGAGCCTGAACTGGTGAGGGCGTCTTCCGGTTGTACGCCGGCCACGGCCGGGCGACGGGGCACTGCGTAGCCTTGCTGGTATAAGTGCGCGAAGCCCATCGCGTACATCGCTCTCGAGCTCACGGAAGCAGGATCGGCATGGACGAAAGCACATCCCGCCCGCAGTCGACGCAGTCCTCGCCGCAGGGGCCCGCGGACGCCGCCTCCGGATCCATCCGGCTCGAACACGCTTCCACCCTCCTCCTCAACCCCGTGCCCGCCGTGCTCTACGAGCACGCGTTACAGCGGGGCGAGGGCATGGTGGCTGGTACGGGCGCTCTGGTAGTGGACACCGGCCGCTTCACCGGCCGCTCTCCGAGCGACAAGTTCATCGTGCGCAACCGCGCCACCCGCGATATCGTCGACTGGGGGAGCATCAACCAGCCGCTGGACCAGGCGGCGTTCGACCGCCTGCAGGCCGACATGGAGGCGCACCTCGAGGGGATGCGGCTCTACGTGCAGGACCTGTACGCCGGCGCGGACCCGCGCTACCGGATCCCGGTGCGCATCGTCACCGAGTACGCCTGGCACAGTCTCTTCGCACACAACCTGTTCGTGCGCGCCCCCGTGCCGCACGAACGACCCGAGTGGGTCGTCGTCGACCTTCCGAGCTTCCGCGCGGACCCGGAGCGTCACGGCACGCATACCTCCACGGTGGTCGCCATGGACTTCGAGCGGAAGCTGGTGCTCATCGGCGACACGGAGTACGGCGGCGAGATCAAGAAGTCCATCTTCTCGGCCCTGAACCTGGCGTTACCGGAGACGGGCGTCCTCCCCATGCACTGCTCGGCCAACGCCACGCAGGACGGGGAGGTCGCCCTCTTCTTCGGCCTCTCCGGGACCGGCAAGACCACCCTGTCCGTGGACAAGGATCGCGAGCTCATCGGGGACGACGAACACGGCTGGTCCGACGCCGGGGTGTTCAACTTCGAGGGCGGCTGCTACGCCAAGACGATCCGCCTGTCCGAGGCCGCCGAGCCGGAGATCCACACCGCCACCCACCGCTTCGGCACGGTCCTGGAGAACGTCCGCCTGCTCTCCGACAGCCGCCAGCTGGACTTCGACGACGACAGCCGCACCGAGAACACGCGCGCGGCCTACCCGCTCCACTTCATGCCCAACACCGCCGCCACCTCGGTGGGAGACCACCCGCGCGACATCGTGTTCCTCACGGCCGACGCCTTCGGGGTGCTGCCGCCCATCGCCCGGCTCGGCGCCGAGCAGGCCATGTACCACTTCCTCAGCGGCTACACCGCCAAGGTCGCCGGCACCGAGCGGGGCGTCAGCGATCCCAGCGCCACCTTCAGCGCCTGCTTCGGCGCCCCCTTCATGCCGCTGCCGCCGATGCGCTACGCGCAGCTCCTCGGCGAGCGCATCCGACGTTTCGGGAGCCGCGTCTGGCTGGTCAACACCGGATGGACCGGCGGGCCCTACGGCAGCGGCCGGCGGATGCGCCTGTCCCACACCCGCGCGCTCGTCCGCGCGGCGTTGCAGGGCGAGCTGGACGATGTCGCCTACCGGCAGGACGCGACCTTCGGCCTGGCCGTTCCGGAGCGCGCGCCGGGGGTGCCCGCGGAGCTGCTCACGCCGCGCGACACCTGGGACGACGCCGCCGCCTTCGACCGCCAGGCCGCCAGGCTGGCGGCCATGTTCCGCGACAACTTCGAGCGTTTCCGCGCGGACGCCCCGCCCGAGGTGGCCGCCGCCGGACCCGGGGACGCCTGAGCCGGGAGCGGTAGACGGCTCAGCCGATCCCGGACTCGTAACGCGCCAGCCGGGCGCTGCCGAACGCCAGGGGCACCAGGGTCCACAGCGCGGTGACGAGGAGCACGGCCGCCAGCAGCCCCAGCCCCAGGGGCGATCCCCAATGGAAGGCCCCGGGCTGGCGCAGGGTCCGGTAGGCCGGGTAAGCGAACAGCAGCGTGGTGACGACCGCGTAGGCGAGCGACAACGCCATGTAGATCAGCCCCCCCAGCGAGAGCGGCACCTCGCTGGGGCTGGCCGCGTCGAAGCGCGGGAAGGCGGCGCCCAGGCCGACCCCGAGGCCGGTGACGGCCAGACCCGCGCACGCTCCCGCCACCGGGGTCGCCAGCGCCAGCGTCGGCGACACGCCCAGGCGGCCGGCCACGGCGACCCCGAGGCCGCCGCCCAGCAGCACCATGGGAGGCAGGGCGCCCCAGAACTTCGCGGCGACGATGTGGCGCGCCCGCACCGGGCCGGTGCGCAGCAGCCACAAGCCCTCCCCCTCCAGCGACACCAGGGGGAAGGCGGTCCGGATCCCGACGCCCGCGAGGAGGAAGCCGAGGAACACGAGGTTGAGCGCTCCCACCACGTCGCGGAAGCGCTGCATCTCGGCACCGACGGACGCGGTGCTGATGAAGTAGACCCCCGCCAGAGCCAGCAGCACCAGCAACTGCGACCACTGCGAGGGGTCGCGCGCCAGCAAGCGCAGGTCCTTCACCACCACCCCGCCGGCGGGACCCAACCGGGCGATCGGCCGCTCCCAGCGCGCGGGCGGCAACACGCCCACGACGCCTTGACGGCCTTGCGTGTCGAGGGAGCGGAACCACCCCGCCCGATAGGCCATGGCCGCCAGCCTCGCCACCAAAGCGAGCGCCACCGCCGACACCGCCGCCAGCACCAGCGCCGCGGCCGACAGGCGTCCCTGCAAGGCCCCCCAGACCGCGGCGCTACCCCACGCCGAGGGGAGCCAGCCCACGTGAAGGTCCGCGAAGCGGGTGAGCGCCTGCTCGAACTGGGCGGGCGTCAGGTGCTGCAGCCGCTCCGGCCTCAAGGCGCGCATGCCCAGCACGAGGACCGCCGCCAGAGCCACGCTGGCGGCGGTCGCCACCTCCTTGGCGCGGCCTGCCGGCGCGACGCGCATGAGCAACAGGGCCGCCACCGCGCCGAACGCCACCGGCAAGGCGTAGAGGGCGAGCAGCGCGGCCAGCGCGATGAGGTAGAAGACGGCCGGAGCCTGCTTCTCGATCCCCACCCCTACCAGCACCGGCACCGTGAACACCGCCGGCAACAGCGCGCTGTTGACGTAGGTCTCGATCACCTTGAGCGTGAACACGCGCACCGGATCCACCGGCAGGCTCAGCAGGAACGGCAGGTCCTGCGAGCCGTAGAGCGTCGCGACGGCGCTGGTCAGCACGCTGAATGCGACCGCCAGCATCAACACCGTGAAGAGCGCCTCCAGGCTCCGCTGCTCGACGGCGCCGGCGATGGTGCCGATGCCCGGGTAGTGGTCGAGGAAGCGTACGCCCCTGCGCGTGACCGTCAGAACGCCGACGAAGACGCCGGCGAGCAGCGCCACGCCGACGGCGAGCCGGCCGGGAGCCTGCCTCAGGCCGTTCAGGGCCCCGCGCAGCCGCATCGCGGCCAGGCTCAAGCGGCTGCCCCGTCCCGCGCGGTCGCCGCAGCCCTGTCGTCGGCCGCCTGGTCGGTGAGCTGGAGGAAGATCGCCTCCAGAGACGCGTCGCTCCGACCGACCCGGGCGCGCAGCTCGGTCATGGTGCCCATCGCCCGGACCCGGCCCCTGTCCAGCAGCAGCACGGAGTCCGCCACCGCCTCGGCCACGTCCATGGAGTGCGTGGTCAGCAGCACCGCCGCCCCTCCCTCGGCCGCCGCGCGCATCAGCCTCCGCACGTCGTGAGCGGCGCGCGGGTCGAGCCCGACCATCGGCTCGTCGATGACCAGCGCCTGCGGCTCGTGCAGCAGGGCGGCCGCGAAGGTCAGCTTCTGACGCATGCCGTGGGAGTAGGTCTCGATGAGCTCGTTGGCGCTGCGCTCCAGGCCGAAGTGCGCGAGCCACGCCTCGGCCTTGCGCTCGGCGTCCGCCACGCGCCGGAGGCGGCCGAGGAAGCGCAGCAGCTCGCGGCCGGTGAGCTTCTGGTACAGGTAGGGCCGGTCGGGCACGTAGCCGAGGAGCGCCTTGGCCCCGAGCGGGGCCCGCTCGAGGTCGAAGCCGCCCACGCGCACGTGCCCGGCGGAGGGGCGCAGCAGCCCCGTGATCGCCTTGATGGTGGTCGACTTGCCGGCGCCGTTCGGGCCGAGGAGCGCGACCACCCGCCCCTGGGGGACCGAGAAGGACACATCATCCACGGCCCGAACGCGCCCGTACGTCTTCACGAGCCGGTCGACGTCTATCATCGACCTAGGCTACGCGCTCCCGGACCCCCTCAGTGTGAAGCGTTCGCCGGCGTGGCACCGCCGGAGGCGGGTGCCTGCGCCGACGAAGACGCCGACTGCGCCTCCTGCAGCACGGTGTCGTAGGCGACCTTGAGGGCGTGGTCGGTCTTGAGGTCCACGATCGCCTGCCCCTGGACACCGCTCACCTGTGGCGCGGGGCCCTGCGTCACGAACTGGAAGGTGCCGTCCGACCCCGCCTTGGTGCTTCCGACCGTCTTGCCGTCCACCACGATCTGGATGGTCTGGCCCGGGTCGGCACCGCTGCCGTCCACCGAGATGGTGTTCGGGTAGCGGGTGTCGGCCGCCTTGATGTTCGGAGTGATGCCCTTCTTCTGGATGTTGGTCCGGTCCGGCGTCAGCCACTCGAAGGAGACGTAACGGAGCTGGCCGCCGTCGGAGAGCGAGACCACCGACTGGGCGACGCCCTTCCCGAACGTCTGCTCACCGACCACCTTGGCGCGGTGGTTGTCTTGCAGGGCGGCGGACACGATCTCGGAGGCCGAGGCCGAGTTGTGATTGACCAGCACCACCATCGGCCCGCTGAAGATCTGGCTCGGGTCGGCCGACGCGAGCCGCTGCGTCACGCCGCGCGCCCGCTGGAAGACGATGTCGCCGTGACTGAGGAAGTCGTCGGAGACGTCGATGGCCTCGGTAAGGAGGCCTCCGGGGTTGTCGCGCAGGTCGAGGATGAGCGACGTCGCGCCCTCCTGCTTGAGCTTGGCGACCTGCTGCTTGAGCTGATCGTTGAGCTTCTGGTTCTCGAACGAGCTCAGGGCGACGTAGCCCACGTGATCGGGGAGCATCGTCGAGGACACGTCGATGACCTGGATGGTGGACCGCACCACGGAGAAGTCCAACGGCTGCGACTGCCCCGGCCGGCGCATGGTCAGGTGAACGGTCGTCCCCTTGGGCCCTCGCACCAGGTCCGCGACCTCGCTGGAGGTCTTGTCGCTGACGTCCACGCCGTCGACCTTGAGGAACAGGTCGCCGCGCCGGATGCCCGCCTTGTCGGCCGGGCCGCCCTTGTAGACGGTGAGGATCTCGACGCCCTTGCCCGTCTGGCGGTTGTGGGGCGTCAGCACGGCACCGATCCCCTCGTACTGGCCGCTCATCTGCTGGTTGTCGAAGGCCGCCGCCTTGGGCGGGATGTAGCTCGTGAAGGGATCGTTGAGCGAGCTCACCATGCCGTTGATGGCGCCTCGGATCAGGCTCTGGTCGTTGACGTCGTGCAGGTAGCCGGTCTTGAGGGCGCCGAATGCCTGCACCAGGGCCCTCCCACTGGGGTTGTTCAGGAACTCGCCCGCGAAGTCCCGGGAGAGCTGTGCGTTCACGACCGCGGTGGTCAACGCGAGGGCCACCAGGCCGAGGATCAGCCATCTACGCTTCATGAAGCCTCCAAAACCGCTTGAGCATGGTTGTCAGAGTATATGCGGAGAGGGGCATTAGAACCGTAAGGACCGGACACCGGACCTCCGGAACGGCACGCCGGGGTCGCTCTCCACGGTCACGGCCTCCCCTTCGCCCGGCCCCGCGCGGCTGGGCTATGGTAACCGCATGCGCGTGCTGTTCGTGAGCGCCGAGGTCCACCCCTACAGCAAGACCGGGGGCCTGGCCGACGTCGCGGGCGCGCTGCCGCGCGCCCTCGCCTCGCTGGGCCACGAGGTCTTGGTGGTCACCCCCTGGTACGCCACCTTGCGCGCCTCGCCGCCGCCCCTCTGGATCGGCGACGTGCCGGCCCCCTTCGCGGGCGCCATGCAGCCCGTCGGCGTCGGCACCCTGGAGGCGGGCGGCGTGCGCTACGCCTTCGTCGGGCACGACGATTTCCGGCGCGACCGGCTCTACGGGTACGCCGACGACGTGCGGCGCTTCTGCCGCTTCACCCGCGCCGTGCCGCAGGTGAGCGAGCGGCTGGGGTTCGTGCCGGAGCTGGCGCACGTCAACGACTGGCATGCCGCCTACCTGCCCATGCTCCTGGCCCACGGCTGGCACCTGCCGACGGCGTTCCCGGGCCTGCCGTCGATCCTCACGGTGCACAACGTCCAGTACCAGGGCGAGTCGGGCATCGACGAGGCCCTGTGGTGGCTGCGACTCCCCGGCGCCCTGGCAGGCACCGCCATCGACCACTTCGGTCGGGCCAACGCACTGCAGGCCGGCCTCGGCTTCGCCTCGCGCGTGACGACGGTCAGCCCCAGATACGCCGAAGAGGTCCAGCGCCCGGAGTACGGCTACACCCTCGACGGCAGCTTCCGCCACATCCGAGATAGAATGGTCGGTATCCTCAACGGGCTCGATACCGACGAGTGGGATCCCGCCACCGACCCGCATCTGCCGGCTCCTTTCGACGCCGACGATGCGGCCGGCAAGGCCGCCTGCAAGGCAACGCTCGCCGCCCGCCTGGGCCTGCCGGAGGGACCGCCGCTGATCGGCGTGGTCTCCCGCCTCGCCGATCAGAAGGGCATCGACCTCGTCCTGGCGGCCGGCGACCGGATGGTCGCCCAGGGTTGGAGCCTGGCCGTGCTGGGGTCCGGCGAGGCCGCTCTCGAACAGGCGCTGCGCGCGCTCGCAGACCGTCACCCCGGCCGCGTGAGCGTCAGCATCGGCTTCGACGAGACGCTGGCACACCTCATCTACGCCGGCTGCGACGCCCTCGCGGTCCCCAGCCGCTTCGAGCCGTGCGGCCTAAGCCAGATGATCGCCATGCGCTACGGCACGCTACCCATCGCTCGCGACACGGGCGGATTGCACGACACCGTCGAGCACGAGCGCACCGGTTTCCTCTTCGAGCCGCTCACCGCCGAAGGGCTGTTGTGGGCTGCGGGGCTCGCCCGGGAGACCTTCGGGACGGCCGCCTGGCAACGGATGATGACCCGCGCCATGCGCAAGGACTTCAGCTGGACGCGCTCGGCGGACGCCTACGCCGCCCTCTACGGTGACGTGGTAGCGTCACCACGATGACGAGCGATCTCGGCGCCTCGGGTGCGGACCACCCCGGGGCGCCCGCTTCTCCGGACTGGCGAGACGAGCTCGCGGCCGGCCGCTTCGGCGCGGCCCACCGCGCCTACCTTCTCACGGGCGGCCGCGATCCCGGGCTCCAGACGGCGCTATCGGGGCTCTCCGACGTGCAGGCGCTGGTGCGCCAGAAGGCCTGGCGCCGCGCCATCCGCCGCCTGGAGAACATCGAGGCGCGGCCCGGCCAGATCCCCTGGGCCCGGCTGGAGGCGGACCTCGAACGGCTGCGCCGCGCCGGAGAGGCTCTCGACCGGCGGCGGCCCGAGGATGCCGCGCCGGAGCTGGACGCCGTCGATAGCGGCTTCTTCGACGCGGAGCTCGAGACCCAGCGCGGCACCGCGCTCATCTACGACGATCGCGTCGACGAGGCCGCCGCCTGCTTCGAGCGCGCGCTCGAGGCCGATCCGCGCCACTACCGCGCCCTGACCAACCTGGGCAACGTGGCGCTCGAGCAAGGCCGCGTCGACGACGCCATCACCGCCTACCAGCGGGCGCTCCAACTCAACGACGCCTTCGCCAACGCCCACCACAACCTGGCCGTGGCGTACCGGCGCAAGGGGGAGCTCGGGAAGAGCGTACGGTCGCTCCGGCGGGCGCAACGCCTGATGCAGCGGCGCGACGCCGACGACGCCCGCGAGCGGCTGGGCTCGCTGTCGGGCGGCCGCGCCGGCCGCACGCTGCGCTGGGTGCTCACGATCGCGGCTGCGGTCGTGCTCTACCTGGTGTTGAAGAGCCGCGGCATGCTGTAGCGTCGGGCGTCAGGAGCCTGCGTCGCGCTGTGGAAGGAGATCCTTGAGGATGGCGTCGACGTCGGACTCCTCGAGCGGCACCAGGCGAAGCCGCGCCATCCGCTCGTCGTGCTCGTCGAGCAGGCTCTCGACGGCGTCGAGCAGGGCAGCGTCCTCGACGCGGGCGAGCCGTGCGATGAGCCGGTGTTGCCGATCGGCCAGGTGGTTGCTCCCCTGCATGATCCTCCTTCCGGGGTCCCCATCATACGGATGTCCGCGCGCTCCTCCTGTGCAACGCCGTCGCGCGCGTCTGCGACGCCTCCCGGCAGCTCGCCGGCCGGCGGCTCACCAGTCTGCCGGCCACACGAAGAAGGACGCGAAGGTGTAGTCGACGAGGTCCTGACGGTCGCCGGCCGACAGCGAGGTGTACTTGCTCCCCGCCAGCGTGCGCATCAGCTGATCGACGTCTCCCTCGGTGTGGTTCAGGACCCACTCGCCACTCTTCAGGTCCTGCAGGTCGTTCCAGTGGAACAGGGCGAGGCCCAGGGCGTCGGAGCGCAGCGCCTGGTCGGCCTGCAGCGCCAGCTGCTCGCCGCGCCGGATGTCCGCGGCGTCGTCGGGCAGGGTCCATAGGTAGCCGCTGACCTGCCACGCCGCCTGCAGCGAGGCGACCGCCGCGGGATGCCCGGCCCTGCGGCCGAGCACGGTGCGGGCGATCTGCGCCGGAGCGACGCCCTTGCGCCACGCCGGCGTGGCGAAGCGGGACCGGTCGGGATGGCACTGCTGGCAGCTCGTTCGGTAGACGCCGGCCCCGGCCGGGATGCTGGGTTTGCCGGGTACCGACAGCGGCTGCTCGTGCGCGGGCGGCCCGCCCCCTGCCGCCGCCGCCCAGGTGGTCGACGCCACCAGCGCCGCCCCGATGGTCACCGAGGCGGCGGCGAGCAGCACCGGCGCCCAGGCACGGGCGCCGGTGCTCGCGTAGGTGTCGGATCGGCGTGGGGGGGTCACTCCACCGTCACGCTCTTGGCCAGGTTGCGCGGCTGGTCGACGTCACGACCGAGCCGCACCGCCGTCTCGTAGGCCAGGAGCTGCAGCGGGACGACGTTGACGATGGGCGAGAGCAGCTCATGGACGCGGGGAACGAACAGCACCTCATCGGCGTGCCGCCCGATGACGGCGTCCCCGTCGCTGGCGACGGCGATCACCGTGCCGTCCCGCGCCCGCACCTCCTGCAGGTTCGAGACGGTCTTGTCGTACAGCGCCGAAGCGGTCGCGATGGCCACCACCGGCATGGCCTCGTCGATGAGGGCGATGGGCCCGTGCTTCATCTCGCCGGTCGCATACGCCTCGGCGTGGATGTAGCTGATCTCCTTGAGCTTCAAGGCGCCTTCGAAGGCCGTGGGCACGTTGACGCCGCGCCCCAGGAAGAGGTAGTGGTGCCTGCCCTTGAAGCGGTCGGCCACCTCGGCGACGCGATCGCGCCGCTTGAGAGCCTCTTCGACCTGCTGCGGCACCTCCCGCAGCCCCCGCAGGAGCTCCTCGGCGAGACCGTCGTCGAGCGTCCCGCGGGCCCGGCCGAGGTCCACCGCCAGCAGCGCGAAGGCCGCCAGCATCGCGGTGTAGACCTTGGTGCTGGCCACGCCGATCTCCGGGCCGGCGTGGATGTAGAGCACGTCGTCCACCTCGCGCGTGATGCTGGACCCCTTCACGTTGACGATGCCCAGCGACCGGGCGCCGCGCCGCTTCGCCTCGCGCAGCGCCTCCAGGGTGTCGATCGTCTCGCCGGACTGCGACACCACCACGCACAGGGTGCGCGCGTCGATGACCGGCTCACGGTACCGGAACTCGCTGGCCACCTGCACGTCGACCGGCAGCCGGGCCAGCCGCTCGAGCAGCACCTGTCCCACCAGGCCGGCGTAGAACGCGGTGCCGGCTGCCGTGATCACCACCCGGTCGATCGCTAGCGGATCGAGGTCGAGGTCGAGGTTGACGTCGCAGCCGTTGCCGGCGAAGCGCCCGTAGAGCGTCTGCTGGAGCGCCACCGGCTGCTCCGCGATCTCCTTGAGCATGTAGTGGGGGTAGCCGCCCTTCTCGGCCGCTTCCGCGTCCCAGTCGATGGTGGTGACCTCGCGCCGGCGCGGCGTGCCGTCGAAGGCCATGATGTCGACGGCATCCTGCGACAGGACGGCCAGGTCGCCGTCCTCCAGGAAGATCATGCGGCGCGTGTAGGGCAGCAGCGCGGGCACGTCGCTGGCCAGGAGCATCTCGCCCCGGCCCAGGCCGATCACCAGGGGGCTGGTGGCACGTGCCGCGACGATGACATCGTGATCGGCATGCGCCAGCACGAGCGCATAGGCGCCCGAGACCTCCGCCAGCGCCGCCCTGGCCGCCGCGACCAGGCGAGCGTCGCCCTCCTGCGTAGCCTCGAGGCGCGCGTAGTGATCTTCGATGAGATGCACGAGCACCTCGGTGTCCGTCTCGGAGAGGAAGCGGTGTCCCCCCGCCTCCAGCCGCTCCTTCAGCTCCAGGTAGTTCTCGATGATGCCGTTGTGGATGACCGCCAGGCGCCCGTCCTCCGAGAGGTGCGGGTGCGCGTTGACGTCGTTGGGCTTGCCGTGCGTCGCCCAGCGGGTGTGCCC
This sequence comes from Trueperaceae bacterium, assembly GCA_035266525.1. Taxonomy (GTDB): domain Bacteria; phylum Deinococcota; class Deinococci; order Deinococcales; family Trueperaceae; genus JASBRS01. The sequence goes on along the minus strand of DATFNF010000038.1, from coordinate 14,487 downwards.
CAGGCCGATACGGCCGTGGAGCGGGGTGCCCTCGAGGGCATCACGCAGCACGGACAGCTTGCCGGCGCGCTTCACCGCGCCCAGCCTGGGCCGCGGCGCTCGCCCCGCCTGCGACACCACGATGCCTGCGGAGTCGTACCCGCGGTACTCCAACCTGGCGAGTCCGTCCAGGATCACCTCGGCGGCCTCCCGGCCGCCGACATAGCCGACGATGCCACACATGAGTCGCTTCCCTTCGCATACCTGCAGAGGGTCGCTGGCCACAGCACCACATCGTGTGCCGCCACCGTGTACGTTCGTGCCCTTCGGGTGGAGAGCCCGGCCGGATCGAACCCGGACGCTGCCGAGTGAGTGGTTCCGCTCAGGAGGGGCCCGCAGACTCGCCACCGGGTGGTGGCGGGAGCGCATCCATCGGCGCTCCGCTCGCGTTTTCAGCGCCCACCCCTGGGCCGCGGCTGGGTCGCCGCCGTGTCTCCCAGGAGGTCGCGCCTATCTTCCGGCACCGCTGCACGGCCCGGAAGCCCTCCGCCTCGTCACCGCCACCACGCACGGGAACCTCTCGCTCGGCTCCCAGGCGTCACGCGGCGGGCTTGCGCTTCCTCGGCGTCCCTGCTTGTCTCCCAGCACCTCCGTCCGCCATGCTCTCAGAGCGTCTGGTTCCAAGGCTCGCCCACGACGAACAGCCGGTGGAGGCCCTGGAGCACGCGCTCCTGGCCGCTGGTGACATCCCCCTGCCGTGCCAGCAGCGGGTACAGCAGTATATCGCGTCCCAGCAGTACCAGACGGGAGTCCGTCACCGCCGAGGCTATCGGAGCCGGGAGGTTCCGCGGCGGGTAGAACAGCTCGTTGGGGTTCGCCGGATTGCGTTGGATGGGGAGGGACGTGACCAGCGACAGCACCAGCGCCACGCCCAGCGCCAGGCCGCCCACGCCGCCCAGGCCGCGCATCAGCGCGCCGGCGCCGCGGTTCAGCTGGAACAGGCGGCGCCCCAGCATGCTCAGGCCGAGCCCCGCCGCCCAGGCCGCGACCAGCGCCAGGAACGGGTTGCTCTGCGCGACCACCAGCAACGGGTGGAGCAGCAACGCCCCGCCCAGGCCGACGAAGAAGCCCGACAGCCGCCGGTGTACCCCGAGGGCGGTCACCGTCGCCACGACGAGCGCCAGAACCAGATCCAGCCAGCTCATGCGCGGATATCATAGCCCGCGTCACGGACGGCGCTCATGACATTCCGCATATGCCCGTCGACCTCGTCGTCGGTGAGGGCCCGGTCGCTGCGACGGAAGCGCAGACGCAGCGCCACCGAGCGTCCTCCCTCCCCCACCTGCTCGCCCTGGTAGACGTCGAACGGCCGCACCGACTCCAGCTCGCTGCCGGCCGCGTCCCGCACCAGGCGCTCCAGCCGCGCGTACGCGACGTCGACCGGGGCGACGACGGCCAGGTCGCGCTCGGCGAAGGGCTGGCGCGGGAAATCCCGGTACCGCACCCGGCCCTCGGCCAGCGGAAGGCGCAGCTCGGCCAGGTAGACGCCGTCCAGCTCGTACCGCGCCGCCACCTCGGGATGGAGCTGGCCCGCCACGCCGACCGCCTCGCCCTGCCACACCAGCTCCGCCGCCACCCCCGGATGCAGGAACGGCGCCTGCGTCGGGCGGCAGCGGACGTCGGCGCCGAGCCGCGCTGCGAGCCGCTCCAGCACGCCCTTCACGACGAAGAAATCGAGCGGCGAGTCGGCGCGCCACACGCCCCGGGCGTAGGGGCCGCGCCACAGCATGCCCAGGCGCTCCTCCTCGCCGCCCGCCAGGAACACGTGACCGATCTCGAAGAGCGCCAGCGCGGGCTCGTCGCGGTTGAGCGCCGCCGCCGTCAGCAGGGCCGGGTAGAGGGCCGTCCGCAACACGGAGCGCTCGGCCCCCTGAGGGTTGCTGAGCGCCACGCCGGCAGCGGGCGCGGCCGCCCTCGCGAGCGCGTCCGGGCCGGTGAAGACGTACGACACGGTCTCCTGGAGACCCATGGCGGCCACCGCCTCGCGCAGCCAGCGGTGCGTGGGATCGTGGATGGGGGGCACGAAGTGCATGGCGGGAACGGTCTTGCCGATGTGCTCGTAGCCGTGCAGCCGGGACACCTCCTCGATCAGATCCTCCTCGATGTGGAGGTCGAAGCGCCAGCTCGGCGGCGTCACCCGCCAGGCATCGTCCTGGTCTCCCTCCACGTCGCACCCGAGCGCTTCCAGCGAGGCGCGTTGCTCCTCGGCAGGCACCTCCATCGCCATCAGGTAGCCGACGCGCGAAGGGCGGAAGGCGATCTCCGGGCGGACGACGTCGCTGCCGCTGGCGCTCACGCCGGGATGCACGCTCCCCCCGGCGATCTCGGCGATGAGCGCCGCCGCGCGGGCGGAGGCCCGCGGCGGCAGGTTGGGGTCGACGCCGCGCTCGAAGCGGTAGTGGGCGTCCGTGCTGAGCCTGTGCCGCCTGGCGGCCTTGCGCACCACCACCGGGTCGAAGTGCGCAGCCTCCAGCGCCACGTCCCGCGTGTCCCGGACGACGCTGTCGCGCAGGCCGCCCATGACGCCCGCCAGCCCCACCGCGCGGCTGCCGCCGTCCGCGTCCGGCGTGGCGATGACCAGGTCCTCGGCTACCAGCACCCGCTCCTCCTCGTCGAGGAGCGTCACGCGCTCGCCGTCGGCGGCGCGCCGCACCTGCAGCACGCCGCCGCCCAGGACGCGACGGTCGTAGGCGTGCGTGGGCTGCCCCAGCTCGAAGGTCACGAAGTTGGTGACGTCGACGACGTTGTTGCGGGGTCGAAGACCGAGGGCGGCCAGCCGCCTCTGCAGCCACACCGGGCTCGGCGCCACGCGTACGCCCTCGATCAGGCGCAGCGTGAGTCGCGGACAGGCCGCCTCGTCCTCGATCTCCAACCTCAGGCCGTCGTCGATGGCGCCGTCCCCCTGGTCGGCGTCGGCACCGGGAACGCGCAGCGGCACGCCGAGCTTCGCACCGAGGTCGCGCGCCACCCCGAGGAGGCTGAACGCGTCGCCGCGGTTGGGGGTGAGCTCGAGCTCGATGACGGACTCGGCGGGCCACAGCTCGGCCAGCTCCGCTCCCAGCGGCGCGTCCGGGCCGAAATCGACGATGCCGCCGCCGTAGTCGAAGAGGCCGAGCTCCCGCGGGCTGGCGAGCACGCCGTTGCTGGCCACGCCCATCATCTCGCGCGCCTCGACGGTGAAGCCGGCCCCCGGCAACTCGGCGCCGGGGAGCGCCAGCGCGCTGCGCACCCCCACGCGGGCGTTGGGCGCGCCGCACACGACCTGCACCCGGCGCTCGCCGTCGCCGGCGACCGCCCGCACCAGGTGCTCGGAGCCGGGGATGGCCTCGACCTCGACCACGTCGGCGATCACCACGCGGCGGGGCGCCGCCGGCAGGGCATGCACCGTCTCCACGGCCAGCCCCAGACCGTCGAGCAGCTCGACGGTACGCTCCACGCCGGGCAGGTCTCCCCCGAGGAGCTCGGCCAGCCATCCGTGCGGGACCCTCACGACCGGCCCCGCCGCGCCGGCCGGCGGCCGCGAGCCGGCGGCCGTGCCCGCGGCGCGCTCACAGCGCACCCCGGAACTGCCGCAGCACGCGCAGATCGCCCTGGTAGAAGGCCCGGATGTCGGGGATGCCGTAGGGCACCAGCGCCAGCCGTTCGATACCGAAGCCGAACGCGAAGCCCGTGACCCCCTGGTACCCGACGGCCCGGAACACGTTCGGGTGCACCATGCCGCAGCCTCCGAGCTCGAGCCACTCCTGGCGACCGCTACGCGGGTTCGTCCAGTAGATCGCGAACTCCGCGCCGGGCTCCACGAACGGGAAGAACGTCGGCTGCAGGCGCGTGCGCGTACCCTCGCCGAAGAGCGCCGCCGCCATCTCGTCGATCGCGCCGCGCAGGTCCGCCATGGTGATGCGCTCGCCCACGACCAGCGCCTCGAGCTGGTGGAACTGCGCCTCGTGGGTGGCGTCGACGGCCTCGTTCCGGAAGACCTTGCCCGGCACCACGACCTTGAAGGGCGGCCGGTGGTCCTCCATGTACCGCACCTGCATGGGGCTGGTGTGGGTACGCAGCAAGCGGCCGTCGGTGGTCCAGAAGGTGTCCTGCTCGTCACGGGCGGGGTGCTCGTCGGGGAAGTTGAGCGCTCCGAAGTTGTAGTGGTCGGTCTCCAGCTCGGGGCCGACGGCGACCTCGTAGCCGAGGGCCGTGAACACGTCGAGCAGGCGGTTCGTGACGCGCGTGAGGAGGTGCAGGCCGCCATCGCCGAAACGCGTTCCCGGCAGGGTCACGTCCACCCGCTCGCCCGCCAGCCTGCCCTCCAGAGCCCGGCGCTCCAACGCTTCCCGGCGCGCCTGGATGGCCTCCTCGATCGCCTGCTTGTGCTCGTTGATGCGCCTTCCCGCCTCGCGGCGCTCCTCGGGCGGGAGCGAGCCGAGCGCCTTCAACTTCCGCGTCAGCTCCCCCTTCTTGCCCAGATAACGCACCCTGACGTCCTGCAGCTCCTGCAGGTTGGACGCGGCCTCCACGGCCGCCAGGGCTTCCTCCAGCATCGACGCGCCTCCTCGGGCAAACAAAACACCACCGCCCGTCAGGGCAGTGGCGTCACAGCGCAGGACCGAGTCCCACGCTCAGCGGCTAAAGGCGGAGACCGCCCGGCTTCTCATGCAAGGGAGTCTAGCCCCCGCCCGCCGGGGTGTCAACGCGCGCGGGCCGCTGCGCCGGCGCGCGCGGCCCGACCCTTGAGGCAGCCGCTCACCCCGCCTCCGCCCCGCCGAAGACGTCGCAGAACCAGGCGCCGTTCATGGCGAAGACGTCGTGGACGCGCGGCGGCACGACCCGCTCCCGCGCCCACAGCTCCGCCGCGGCCTCGCTCCCGAAGGGTCCCACCACGGCGTCGCCCCCCGCGTAGTCGGCGGCCGCCAGCGGCAACGCCAGCTCGCGGGTCCGGCCATGTACGTCGGCGACCTCCCGGTAGTAGGCGTGCCGTTCGCGCCACTCCGGCCGGTCCACCAGCGGCGCCAGCAGGCCGTCGAGGCGTCCCAGCTCGGCTGCCCGCAGCGGCGGGAAGACGAGCAGCCGGGTGCGGCCCCCGGCAGGCGCCCGGAACACCTCCCGGTCGGGAAAGCCCGCGAGCAGCATCGACCCCACGAGCTCCGCGAGCGCCGCGTCCACCCGAACGGCCTCCCCGGCGTTCAACATCATGTACTCCTGCGGGCGGGTCCGCTTCATGGCCTCGAGGTCGACGCCCTCGGACTCGGCGCGGCGCCTGGTGGCGGCGGCGGGGACATGGCGGTGCAAGCGCTCGTCGATCACGCGCTCAGGCTAGCGCGCGGCGGACGTCTCGCGCGTCGCCGCACTCCCGGCCACGGGGCCGGCCGCCGCTGCGGCGGCGCTCAGGCGGCGGCCGCCTCGCGGGCGGAGAGGAAGGCCTCGAGCAAGCGCCCGTCGCCGAGCACCGCGCCCAGGGCCTCGAAGAAGCGGGCGTAGTGCGCCTGCCGGGCGTTCTCGCCCATCAGGCCGAGCCGCCACACCCGTCCCGCGGTCGGCCCCAACCCCCCCGCGACGGTGATGCCGTGCTCGGTCCGCAACGTGCCGCGCACGGCCGCCTCGTCGATGCCGCCGGGCGGCTGCACCGCCAGCACCGTCGGCAGGCGCTGGCGTGAGGGGACGAACGGCGTGAAGCCCGCGAGCTGCAAGGCGCCGAGGGCGGCTGCCCCGATGCGGCGCGCGCGCTCCAGGCGGACCTCCATACCCTCTTCGAGGGCGGCCGCCAGCGCCTCCCCGAGGGCCCAGTGGAGCTGCACGGGCACGGTGTGATGGTAGGTGCGTCCGCCGCCGTCACCGCCCTCCCAGTATCCCCGCATCCCGAGGGCGTCCGCATACCAGGTGGCGACCGGCAGCCGCCGGCGTGCGATGCGCTCCATGGCGCGTGCGGAGAACGCCACCGGAGCGACGCCCGGCGGCGCCGACAGGCACTTCTGCGAGCCGGTGTAGGCGTAGTCGATGCCCCAGGCCTCCATGGCGAACGGCATCATCCCCACCGTGGTGACCGCATCGACGCTGAACAGGGCGCCGACGTCGCGGGCCACGCGGCCGAGCTCCGCCACGGGGTTCAGCACGCCGGTGCTGGTCTCACCGTGGACCACGGCGATCAGCGCCGGCTTGAGCGCCCGCGCCGCGCGTGCCGCCGCCTCCGCCTCGACCGGGGTCCCCGGCTCGAAGCGCAGGGCGTGGACGTCGCAGCCCAACCTGGTCGCCATCTCGACCATGCGCTCGCCGAAGGCGCCGTTCGCGAGGACGAGCACGCGCTCGCCCGGCTCGAGCAGGTTCGCCAGCCCCGCCTCCATGCCCAGCGACCCGGTCCCCGAGAGCAGGCTGGCGAACGCGCCGGGCCCGGTGCCGTACAGGCGACGGAGGTCCGCCACGATACGGTCGTTGTAGGCGAAGACCTCCGGGTCCATGTGCCCCCGCATCGGCCAGCCCAGGGCCGCCTGGGCCCGCGGGTGGATGGGGGTGGGCCCCGGCGTCAACAGCAGCACGTCCTCGGTCGGCATCATGGCATTCCTCCCAGGCGGCGCCCGCCTTCCCTCAAAAGCGACGAGACCGCGCTTGGGAGCGGGTCTCGTCAGGTGCGACGCCGTGCGGCCCCTTCGGGTCGCCGTCGTCGCGTTTCAGGAAGCTCGTGCGGGTACCGTCCGCATCGCCCGCGAGTCTACCGGAGCCGTCCACACCTGTAAAGTCGACCCTTTCACAGGCCAGCGGGCGGGCACGCCACGTCCGCGTTCGGTTGAAGTCCATCGCGAACAGGCGGTATACTTCCGCCCGGACAACGTCCCGGCGTTTGCTCGGGTGGGTTCGCTGGGCCCACCCTCTTTTGTTGGGGCCAGAACGTCGAGACCTCGGGCGTCGGGACGCACGGCAGGAGGATGCATGGAACTGGCGCAAGCCGCAGAGGACGTGCTCGCGCCGCTCGGCTTCGAGGTCCTGGAGTGCACCACCAGCGGAACGGGCCGGCAACGGCGGGTGCTCCTCAGGATCGACCGGCTCGACGAGCAGGGCGTGACGGTCGATGACGTCGCGAAGGCGGCGGAGGTGTTCGGGCTCGAGCTCGACCGCCTCGACCCCTTCGACGAGCCCTATCGGCTCGAGGTGGAGTCGCCGGGGCCCAAGCGGCCGCTCTTCAGAGCGCGCCATTTCCAGCGCTTCCACGACCTGCTCGCCAAGGTCCGCGTCCGTGACGAGACCTTCACCGGTCGCATCCGTGAGGTGTCGGAGGACGGGGTCACCTTCGAGGTGAACGGCGAGTCGCGCGTCGTACGCCTGGGCGCCATCCAGAGGGCGCGTCTGGCCGAATGGCCGGACGAGCCTCGCTAGCAAGGCTCGCGTCTCGGCACGGCCGCGAAGGGCCAAGGCCCCGCGGTGTCCGCATGCGGGCCCACAACCGAATAGGAGTAGAGGATGAACAAGGAATTCGTGGACGCTCTGAACATGCTGGCAGCGGAGCGCAACCTGGACAAGGATCAGCTGCTCGGCAGCCTGGAGGAGGCGCTCGAACAGGCGTTCGAGCGCAACGTCATGCCCGGCAAGCAGATCGAGGTGACGCTGGACCCCGACTCGGGCGAGATGGAGGTCCTGGTCATCCGCCGCGTGGTCGAGGAGGTCGAGGACGAGGACAAGGAGATCTCCCTGACCGAGGCGCTGGACCTCGACGACAGCGTCGAGGTCGGCATGGAGATGGAGTTCCCCACCGACCCCGAGCGGTTCACGCGCATCGCGGTACAGACCACCAAGCAGGTGATCACCCAGAAGATCCGCGAGGCCGAGCGCGCCATCGTCTTCGAGGAGTACAAGGACCGCGCCGGCGACATCATCACCGGCGTCGTCTCCCGCACCGACAACAAGCGCAACGTCTTCGTCGATCTGGGCCGTGGCGAGGCCATCATGCCCCCGCGCGAGCAGATCCACGGCGAGCGCTACATGGTGGGCATGCGCGTCAAGGTCTACGTCGAGAAGGTGGAGCTGTCCACCCGCGGTCCCAGCATCCTGGTCTCGCGCGCCGCGCCGCAGCTCCTGGAGTACCTGATGCGGCAGGAGATCCCCGAGGTGGCCGACGGGACGGTCGAGATCAAGGCCGTGGCCCGCGAGGCGGGCCAGCGCTCCAAGGTGGCCGTGGCCAGCACCAATCCCAACGTCGACCCCATCGGCGCCTGCATCGGGCATCGCGGTAGCCGCATCCAGGCAGTCACCGCCGAGCTGCAGCGCGAGCGCGTCGACATCATCATGTGGGACCCCAACCCCCGCGAGTTCATCCGCAACGCCCTCTCCCCCGCCAAGGTCGGCACCATCGAGCTCGACACCGAGGAGGGGCAGGCGCGCGTGACGGTGGGTAGCGACCAGCTCTCGCTCGCCATCGGCAAGGGCGGTCAGAACGTGCGCCTGGCGGCCAAGCTCACCGGCTTCAAGATCGACCTCGTCGGCTCCGAGACCGTCAGCGACCTCGATGCCGCCATGCAGGCCGCCGCCTCCAGGATGGAGGACGTCGGCGCCAGCGATCACGGGCACGCCGCCTTCGACGCGCTCTTCAGCGCCTCGCCCGAGCCGCAGCCGGAAGCTCCCGCGAGCGACGACGGCGCCCCCGAGGCGCCGGTCGAAGAGACCGCCGAGCAGGCGGCCGAAGACGCCGCCGAAGTGCCGGCGCCGGAGCAGGCGGCAGCCGCCGAGGACGAGGCGGCGGCAGCCCCCGAAGGTGCCACCCAGGACGAGGGGGAAGAGGAACGGATCTCCTGACGATGGCGAGCGCGAAGTCCAGGCACGTGCCCCTGCGGCGCTGCGTCCTCTGCCGCGCCTCCCTGCCCAAGGCGGAGCTCATCCGCCTGGTGCGGGGCGCCGACGGCGGCTTCGAGCTCGACCCTGCCGGACGCGCGGGCGGGCGCGGCACCTGGGTGTGCCGCTCGTGCGCCGAAGAACCCACGGAGAAGAGACTGCGGCAGGCCTTCCGGGGCCAGGCGGAGCGCGTGCGCGAGTTGCTCGCGCACGCCCGTTCGGGCCGCCCGCGCGCGGGGGCCGAAGGCGCCCCCGCAGAAGGCATCGGGACGGAGGCATGAATGTCCGATAAGGTACGTATCTACCAGCTCGCCAAGGACCTCGGCATCGAGACCAAGGCGATGCTGAAGATCCTGGACGACATGGGCGTGGAGTACAAATCGCACTCGAGCACCCTGGAGACCGACATCGCGGATGCGGTCCGGGAGCTGGTCGATTCCGAGGGCTCCGGCGGGAGCGGCGGCGCCGAGCCCGCTACGGCCGCGGCCGCGAAGGCCGCCGAGCCGGCCGCTGCCGAGCCCGCGGGCGCAGCGCGCGCCGAGGTCGCCCCTGCCGGCGCCGCCCGGGCGGGAGGCGCCGCCACCGCCACCAGGCCGCGGCCGTCCGGGGCGACGACCGCGGCGGCCGCCGAGGCGCCCCTGCGCGCACCGGTGGTCACCGTGATGGGTCACGTCGACCACGGCAAGACCACGCTGCTCGACTACGTGCGCCACACCAAGGTGGCCGAGGGCGAGGCGGGCGGCATCACGCAGCACATCGGCGCCTACCAGGCCGAGACCAAGGGCGGCGTCGTCACCTTCCTCGACACCCCCGGGCACGAGGCCTTCACCAGCATCCGCCAGCGCGGCACCAACGCCACCGACATCGCGGTGATCGTGGTGGCCGCGGACGACAGCATCATGCCGCAGACGCGCGAGGCGATCGCCCATGCCAAGGCGGCGAAGGTGCCGATCATCGTCGCCATCAACAAGTGCGATCTGCCGCAGGCCGATCCGGAGAAGGTCAAGCGGGACCTCATGCAGGTGGAGCTGGTGCCGGAAGACTTCGGCGGCGACACCATCGTCGTGCCGATCAGCGCCAAGACCGGACAGGGCGTCGACGACCTGCTGGAGATGATCTCCCTGGTGGCCGAGGTCGAGGAGCTCCGTGCCTCCACCGACGGGCCGGCCAGGGCCATCGTGATCGAGTCGGTGCTGGACAAGCGCGCCGGCGTGCTGGCCACCGTGCTGGTACAGGAGGGGACCCTCCACGTCGCGGACTACATCGTCTCGGGCGAGACCTGGGCCAAGGTGCGACGCCTCACGGACTACACCGGCGCCTCCATCCAGGAGGCAGGGCCCTCCGTGCCGGTGCAGGTGCTCGGCTTCTCGTCGCAACCGACGGCAGGCGACCCGGTCGAGGCCGTCGCCGACGAGCAGACGGCCAAGCGCATCGCCGGCGAGCGCCGTGACGCCCGCAAGGAGCTGCAACGCGAGACGATCGGGCGCAAGGGGCTCACCCTGGCCGACCTCTTCGGCAAACCCAAGAAGAAGGTCATCAACCTCATCCTGAGGGCCGACGCGCAGGGCTCGCTGGAAGCCATCAAGGGGGTGCTGGCGCGCGAAGCGGAGACCACCGAAGAGGTCGAGCTGGAGATCATGCTGGCCGAGGTGGGCGCGCCCACGGAGTCCGACCTGCTGCTCGCCAGCACCGCCGAGGCCACAGTGATCACCTTCGGGGTCACCCCCCCGGGCAGCGTGAAGAAGGCCGCGGAGCGCCAGAACGTGCCGATCAAGAGCTACCGCATCATCTACGAGCTGATCGAGGATGTGCAGCGCATGATCCGCGGTCAGATCGAGCCCGCGTACGAGGAACGCGTCATCGGGCACGCCGAGGTGCGGGCGGTCATCCACGTGCCTCGGAGCGGCAACATCGCCGGGTCCTACGTCACCGACGGGGTGATCCGGCGAGGCTCGAAGGCGCGCGTGACGCGCGGCGGCAAGGAGGTCTACAAGGGCTCCGTGGCGCAGCTCCGCCGCTTCAAGGACGACGTGCGCGAGGTGGCCTCCGGCTTCGAGTGCGGCATCCATCTGCAGAACTACGACAACGTCCAGGAAGGCGACGTCGTGGAGGTCTACGAGATGGTGGAGGTCGCCCCGGCCTGAGCCTCACGCTCCCGCCCTCCGTCCCCCGCCCCGGACGCTCCGCGCGTCCGGGGCGTCGTCGTCGGGTGCACAGCCGGCAGGGCGGGGTAAGATGGCCGCCGTGAAACCCGCCCGAACCGGCCACCCGGCTCACCGCGGCCTGCTCGTCACGCTGGCGCTGGCGACCCTGCTGGCCGCGGTGCCGCTGCCCAGGCTGCGCGCGGCCGTGCACGACCCGGCACGGTCCGGCGCGGGCATGGGCATACGGGTGCCGCTGTTGCTGGAGACCGGGGCACGACTGGGCACGCCCGGCCCCGCCTCAGGCCTGTTGCGCCTGCCGGCGCTGCCCGCGCTGCGGTCGGCGGCGGCGGCGCCTCTGGAGCTGGTAGCTCGCGCCGCCGTCATGGACGGCGGTCCTGCCACTCTGGCGATGCGGCTGGTCCGACTCGGGCGGCTTCAGCTCGAAGGCGGTTGATCCTGCACGGTCGCACCGAACCCGCCGCCCGCGCAGGAGGATGCCTCCGCGGGCTCCCGACGACACGCAGGAGTTCCCAAACCGCTTAGGAGACCGCCTTGAACCGAAGGACCTTCACCGGCGTCATCGTGATCGCAGCCGTCATCGCGTCGGTCTTGTACCTGTGGCAACCCTGGAGCTCGACGGCACCCTTGAAGCTGGGTCTCGACCTGCAGGGGGGGTTGCGCGTGGTGCTGCAGGCGAACACCGCCAACCCCTCGAGCCAGGACCTGGCGACCGCCCGCAACGTCATCGAGAACCGCGTCAACCAGTTCGGCGTGTCCGAGCCGCTCATCACCACGTCGGGCAAGAACCGCATCGTGGTGGAGCTGCCCGGCCTCACCGCCAAGGATCAGAAGCGCGCGCTCGATCTCATCGGTCAGCAGGCGAAGCTCTACTTCCAGCTCGTGAAGCCGGAGGCCGCCAACAAGACCGTCAGCCAGATGACGCTGACTGACCTGGAGGCGCCCGCCTTCAGCGGTGCGATCATCAGCACCGCCTCGGCCGGCTTCCAGCAGCTGGGAGGCGGCGCGACGGGCGGGCCGGCCGTCTTCTTCAACATCAAGTCCAAGGACGCCGGCAAGTTCGGGGACTTCACCGGCGGGAACATCGGCCGCCGCATGGCTATCGTGCTGGACGGCAAGATCATCACCGCTCCGACGCTGCAGTCGCGCATCAGCGACTCCGGCCAGATCACCGGCATCCAGTCCATCGACGAGGCCAGCAACATCGCCCTCGTCCTGCGCTCGGGCAGCCTGCCGATCAGCCTGCACGTCGAGGAGATCAACTCCATCGGGCCGACGCTCGGGCAGGACAGCATCAACGCCGGCAAGGTGGCCGCCTTCATCGGCGGCGCCGCGGTGGTCGCGGCCGTGGTCGGCTACTACGGCGTGGTCTTCGGCGGCATCCTGACCCTCGGCCTGGGGCTGGCGATGCTGTTCATCTTCGGCGCGCTGGCGGGCCTCCATGCCGCCCTCACGCTCCCCGGCCTGGCCGGCCTGGTGCTGACCATCGGCGCGGCCGTAGACGGCAACGTCATCAGCTTCGAGCGCATCCGTGAGGAGCTGCGTGCCGGCAAATCGCTGCGGCTGTCGATGAAGACGGGCTTCGGCAACTCGCTCTCCGCCATCATCGACGCCAACGTCACCACGCTGCTCGCTGCCGCCGCGCTCTACCAGTACACCTCGGGACCGGTGCGCGGCTTCGCCATCACCCTCGCCATCGGCATCATCGCCTCGGTGTTCGTGAACGTGGTCGTGGTGCCGTTCATCCTCGACCTGGTCACCGCCGGAAGCAAGCGCACGTTCCTCTGGAAGGGCTTCTTCGTCGAGGGTGTGCGCTTCGTCTCCAAGGCGCCCGTCATCATGAGCATCTCGGGTCTGCTGGCCATCGCGTCGATCGCGGTGGTCGCCACCGAGGGGTTGAAGCTCTCCACCGACTTCACGGGCGGGACCACCGTGCTCGTCGACACCCCTGCGAGCACCACGGTGGCCGACGTGCGCTCGGCCATCGACGCCTTGCACTACCCGGGCATCACCGGCCAGAACGCCACGGTCGTGAAGGTGGTCGACAACACCGTCCAGGGGAACCCCATGTCGGTGCGCGTGGGCCTCCAGCAGTCGGGCCAGGGGAGCGCCGACCAGTTCGCCACCGACCTCACGGCCAAGCTGAACGGTCAACTCCTGCAAGCGAACTACGTGGGGCCAGCGGTCGGTGCCGACTTGCGACAGGCCGCCTTGATGGCGGTTCTGGTCGCCCTGGGGTTGATCCTGTTGTATGTGGCCTGGCGCTTCTGGCCGAACTGGATCGTGGCCGTGGCGGCCATCATCGCCACCATCCACGACGCCGGCATCGTGCTGGGCGCGCTCGACCTGTTCAACGTGACCTTCAGCATCCCGGTGCTCGCCGCGGTGTTGTTCGTAGTCGGCTACTCGCTCAACGACTCGATCGTCATCGCCGACCGCATCCGTGAGGACCTGCGCAAGGTGCGCGATCGGAGCTATGCCGAGGTCGTGGACCTGGCCGTGAACCAGACCCTGTCCCGCACCATCGGCACCTCGGGCACGACGCTGCTCCCGGTCATCGCACTGTTCATCTTCGGCGGCAGCGTGCTGCGGGGCTTCAGCATCGCGCTGCTGGTCGGGATCGGCTTCGGGACCTACTCGAGCATCTTCATCCTGTCGCCGCTCGTGGTGTGGTTCAAGACGCAACAGCAGAAACGGGCGGGCCGCTCGCGGCGCCGCACGGCCTGACGGCCGCGCTCCCCTGAGACGCGGTCGGCCCGCAGCGGTGCCTCGCGCCCTGCGGGCCGACCGCTCGGGATCGCGGGCTCCCGCTCAGGGGGCGCCCGCGCCGGCCGGCGACGGCACCTCCACGCGGAACTGGCGCAGCACCTGACCCCGGAGCGAGGCGACCGCACGCCACTCCCCCGCAGACAGCGTCACCCGCGCCGGAAGCAGCAGCGTGCGGCCCTGGCCGACGTCGGCCGGCGCCACCCACACGCTGTCGGAAGCCGCCTCGGTGTCGTCGGGCGCGAACCACTGCACGGCGAGCCAGCCGGCCTCGGGGATGGCTGTCAGCACCATGTGCAGAGCGAGCGTGCCGCGGGCCACGACGAGCGAGCTGGCATCGCCGAGCTGCGCCACCGCGGGCGTGGGTAGCGACTTCGGCACCGGCGGGATGTAGAGCGGCCGGCAGCCCGCCAGCACGCCCGCCAACGCCGCCACCACGAGCACGGCGAGAACCGCGGCCGGCACAACGCGCAACGGACGTGGGCGGTCGCACGGGCGTCTCACGAGGGGTCTCCGAGCGCCATGCCTGCCTTCCCGGCGCGGTGCCCGCCACCTGTGCCTCATCGCCCCATGCCCCGCCGGCACGCCGTCCTCATGGGCCCTCGCGGCCGGCGCCGGTCCACGGGAACACCGCCTCGAGCAGCGACCACTCGCCCTGCCGCACGGTGCCGACGCTGGGACCGGCCGGGAGCGCGTCGCGCACGACGGACTC
>DATFNF010000037.1:0-29741 GCA_035266525.1 Trueperaceae bacterium | reverse complement strand
CAGCGCCTGAGCGACCACATGCTGCAGGTCGCCGGGGCCGAGGTGCAGTCGTTCGTCGAGGGCCTCCTCCCGGCATCGCCGAGCGGCGGCGTGCCGTCGGCCCCCGATCCCAGCAACGTCACGTGGTGGCAGGGCTTCGGCGAGCGCCTCATGCGCAACCCCACGACCATCGCCGTGCGCGTCTACGACGATCAGGGCCGCATCGTCTTCGCCAACAACCCCGACCTCGTCGGCATGCAGCCGTCCGGTTCGGGAGCCCTGACGCAGGCGCTGCGAGGGAAACGCAGCAGCCGCCTGGTGCGCTCGCTGCTGTCGCCCATCGAGCGCCGCCTGACCTCGCTGGTTCCCGTCAGCTTCGGGCCGGGCTCGGGCCATGGCGCCATCGAGGTGGTCCAGGACGTCCGCTCGCTGCAGCAGGAGCTGCGTCTGGCACGCTGGCTCATCGTGGGCGGAGTGCTCGTGCTGGTGCTGGTGTTCCTCGCCGCCCTGGTCCCCATCGTCCGGCGCATCGCGCGCAGCGCCTACGTCGATGCACTCACGCTGCTCCCCAACCGCCGCTACCTCGCCGAGCTGGCGCGCGCCGTGTTGCGCCCGCGAGAGAGCGGCAGCCCACCGGTGGCGCTGGTGCTCATCGACCTCGACCGCTTCCGCGTGGTCAACGACACCCTGGGTCACCGCGTCGGCGACCGCCTGCTGAGCGCGGTGGCCGAACGGCTGCAGTCCGAGGTCCGCTCCGGCGACTACGTGGTGAGGCACGGCGGCGACGAGTTCGCCCTGGTGCTGCTGGGCACCGATCGCACGGCCGCGCATGCGGCGGCGTCGCGCATCTCCCAGGCGCTCGAGCAACCCGTGGAGATCGGGCGGCGCAGCGTCAGACCGAACGCCAGCCTCGGCATCGCCCTGTTCCCCCACGACGGCGCCAGCCTCGACGCGCTGCTGCAGCACGCCGAGATCGCCATGTACCGGGCCAAGTCGGCCAAGGTGCCGTTCGAGTTCTACCGCGAGGAGCTCAACCCCTACAGCCGCGAGGGGCTGTTCCTGGAGAGCGAGCTGCGCGACGCCATCGCCAGCGGCGGGCTCGAGCTGGTCTTCCAGCCGATCCGGGACCTGGTGAGCGACGAGACCGTCGGCGCAGAGGCGCTGGTGCGCTGGCGACATCCGCGGCGCGGCACCATGAGCCCGGAGGCGTTCATCCCCCTGGCCGAGGACACCGGTCTCATCCGTCAGCTCGACCGTTGGGCGCTGGCACAGGCGGGCGCCCAGCTTGCCGCCTGGCACGCGCTCGGATTGCAGCTCTACGTCAGCGTCAACCTGTCCGCTCAGACCGCGATGGACCACGGCCTGCTCGACGATCTGGCGCGTACCCTGGCGACGACCGGAGCACCGGCCGACCACCTCCTCCTGGAGGTGACGGAGCGCAGCGCCATCGACGACATGGAGTCTTCGGCCAACATCCTGCAGGGCGCGCGGGACATGGGCGTCCAGGTGGCCCTCGACGACTTCGGCAAGGGCTACTCCTCGCTGGCGACCCTCGACCGCCTCCCCATCGGCTACCTCAAGATCGATCAGGACTTCGTCAAGGGCATCGGCGAGCGCCCCAAGGACGAGCACCTGATCCGCGCCATCGCCGGCTTCTCGCGTGGCATCGGCATCCCGATCGTGGCGGAGGGCATCGAGACGGAGGCCCAGCTGCGCTGGCTGCGAGCCGAAGGCATCCGGTTGGGACAGGGCTACCTGCTGGCCAGGCCCTCTCCGGCCGAGGCGCTGGCCGGGGCCGAAGGGCCGGACGCCGCCGAGGCCACAGCCGTCTGACGGTCCGGCGGCGCGTGCCGGAGGGCACCCTCCCCCCACGCGGCCTCCACTCAGCCCTTCCCCTCCAGCCAGTTCCGAGCGACCCCGACCTCGACCTTGAGCGGCACCCTGAGCGGCAGGGCCTCGGTCATCTCTCGCACCACCTGATCGCGCACGGTGTCGGCCACCGCCTCGGGCGTCTCGACCACCAGCTCGTCGTGCACCTGGATGAGCAGGCGTGCGCCGCTCCCGTCCTCTTCGAAGAGGCGGTGCAGGCGCACCATGGCCACCTTGATCAGGTCGGCGGCGCTGCCCTGGATCACGGTGTTGATGGCCAGCCGCTCGCCCAGCGCCCGCACGTTGCGATTGCGCGAGCGCACCTGCGGCACGGGCCGTCGCCGGCCCAGGATCGTGGACACGTAGCCGTGCTCCTCGGCCTGCGCCACGCAGGCCTCCAGGAAGCGGTCCAGGCCGGCGTAGCGCTGCTTGTAGGCGTCGATGAAGGCGGCGGCGTCGGCGGTGGGGATGTGCAGCGTGCGGGCCAGACCGTAGGCGGTCTGGCCGTAGACGATGCCGAAGTTGACGGTCTTGGCGACCCGCCGCTGATCGGCGTCGACCTCGGACAGCGGCACGCCGTAGACCTGTGAGGCCACGTAGGCGTGGATGTCCAGCCCTTCCCGGAACGCCCTGACCAGCTCGGCGTCCTCCGAGAAGTGGGCCAGCATGCGCAGCTCGACCTGGGAGTAGTCCGCCGCCATCAGCAGACTGTCCTCGCTGCCGGCCCGGAACGCGCGCCGGATCTCCCGTCCGGCCTCGGTGCGCACCGGGATGTTCTGGATGTTGGGGTCCGACGAGGAGAGCCGGCCGGTCGCGGCGCCGGTCTGGTGGAAGCTGGCGTGGAGCCGGCCGGTACGTTCGCTCACCAGGTTGGGCAAGGGTACGAGGTAGGTGCCCAGGAGCTTGGTCAGCTCCCGGTACTCGAGCAGCAGGCCGGGCAACGGGTGGTCGCCGTCGCCCGCCAGCGTCTGCAGCACCTCGGCGTCGGTGGACCGCCCGGTCTTGGTGCGCTTCACCACCGGGAAGCCGAGCTCGTCGAAGAGCACCTCACCGAGCTGCTTGGGAGACTCGAGGTTGAACTCCCGTCCGGCCGCGGCGAAGGCCTCGTGGCGCAGCCCCTCGATGCGGCCCTCGAGCGTCGCGCCGTACGCGCGCAGGTGCTCGCTGTCGAGCGCCACGCCGGCGCGCTCCATACCGGCCAAGACCCGCACCAGGGGCATCTCCAGGTCGCGGAACAGCGTCCTCAAGGCGTCGCCGGCGGCGTCCATGCCCGACCGCAGGCTCTGGTAGAGGCGCCAGGTGACCTCGGCGTCCTCGGCAGCGTACTCGGCCAGCTGCGGCAGCGGCACGTCGAGCATGCTCTTCTGCAGCTTGCCTTTGCCGATGAGCGCGCTGATCGGGATGGTCGTATGGCCGAGAAGGTCGCGTGCCAGGTCGTCCATGTTGTACGCGCGCCGCTCCGGGTAGAGCAGGGACGCCGCGACCATGGTGTCGAAGAGCGGATCGGCCAGCGTCAAGCCGGCTCCCCCGAGCACGATCAGGTCGTACTTGAGGTTCTGCCCCACCTTGAGCACGCCGGGGTCGGCCAGCACCGGCCGGATCGCCGCGGCCACGCGCTCGGGATCGAGGGCCGCACCGGTGCGGCTGCGCACCGGCAGGTACACGCCCTCCCCGGCGCGCCAGGCGAAGGCGTAACCGATCACGTCGGCATCGGCCGCGCGCAACGAGGTGGTCTCGGTGTCGACGGCGAACGCCGGCTGGTCGCGCAGCTCCCGGACCAGGCCCTCCAGCGCCGCCGCGTCCTCGATCATGCGCCAGCTCGGGGCGGTATCTCCCACCTCGAGCAGGGCACGCTCCGCCGCCGGCGCCGCGGCCGGCCCCGCCGTGGCCGGCGTCACCGGCTCCTCCGGCAACTGCTCCAGCAGCGAGCGGAAGCCCAGCTCGTCGAAGAGCGGCTTGAGCGCCTCGCGCGAGGGCTTCGGGGCGGCGCAGGCCTCCAGATCGAAGTCCATGGGCACGCCGTCGTCGAGGGTGACCAGCCTGCGCGTCAGCGCCACCTGGTGGCGGTGCGCCTCGAGATTCTCGCGCAGCTTGGGGCTGAGGGCCTCGAGGTGCGCATACACCCCGTCGACGTCTCCGTGCTCGCCGATGAGCCGCGCCGCCGTCTTGACCCCCACCCCCTTGGCGCCCGGCACGTTGTCCACGCTGTCGCCGGTGAGGGTCTGGATCTCCACGGCCTGCTCGGGACCGTAGCCGTTCTTCTCGCGCAGGCTCTCCGGCGTGATCAGCTCACCGCTCGAGGGATCCCACAGCCGCACGCGCTCGGTGAGGATCTGGTGCAGGTCCTTGTCCTTGCTGGCGATGCGCAGCTCCACATCCCGGTCCCGGAGCCGCCGCGCGATGGTGGCGATCAGGTCGTCGGCCTCGTACCCCTCGCGCTCGAAGATGGGCACGCCGAGCGCCTCGAGCACCGCGCGCACCCGCCGGAACTGCGGAGCCAGGTCCTCGGGGGACTCCTCGCGGTGCTCCTTGTACGCCGGGTACCAGTCCTTGCGTAGGGTGGTCGCGTCGCTCACGTCGAACGCCACGGCCAGATAATCGGGACGCTCCTTCAACAGGGTGCTGAGGAGAAGCTGCGTGAAGACGTAGACGGCCTTGACCGGCTCGCCCGAGGGCGCGGTCAGAGGCCTGAACGGCGCGTAGTAGGCGCGGAACAGCTGCGCGTGACCGTCGATGAGGTAGAAGGTCTTCACGGGATCGTTCCCGGGCGAGGCGACTCGCGGGGCGGTCAGTCTACCACCCGCCCCGGCGCTCGCCGGTCTCCCGCACCTCGACCAGGACAGCCGTCCCTGGGCTCCCTGCCGGCACCTCCGTAATGATGTCCCCGGCGGGCCTAACGGCTCCTGCCACGGTCCGCGCCTTCGCCACCCCCGGTCGTCCGGCGCGAACCGCGGGACGCCTGCCCGGAACCCGCGGCACCTCACCGCCCGAGCGGCGTCTCATCCCCTTTCGGCCTCGCGGCCGCGTCTCGAGACGCGGCCGCGAGCCGTTCTGGGATGGCTGAGGCTGCCCCCGTCAAGGGTAGCGGGCGCCCTCCTGCGACCCCACGAAGCCCGGTACCGGGTAGCCGAGAAGCTTACGGATGGCCGTGATCTGGCCGATGTGCAGGTAGTAGTGCCCGATGACGCGCGTCAGCAGCGTGCCCACGTTCTCCACCTCGAACAGGCGCCGGCCGCCGACATGCCCGCGCAGCGCCGCCTCGTCGAGCCCCGCGAGCCAGCTGTCCGCCGCCGCGGTGACAGCCTCCCAGGCGGCGAACAGCGGCTCGAAGGCGGCGTCCGGGTCGGGATCGCCACGCCCGAACGCCGCCAGGTCGGCGACCGCCCGCTGCCCCCGGGAGGTGAGCCAGTAGCTCTGCTCCTGCCAGGCGAGATGCCCGACGATCCACGCCACGCTGTTGAGGTTGCCCACGCGCCGCTCCAGGTCGGCGAGGCGCATGCCCTCCAGCGCTCGGCGGAGCTCCCGCCGCACGTGCTGAACGTAGCGCACCAGGTGCTGTGCCTCCGCTGAGGGGGCTGCCCCTTCCCCGATCGCCGGCGCACGCTCCACGTCACACCTCCCTACGCGGCTACGGCCGCACCGCTAGGCCCTGTACTTGAGGGCCTCCATCAGCTCGTCGACGATGGTGTCCGTGTCGCCGCGCTGGCCGGCGGTGGCGACGTGGTCGCGGACGTGGGCACGGAGCACCGACTCGTTGACCTTGCTCAGCGCCCCCTGTACGGCCTTGACCTGCTTGAGCACGTCGACGCAGTAGACCGAGGGGTCTTCGAGCATGCGCAGCACGCCCTCCAGGTGACCCTTGGCGCTGCGCAGCCGGCGCACCGACTCCTCGCGGGTGGCGGGATCGAGGTGCATGCCGTGCTCGGCGGCGTGCGAGCCGCGAGCCACCGGGCTCGGGGCGGCCGGCGAGCGCTGAGCGGCCATCAGCCCGCCTGCGGGGAGGCCCGGTAGCCCTCCTCCTGCACCGCGGCGATCATCGCCTGCACGTCGGCATCGCCGTCCACCACAGCACTGCCGTTATCGAGGTCGACCTTGGCGCTCGTCACGCCCGCGACCGACTCTAGCGCCTTGGTCACCGCCATCACGCAGTGATGGCACGTCATGCCTTCGACCTTCAGGTTCGTCATGTGCCTCGCCTCCCGGCGTGTCTCCTACCCCTACCTCGGAGGGGTGGGTCCCTTCATGATAGCGCCGCTCGCCGGGCGCCTCAAGCAACACCGCGCCGGCACGCTCCGGGCCCCGCTGCGCACCCTACCCGGGTGGGGGTGCGCGGCGCGGCCTCCGCCGCCGCTCACTTCGCCGGCGGATGGTTGGGGATCTTCGCGAACGCCGCGGGCGGGCCGAGGCCGCGCCAGTTGAGCTTGCCGTTGCGCACCGGCGGCCAGATGACGGCCGTGGCCTCGCCGGCGATGGTGATGGCCTTCACCGGTCCGAAGTAGCGGGAATCCTCGGAGCCCCCGGAGGACCGGTTGTCGCCCTGCACGATGTAGTAGCCCTTGGGAACGGTCATGTCGAGCACGGTGGGGGTGTCCTCGGGCGTGTTCGGCGGCACGTCGATGTTCGACACCACCTTGCCGTAGAAGAGCTGGACGCGCGGGTCGTTCACCGGCACGCCCTGGGGCTGGAACGACGCCGACGGCAGCATCGGGACCGGCGTGCCGTCGGGCGTGCGATCGAAGCCCATCACCAGGTCGGCGACCTTGCCGTTGCGGACGATCACCTCGGGGTAGTCCACCGGAGCGACGTTGATCTGGCCGGAACGGGTGATCCAGGACTGGTTGATGGCCGTGTCGTTGATGTACACCTGCCCGTTCACCACACGGTAGTGGTCACCCGGACGGGCGATGACCCGCTTGATGAAGAAGTTCCGCTTGCCTGTCTCCAGCGCCGTCGGTGCGTTGGCCGGCTCGCGCAGCACCACGATGGTGCCCCTGGGGTAGGGGCCGAGCACGCCGATGCGCCGCAGCCAGGTGTCGTACTTGGGGATGAACACCCGATCCCCGGTGAGCAGCGAGCGCAAGACGTTGCTGCTACCCACGCCGCCGTTGAGCGTGGGCTCCATCGAGGACCCCACCACCCCCACGGTCGTGAACAGGAAGGTGACGACCAGATAGGCGATGACCAGGGCCTCGGCATAGCCCCGCACCTCGCGCCACAGGCGCCGCTGCCAGCTCGGCTTCTTCTGGGGTTTGTCGCCTGCGCCGCCGCGTTTGCGCGCGGAGTTCGATTCAGACATAACGCGCCAATCTACCGGTGAGATTCGTGAGAAAGGCGAGAGCCGGGCACCAGCAAGGAATCGGCGCGTCGCCGGGACATTCGTCTCTGTGAGCCCACCCTACCCAGCTCCTAGGCTCGCTGCAGTTTGTCGACAACTTGCGGTGGACGTGTGCTCGGCCCGGGCAGGTGCGCCTGCCGGCCGGCCGCCGACCGCGGAAGGAGGAGCCATGGCGGAAGGCGCGACAGGGCGCTTCAGGGTGCGGCGGGACGCCTATTGCTGGCAGGTGGGCGGCGGGCATCGCCACCTCCTCCGCGGTACCTTGCTCGAGGGGCGCATCCTGCGTCGCAATGCGCAGGTGCGACGCGTGGTGATCGACACCGGCCAGGGCGTGCTGACCCTCAACGAGGAGGATCTCGAGCCCGCCGGCTGAGGGCGGCCTCACGCCGGCCCTATGGGGGTGAGGTGGGCGTCCGGGTCCGACCCTTCGCCCTCGAGCACGACCGCCGCGAGGCCGCGGTCGCTGCCCACACCGTGGGTCTCCCCGGCGCGCCAGAAGAGCGCTTCGCCGGCCGCGACCGGCGCGCGACGTCCCTCGGCGTCCACGGCCCAGCCCATCCCTTCCACCACCAGGAAGAGCTGATCGACGGGGGCGTCGTGGGGGCCGATCTCCCCGCGTGGCTCGAGCCACAGGCTGGTGACCACGAGCCGCGCCGGTGAGTGCTGAACGGCGCGAGCGATCACCCCGCGGCTGCCGTAGGCGTCCACCGGATGGCCGGTAGCGCGGTCGAAGCGGTAACGTCGCACCCGAGAATCCTACCCCGCGCCGCGCGCGGCCGGTCCCGCGCTCGCCACCGCCCGGAGGCCGCCGAGGACATCCGCCCCTTGCCGTCCGCACCGACCCGGCGCATCATCGCGCGATGTCGGCTCCTGGAGGGGGAACGCTATGACCAACGCCATCGTCGTCGCCGGGCTCGGCAAGCGCTTCGGCGACAGCGTGGCCGTGGACGCCGTCGATCTGGAGGTCCGGCACGGGGAGCTCTTCAGCCTGCTCGGGCCCAACGGCGCGGGCAAGACCACGCTCATGAACATGCTGACCGGCCTGCTGCGGCCCGATGGCGGCCGGGCCACCATCGCCGGCCATGCCGCCGGCAGCGCCGCGGCGCGCGCGGTGCTGGGCGTGGTGCCGCAGGACGTGGCGCTCTACCCCGACCTCAGCGCGCGGGAGAACCTCGCCTTCTGGGGCCGCATGTACGGCCTCAGCGGCGACGGCCTGCGCCGGCGTTGCGACGAGTTGCTGGCGGTCGTGGGCTTGGAAGGGCGCCAGAAAGACCGCGTGGGGACCTTCTCGGGCGGCATGAAGCGCCGCCTCAACATCGCCGCCGCGCTGCTGCACTCCCCCGACGTGCTCATGCTCGACGAGCCCACCGTGGGCATCGACCCGCAGAGCCGCCGCGCCATTCTCGACTACGTGCGCGAGCTCAACCGCGCCGGCACCACCGTGCTCTACACCACCCACTACATGGAGGAGGCGCAGGAGCTCTCCCACCGCATCGGCATCCTCGATCACGGGCGCCTCATCGCGCTAGGCAGCCACGAGGAGCTGGTGCGCATCGTCGGCGAGAGCGACGTGATCGACCTGCGGCTCGCCGGCGACGCCGACGCGGCGACGCTGGCCGACGCCTTCGGCGACCTGCCCGGCATCCACGCCGACGGCGCCCTGGCCGCGGCCGGTCAGCTGCGCCTGCTGGCCGACGACGGCGCCACGGCGCTGCCGCTGCTGTTCGCGCGCGCCGCCGCCCGCGGGGTGCCGGTGCGCGCGGTCACCATCACCCAGCCCGACCTGGAGTCGGTGTTCCTGCAGCTCACCGGCCGGGCGCTGAGGGACTGAGGCACGATGAAGCTCCTGGCCCTGGCCTGGAAGGACCTGCGCCGGCAGTTCCGCAGCGGCCTGCTGCTGGTGATGATGCTGGGCGCGCCGCTGCTGCTCACCGGCCTGCTCGACCTCGCCTTCAGCTCCCCGGCGGGCACGCCCGAGATCGCCACGGTGACCCTCGCCGTGGCCGACCTCGACACGCCGCCCGCCGGCGCCCCGGTGGCCGCGGGCCGCACGCTGGTGGCGGCGCTGTCGACGCAGGCGCTGGCCCCGCTGCTGAAGGTGGTGCCGGTGGACGGCGCCGACGCCGCCCGGGCCATGGTGGCCCGCGGCGGTGCCGGGGCGGCGCTGGTGATCCCGGCGGACTTCACCGCGGCGATGCTCGGCGAGGTTCCCTCGGCCAGCGCCGCGCTCACCACCGACCCGGCCCGGCCGCTCGGCGCCGGCGTTGCGCAGGACATCGTGCGACGGGCGCTCGACAGCCTCTCGGAGAGCGCGCTGGCAGCCCGACTGACGCTGCAGCGCGTCGACGGCCCGGCCGCAGGCTCGCTCGCAACGCAGGCCGCCATGCGGGTCGCGTTGAGTGCGCCGCGCGGCGCCACCGGCGGCGGAGTCGTCGTGGAGGGCCCCAAGGGGAGCTCGCCCTCTTTCGTTGCGCGCATGGCCGCCCAGGTGATGGGCGCCATGATGATCTTCTTCGTGTTCTTCACCGGCGCCTACGGCGCCTCCAGCCTGCTGCGCGAGCAGGAGGAGGGCACGCTGCCGCGGCTGTACACCACGCCGACCGGCCCGGCCACCGTGCTGGGCGGCAAGTTCCTGGGCACGGCCGTCACCTTGGCGGTGCAGATCGCGGTCCTGGTGTCGGCGTCCGCGCTGATCTTCGGGATCCGCTGGGGCCATCCCCTCCCGGCACTCCTGGCGAGCGCCGCCCTGATCGTGGCGGCCTCCGGCTTCGGCGTGCTGCTGCTCGCCTTCGTGCGCACCAGCCGCCAGACCGGCCCGATGTTCGGCGTGGTGCTCACCGTCACGGGGATGGTGGGCGGGTTGATGACCTCCACCTTCACCAACCTGCCGGCGGGCTTGGCGCTGGCCTCGCGCTTCACGCCGCAGGGTTGGGCCATGGCCGCCTGGCGCCTGTGCCTCGACGGCCGCGGTGTGAGCGCCATGGCGGTGCCGCTCGCGGTCACCGCCGCCATCGGCGTGGCGTGCCTGGCCGTCGGGGTTCCCCTGATGCGGCGCCGCTTCGCCCAGGGGGTGCCCTCGTGAAGCTGCTCGCCATCGCCGGCAAGGACCTGCGGCAGGTGCTGCGGGACCGCCGCGCCTTCATCTTCCTGCTGCTGATGCCGCTGGCGTTCACCCTCTTCTTCGGCCTGGCCATTCCCACCACCGGAGCCGGCAGCCACGACGCGCGCCTTCAGCTCGGGCTGCTCGATGCCGACGGGAGCGCACTCTCGACGCAGCTCCGGCGCGCCCTGGCCGACAGTGGAGGCGTGCGGCCGGAGCCGCTCGACGCCGTGCAGGCCGGCTACGTGGACGATCTGGTGCGGCGCGGCGACTACGCCGGCGTGCTGCGCATCCCGGCGGGTTGGGGCGCCGCCCTGGCGGGCGGCGCGCCCGAGCCGGTCACGTTGGTGGTCGACCGCAGCACGCCGGCAGGCCTGGCCACCGCCCAGGCGGTGGACGCCGCCGTAGAGCGCTTTCTGGGGGCGCAGCGGGTGGCGAACGCGGTGGCCGGCGCGACCTCGAACTCCGCGGCCGCGGGCGGCCGTCCCGCCCCCGACGTCGCTGCCGTCCTCGACGCCTGGCGCGCGCCGCCGCTCACGCTCGCCACGCACCTGGCCGGCGCCGGCGAGACGCCGGCAGGCGCAGCGGCCGAGGGGCCCTACGACCAGGCGTCGCCGGGGATGATCGTGCAGTTCGCCATCTACGGCCTGATCCTGTCCGCCATGGTGCTGGTCATCGAACGCAAGCAGCGGGCGCTGGCGCGCCTGGCGACGACGCCGACCCCGCGGGCGGTCATCCTGGCCGGCCACGCGCTGGCGATGCTGGCGGTGGTGCTCGCCCAGGTGCTGGTGTTGGAGGCGTTCGGCCAGTGGGCCCTGGGCGTGAACTACCTGGCCAGCCCCGTGGCCACGGCGGCGCTCACCCTGGCGCTGTGCGTGTGGGCGTCCAGCCTGGGCATGCTGCTGGGCGCGTTCGCGCGCAGCGAGGAGCAGGTGGTGGCCTGGTCGCTGGTCGCGATGTTCGTGCTCTCCGGGCTGGGCGGCGCCTGGTTCCCGCTGGAGGTCACCAGCGCCACGTTCCGGCGCTTCGCGCACGCCATGCCTACGGCGTGGGCGATGGACGGCTTCCGCAACGTGCTGCTGCGCGGCGCGGGGCTGGCGCAGACGCTGCAACCTGTGCTGGTGCTGCTGGCCTTCGCCGCTGCCTTCTTGGTGTTGGCGGTCGGGCGCCTGGCGCGCCGGCCGGATTGAGCGCCCCCGCCGGGCCGGCGACCGGCGCGGCGCCCGAGCGCTGCTAGCATGGCGCCATGCCGCCAGAAGGTCCGCGGGCGCCCACAGGCCGCGGCGCCCGCTTCGACCCCGTCAACCGCTTCACCGAGATCGAGGTCCTGCTCGACCCCGAGGAGATCACCGAGGACGACCTCGGGGTCCGGACGCGCTACCTGAACGACACCTCGCGGAGCATCATCAGCACCAACAGCAGCCCCGACGTCGGCTTCGATGCCAGCCTCAACCCCTACCGCGGCTGCGAGCACGGTTGCAGCTACTGCTACGCCCGCCCCAGCCACGAGTACCTGGGGCTGTCCGCCGGCCTCGACTTCGAGCGCGTCATCTTGGTCAAGCGCGAGGCGCCGGTCCTCCTCGAGAGAGCGCTCGCCTCAGAACGCTGGCGGCCGCAGGTGCTCGCCCTCTCCGGCGTCACCGACCCCTACCAGCCGGTGGAGCGGAAGCTCGGCATCACCCGCGGCTGTCTGGAGGTGCTGGCCCGCTTCCGCAACCCGGTCGGTCTGATCACCAAGAACGCCCTGGTCACGCGGGATGCCGACGTGCTGACGGAGATGGCCGCCTGGGGCGGCGCCCGCGTCACGCTCTCCATCACCACCCTCGACGAGACGCTCAGGCGCCGCCTCGAGCCGCGCACCAGCACCATCCGGAACCGCCTGGACGCGGTCGCGAGGCTGGCCGAGGCGGGCGTGCCGGTGGGGGTCAACATCGCCCCCATCATCCCCGGCCTCACCGACCAGGACGTGCCCGAGCTGCTCAAGCTGGCCGCCGAGGCGGGTGCCAGCCACGCCGGCTTCACCATGCTGCGCCTGCCCGGCGCGGTGGGACCGCTGTTCACGGCGTGGCTGGAGGCCAACGAGCCGCTGCGCCGGGACAAGGTCCTCAATCGCGTGCGCGACGCGCACGGCGGCGAGCCGGACGACCGGCGGTTCGGGCGCCGCATGCGCGGCAGCGGCGTCTACGCCGAGCAGGTGCGCTCGCTCTTCCGGCTGGCACGCAGGCGGGCGGGCATCCCCGCGGAGACCCCGCCGTTGGCGACCGACCGCTTCGCGCGGCCGGGCGAGGCCCACCAGCCGGCGCTCTTCGGGGCGCCGTCGGAGTGACGCGCTCGCTGCCCGGGCCGGAGCGAATCCGGCGTCGCCGCGGTAGCCTGTAGGGACGCCATGGCGCGACAGCCGCCCCCACCGCAGCCGACGCTCTACGAGACGGCCGACAGCGAGCCGCTCGCCGCGCGCATGCGTCCGCGGACTCTCGACGAGTTCATCGGACAGGGAAACATCGTCGGGCCGGGCCGGCTGCTCAGGCGCGCCATCCAGGCCGACCAGCTGAGCTCGCTCATCTTCTACGGCCCGCCGGGCACCGGCAAGACCACCCTGGCCCGCGTCATCGCCAACTCCACCAGGGCCCGCTTCACGGCCATCAACGCCGTGCTGGCCGGCGTCAAGGACATCCGCGAGGCGGTGGCGGAAGCGCAGGAGCGCAGGAGCGCAGGACAGCGCACCATCCTCTTCGTCGACGAGGTCCACCGCTTCAACAAGGCCCAGCAGGATGCGCTGCTGCCGTGGGTGGAGAACGGCACCGTGATCCTCATCGGCGCCACCACCGAGAACCCCTACTTCGAGGTCAACAAGGCGCTGGTGAGCCGCAGTCGCATCTTCCAGCTCGTCCCTCTGGGCGAGGAGGAGCTGAAGGAGGTGGCGCGCGCCGCCCTGCGCGACCCCGAACGCGGCTACGGCCGCCGCGACGTGGTCCTGGACGAGGACGCCCTCGACCACCTCGCCAACGTCGCCAACGGTGACGCCCGGGCGGTCCTGAACGCCCTGGAGCTGGCGGTCGAGACCACCGAGGCGGGCCCGGACGGCGGCATCCACATCGACCGCGGCGTGGCCGAGGAGTCGATCCAGCAGCGCGCCGTCCTCTACGACAAGGAGGGCGACGCCCACTTCGACACCATCAGCGCCTTCATCAAGAGCGTGCGCGGGTCCGACCCCGACGCCGCGCTCTACTGGCTCGCGAAGATGGTCTACGCCGGCGAGGACCCTCGCTTCATCTTCCGGCGGCTGCTCATCCTGGCGGGGGAGGATATCGGCCTGGCCGACCCTTACGCCCTGGTGGTGGTGTCCGCCGCGGCGCAGGCGTTCGACTACGTAGGCCTGCCGGAAGGCCGCTACCACCTCGCGCACGCCACCCTCTACCTCGCCACGGCACCCAAGTCGAACAGCGCCATGGGCTTCTTCGACGCGCTCGCCGGCGTGCGGCAGGAGCGCGAGGCGGACGTGCCCGACCACCTCAAGGACGCCAGCCGTGATCGCGAGGGCTTCGGCCACGGCGAGGGCTACCTCTACCCGCACGCCTACCGCGACCACTGGGTGGCGCAGCAGTACCTCCCGGAGGCGCTGCAGGGCAAGGTGTTCTACCAGCCCAGCGAGGTGGGCTTCGAGGCGCGCATCCGTGACGAGGTCGCCAGGCGCCGCGAGGCGCAGCTCGCCGCCATGCTGGAGCCCGACGCCTGGGGAGAGGGCCGCTGGCGCCCCGCCCCGCAGGATCGGGCGCGCGATCGCTGGCTGCAACGCACCGTCTCGCAAGCCGGCGAGCGGCTGGGCGCCGTTCGGGACCTGCTCTTCGAGGTCGCTCGGCCGCAACGCCACCACGTCGTGCTGGACCTGGCGGCCGGCAGCGGCCTGCTCACCTGGGAGGCGCTGCGCCGCGCGTCCGAGGGGCAGGTCTGGGCGCTGGTGCAGGACCGCGCACAGGCCGACGCCCTGAGGCAGATGGCGGCGCGGCTGCCCGAGCTGCAACGCCCCGTGGTCCTGGCGGCGGCCCCCGCCGAGGTGGCGGGGGCCCTCGAGGCGGCCACCGGCGAACACGATGCCGGCGGGCTCCGCTTCGACATCATCCTGGGCCGCGGCGTCCTCGCCGATCTGCTCGACCCCTACGGCTTCTTCCAGGCGCTCGCCAGGTGGTCCGCGCCGGGAGCCACCATCGCGCTCGCCGAGCCCCACCAGCGCCAGGCACAGCGCCTGCACGCGCTGGTGGACTGGCAGGGGGCGAAGCGGCTGGGCACCAGGGTCGCCGAGGCGGAGGAGGCGATCTACCGGGAGGCCTCGGCCCCGCGCCTGCGCTGGGAACCGGAGCAAGCCGTGGAGGCGGCCCGTGCCGCCGGCCTCGTGGAGGCGGGCGCCGTGGCACACGAGCTGGAGACCGAGCAGCGGCTGACCGCCGCCACGGTGGAGGGCTGGTTCACCCCGGGGGAAGGCGCTGCGCCGAGCTACGCCGATCACCTCCGGATGGCGCTGAGCGAGGACGAGCTCGCCCAGGTGGCGGCCCGCTACCGGCGTCAGCTGGCCGATCGCAGCGTGCGCTGGCGGAGCGTGCTGGTGCTGGTGCGCGCGGTCGTGCCCGCAGACGTGGCATCACGGTCGGAGTAGGCTTGCGGCGACCGCTGCCTGCAGCTCACGTCGCCCGCGCGGCGGCGAGGCACGGCCTTCGGACCCATGGCGACCTCTGACTCCACCCCCCTCCTCCACGCCGACGGCCTGCACCGCACGATCCAGGGGCGCACCCTCTTCGACGCTTTCGCGTTGCGGCTGGCGCCCGGCGAGCGGGTGGCCGTCACCGGCCCTTCGGGGAGCGGCAAGACCGTGCTGATGCGTACGCTCGCCGGGCTCGAGCCCCTCCAGGCAGGCGACATCCGCTTCCTGGGCAGGCCGCTCGGCAGCTGGCGCATGCCCGAGTACCGCAGCCGCGTGATGCTCCTGGCGCAGCGCCCGACGCTGCCGGAGGGCTCGGTCGAGGACGCTGTCCGCGCCCCCTTCGCGTTCCGCGCCCACCGCGGCCGCGCCTACCGGCCCGAGGCGGCGCTCGCCTTGCTGGAGCGCGTGGGGCGGGGGCGGGCCTTCCTCGACCGGGCTACCGAGACGCTGTCGGGCGGCGAGGCGCAGATCGCCGCGCTGCTGCGGGCGTTGCTGCTCGAGCCGCAGGTGCTGCTCCTCGACGAGCCCACCGCCTCCCTCGACGCCGCTGCCACCGCCGCCGTGGAGGCGCTCGTCGCCGCCTGGCTGGAGCAGGCCGGCGGGCGGGCGTACCTGTGGACCAGCCACGACCCGGCCCAGGTGGCGCGCGTCAGCGCCAGGCGGCTGCAGGTGGGACCGTCGTGACGAGCGCCGCCTACCTCACGATCGGGCCCGTGCAGCTGGTGCTGGCGGCGTTGCTGCTGATCGTCAACCTGGGCCTGTCGGCATGGTTGCGTCTGGGGCTGGAGCGGTCGCTGCTGCTGGCCGCGGTGCGCATGGTGGTGCAGCTGCTGCTGGTCGGGCTGGTGTTGCAGTTCGTGTTCGCCCTCAACCGCCCCCTACCCGTGCTCGGCATCGCCCTGGTGATGGCCTGCCTGGCCGGCATCGCGGCCGTCAACCGCACCCGCAGGCGCTTCCCCGGGGTGATGTGGGACAGCCTGCTCACGGTCGTCACCGCCGCCTTCCTGGTCACCGGCGCGTCGCTGCTGGGCATCCTCCGGGTGCGCCCGTGGTTCGAGGCGCAGTACGCCATCCCCTTGCTGGGGATGGTGCTCGGGAACACCCTGAACGGCATCTCGCTGGCCCTGGACCGCTTCATGGAGGGCGCGGCCAGCAACCGCGCCGGCATCGAGTCCGACCTGGCGCTGGGCGCGGGCCGCTGGGAGGCGGCCCACGGTCTCGTGCGTGACAGTCTGCGCACCGGCATGATCCCCACCGTCAACGCCATGATGGTGATGGGCGTGGTCAGCCTGCCGGGCATGATGACGGGCCAGATCCTGGCGGGGGCCAAGCCGACCGATGCGGTGCGCTATCAGATCGTCATCATGTTCATGATCGCCTCCGCCACCGCACTCGGCGCCCTGGGCGTCACGCTGCTGGCGTTCCGCACCCTCTTCGATGGCCGCGACCGGCTCCGTACCGAGCGGTTGGTCCGCGTCGACGGCGGGCGGCGACGCGGCTGAGCACCCATCCATTTGGATGTGATAGACTCTCCTTATGGAGGCCAGCCAACCCTACCGTCCTTCCGGTGGCGACGGCGTCACCGTCCTCCAGGAGCTCGGCGTCCGCGCCACCGGCACGGAGGACCTCATCGCCGCCGTCAAGCGCGGGCTCGGCACCGCCATCTTCGAGGGCCTGGCTGCCCGGCTCGGCGTGAGCGAGGCGGAGCTGGCAGGCGTCACGGGCATCAGTGCCAGCACGCTGTTGCGCCGGAAGAAGGCGGGACGCCTCAGCGGCGAGGAGAGCGAGCACGTGCTGCGCGTAGCCACGCTGCTCGACACCGCCAGCCGCCTGTTCGGCAGCGTCGAGGATGGCGCCGGCTGGATGCGCAGCGCCAACCCCGCGCTGGGAGGCGCCTCGCCTCTGGCCTACGCGGACACCGAGGTGGGCGCCCGGGAGGTGGAGAGCCTGCTGGGGCGCATCGCCTACGGCGTCTACAGTTGACGACGGCCTGGCGCCTGGTGAGGCCGGAGCGGGGCGGCCGCGGCGCCGCCTTCTCGGGCGAGGGCGCCCGCCTCTATGGCGGGCGCTGGAACAGCCCCGGACAGGCCGTGGTCTACGCCAGCGCCACCCTCTCGCTGGCCGCCCTGGAGACGCTGGTGCACGCCGATCGCCGTGCCTTCGAGCGAGACTACCTGGCCTTCCGGTTGACGCTGCCCGACGACGCCGTGTTGCGCTTGCCGCCGAACGAGGTGCCGCCGGGCTGGCGGGAGCGACCGGTGAGCCCCGGCGCCCGGGCCGTGGGCGACGCCTGGCTGCGTGACGGCGTCAGTCTGGGGCTGTGGGTCCCCAGCGTGGTGGTGCCGCCGGAGCACAACCTGCTGCTCGCTCCCGGCCACCCCCGCTGGCCGGAGCTGACGGTGTCGGGACCCCTGCCGTTCCGTTTCGACGCGCGCCTGGAGCCCGGTCAGCTCGCCCCGTAACCGGCCTGGGGCGCGGACGCTCCCCGCGGCACGCCCTCGATGCGTTCGTAGGCGCGTAGCGTCTCCAGGGTCTTCAAGGTCAGCACCCCTTGCCACTCGCGCCGCGCCTCCGCCCACGCCTCGGGGTAGGCGTCCCAGCTCCAAGGGGGCGCCCAGGCACCGTCATCGCCCTGCCGCTCGATGAGCACGTCCAGGTTGGCGGCGATGCTGTCCGCGAAGAGGTGATGCAGCGGGCCGTCGGGACGGGGTGCGACCTCGACGGGTTGCAGCACATAACTCCCCCAGGTACCGGGGTCGGTGGCCACCAGCCGCTCCGCGGCCTGCTCGCAGGCCGCCCGCACGCGGGCACGGAAGCCCACGGCCAGGCCCGGCGCCTCCAGCAGCGCCAGCGCTGCCAGCAGCTCGTGCATGTCGAGCTCGCGCGTCTCCACCGCCCTGACCGCGTCCTCCACCAGCTCGCCCAGCCAGCCCTCCTCGGGCGCCTCCTCGAAGTGGAGGAGGCCGGCCACGACCTCCGCGCGCGGGTTCACCAGGTAGCCGCCGAAGCGCTCCTCCAGCCCGGCATCGCCCCACCAGGACGGGTGCGGGTGAGAGCTCGCGTCCTCGGGCACGATGCGCCAGACCCAGCGCTCGGGATCGCGGGTGCGTTCCAGGTAGGCGCACGCCGCACGCGGCTGCGGATGCTCGGCGTCCACCCCCAGGCCCCCCAGCTGCAACAGCGCCCGGGCCGTGGCCAGCGCGCTGGAGCTGGGCGTGCGCAGGTCGGGGTCCAGCGCCTTGCCGTAGCCGCCGTCGGCGTTCTGGTACCGGCCGAGCGCCTCCACGGCCGCCTCCGCCGGCCCGTCCGCGAAGCCGTGGCGGAACAGCGCCGCCTCGAGCGGCCGTGCCTGCTCGCGCAGGAAGCGTGCCGCACGGGCGTAGGCGTCGTGGCTCAGCATCGCCATGCCCGAGTATAGGACGCGTGTCGGACGCGCCCCGGTGTGGTCGCCGGCGCCGCGCCGGGCGCGACCGTATGCTTGGGGGCATGCGCGACCTCGAGGCCACGGCCTCCGGCGGCGGGGCCGAGGACACGCTGGGCCGGCTGCTCACCATCGCCCTGCGGGCCTACCGGCTCAAGGACGAGCCGCGGCAGGGCTGGGTGCTGCGCGGCGTCGAGGCCCCCGAGTCGGTAGCCGCCCATGTGTGGGGGACGACGCTGCTGTGCCTGGTCTTCGCCGAGGAGGCGGGCATCGACGTGGAGCGGGCGCTGGCGATCGCGACCGTGCACGACCTGGCCGAAGCGGAGACCGGCGACATCCCCGCGCGCGCCGACCCCGCGGATCGCAGCGTCGACGCCGCCGACAAGGCGCGGCGGGAAGCCGACGCCATGGAGCGCCTGCTCGCCGGCCAGCTCCCCTCCGTCCGGACGCTGTGGCGCGAGTACGAGTCGGCGGCCTCGGCGGAGGCGCGCTTCGTGCGTGACATGAACCTGCTGGACATGGCGCTTCAGGCGCTGAGCTACGAGGAACAGGGACGCTACGATCCCCGCGCCGAGCTCCCGTCACGCGGCGCGTACCGGCATCTGGACGAGTTCCTCGCCAGCGCCGAGGCCCGCGTGCAGGGGGATCTGGCACGGCGGTTGCTGGCCTGGGTGGCGACGCGTTACGGGCAGGCGCGGCAGCGCTCGGGGTAGGCGATCACGCGCCGGACGGAGGGCCCAGCAACCTCTCGCTGAGGGCGGGCAGCACTCGGCCCAGCCGCCCTCCGAGGCGCACGCTGGCATCACCGTCGCCGCGGGTGGGACCGTCGTTCACGATGGCGACCGGCAGGCCCTCGGCGGCCGCGCGCACGACGTAGCGGTAGCCGGAGCGGACGGTGAGCGAGGAGCCGAGGACCAGCAGGACCCCGGCGTCCGCCAGCATGGCCCAGCTGCGCTCCAGCCGTGGACGCGGGACGTTCTCGCCGAAGAACACCACGTCGGGCTTGAGCACGCCGCCGCAACCGCGGCAGCGCACGGGCTCGAAGCCGGCCTCCAGGTCAGGAGCGAGCTCGGCGTCGCCGTCGGGCGCCATCGTCGCCTCGTGGCCGGCGAAGTCGGGGTTGGCGGCCGCCAGGCGATGCTGGACCGCGTCGCGCGGCTCCAGGCGGTCGCAGCGCAGGCAGCGAACGCTGGCGAGGGTGCCGTGGAGCTCGAGCACGCGGCGGCTGCCGGCGGCGTGGTGCAGGCCGTCGACGTTCTGGGTGAGCACGCCGCACACGACACCGGCGTGCTCCAGCCGGGCGATGGCGCGGTGCCCGTCGTTGGGGCGCTTGGCGCGCATCGCCGGCCAGCCCAGGAAACTCCGCGCCCAGTAGCGGCGCCGCGCCGCCTCGCTGCGGGTGAACTCCTGGTAGGTGATGGGGGTGCCCTTGCGACGAGCGCTGTCGGGGCCGCGGTAATCGGGGATGCCGGACTCGGTGCTGAGGCCCGCTCCGGAGAGCACCAGCACGCGGCGGCCGGCGAGCAGGTCGGCGAGGGGCGCCAGGGCGTCGGCAGCGGGCGTGTGGCGGCGGTCCGGAGCGTCGGCCTGGGCTCGCGGGGAAGGGTCCACGAGCCATGCTACGCGTGGCCCCGGGCGGCGGCGGTGTCCCGGGCGGCCGTCACCCTCTTCGCGCCGCGGGCGCCTTGACAGTCCCCTGACGCGACCCTATGCTGGAGTCACCCTCAGAAACAGAGGGTAACGAGAGCGAGGACGCCATGCCCCCCCGGCCCGTCAAACAGCTCCAGATCCTCGACGCCCTGCGCGGTGCCTACGCGCGGCACGGTCGTCTGCCGGAGCTCACGGCGCTGGCCCGTTCCTTCGGCATCAGCTACCCCACCCTGCGCGAGCATCTCCGCGCCTTGGAGACCAAGGGGAAGCTGCGCATGGAGAGCCGGGGGCCCGGCCGCAGCCCGCTGGTCACCCTGTTGGGGCCGCTGGGCGGGGTGCCGCTCTTCGGCGACATCGCAGCGGGCGTGCCGGTCGGGAGCTACCCCGAGCCGGAGGGCTACCTCCCCTTCCGCAACCGCCCCGACCACTTCGCCCTGCGCGTCCGCGGCGACTCCATGGCCGACCGCATCGAGCACGGGGACGTGGTGCTCCTGCATCGCACGCCGCCCCAGCGCCCCGGCGAGATCTGCGCCGTACGCGTGGGCGAGGACGAAAGCACGCTCAAGTACCTCGAGTGGCGAGGGGCCGAGCCGCGCCGCTACCGGCTGCGCCCGCACAACCCGGACTACCCCACCCTCGCCGTTCCAGCCGAGGAACTCCATATCGACGGCGTCTTCCGGGGCCTGCTCCGGGGCGATGTGGTGGCGGAGCTCCTCGTCGAGGGGGGTGGTTGAAGCCCAGCGCCCCGCCTTCGAGCCCAGCCGCCGGCATCGCACCCGCAGGGACTCGCTCCCCGCCTGAGGCGTCGCCAGCTCCAATAGCGAAGGGCACATCCACCGCCGCCAAGCAAGAGGAATGTGCCCTTCGCCGCCCCGAGTGGACCGCGGATGCGGTCTCCCTAGGTACGCATTCATGCTAACACCCGCTCATGCCGCAACCGAAGCCGTCCCCACCGGCACCACGCCCGGTATCGCGGCACTCTGCTTCGACCCCTTCCCCCTCACCCTGGCGCAGCGCGCCGACCCCGCCCTCGCCCACGTCCCCCTCGTCTGCGTCGAGGACGGCCGCGTCCTGCACGCCTCGGCCGCCGCCCACCGCCTGGGCGTCACCCCCGGCATGCGCCTCAGCGGCGCGCGCATGCGGGTGGCCGACCTGCGGGTCGCGGAGGCCTCCGAACCCGAGCTCGCGCACGCCTGGGAAACCCTGCAGCGCGAGCTGCACGACGTCACGCCCTGGGTGGAGGCGGGACGGCGCGGTCGCCTCTTCGCCCGCGTCGAGGTCGCCGAAGCCCGGGCGCTGGCCGCACGTTACGCTGCCCGCGTAGGCGTCGCCGAGGCCCGCGAGATCGCCGAGCTCGCCGCCCTCTCCGCCCGTCCCGGCACATGCCGGTCCGTGGCGCCCGGCGGCGAGGCCGACTTCCTGGCTCGCCTGCCCCTGCGCTTCCTCAAGGGGGTAGGCGTTTCCGGCAAGAACCTCACCCGCCTCCATTGGCTCGGCCTCACCACCGTGGGCGAGCTGGCCCGCTGGAACGCCTCCCAGCTCCGCTCCTACCTGGCCGAGGAGGGGGAGGCGCTCCTCCCCTACCTGCACGGGCCCTACCGCACCCGCCTGCGGCCAGGGCGGCCGCCGGAGGCGCTGCGACGCTCGGTCGCGTTCACGGAGCCGGCTCGCGAGCCGCACGAGCTGCTGCCTGCCCTCGAGCGGCTGTCGACGGCACTGGAGCGGGCGCTGGCCGGGCGCGCCTCTCGGCGCCTCACCCTCACGGCGAGCCTCGCCGAGGCTCAGCGCAGCGCCACCCGGCTCAGCAAGCGGCCACTGACACGCGCCCCCCAGATCCGGCAGCAGGCGCTCTTCGCCCTGCAGGACAGCGGCGCCACCGAGGCCGGCATCGACCGGTTGACGCTGGAGCTCGCCACCCCCCGCCGCCTGAGCGTCCAGAGCGGCCTGTGGCGCGCCCACGAGCAGCGGCAACGCGCCCTGGAGGCGGCGCTGGAGCGCTACCCCGGCGCCATGGTGCAGTTCGCCTGGCGCGACCCCTATGCCGAGGCGGACGACCTGGCGTGGGGCTGGGAACGGTTGACGGCCGCGACCGCCGAGGCCGGCGAGGGCACGGCGGGAACTCGGTCCGCCACCGCGGTACCGGCCACCGCGGTACCGCTCTTCCCCGACGGCCGGTCCGGCGAGGCCGGCGCGCACCGCCACCTCACGCGGGCATCGGCGGTGCCGCTGTTCGCGGGCCTCACCCCGGACGCTCCCGCGGCAGGCAACGCCGCAGCGGACGACACCGCAGCGGACGACACCGAGACCGGCCCGACGGGCGCCGGCCGCGGCCGCGCCACCCCGGCCGCTGCGAGCCCGGACATCGCACGCCCGGACATCGCAACCTCGGACCCGGCGGAGGGTGCCGGCGCGGGCACGCCGAGCGACGCGCCGGCGGCGCCCCGCCCCGTCC
This sequence comes from Trueperaceae bacterium, assembly GCA_035266525.1. Classification (GTDB taxonomy): domain Bacteria; phylum Deinococcota; class Deinococci; order Deinococcales; family Trueperaceae; genus JASBRS01. Next base: position 7,239 of record DATFNF010000037.1, on the reverse strand, counting down.
TCTCCCCCACCCCGGAGGAACGCCTTGCGCAGACTCATGGTCCCCGTCGACGTCACGATCCAAGGCCGGCAACCGGTCCTGGTGCGCTGGCGCGAACCCGCTCCTGACGCTCCCACCCCCGCTCCGGCCGCCGGCGCTGCGCCTGCCGGCGGCCGGCCTCACGGGGCCCACGATGCCGTCGGCCGCCTGCACCGCACGCCGGTGACGCGCGTACTGGACCGCTGGCGCTACGACGGCCGCTGGTGGGAATGCGAGGTCCACCGCGACTACCTCCTGCTCGAGCTCCGCGGCGGCGCCGTGGTCGAGCTGTTCCGAGAGGGGGACGCCTGGTGGGTGGCTCGAGTCAGCGACTGAACGCGCTTCTGGACGTGCACTCCTACTACAGCCTGGGCGCCGGCACGGCCAGTCCCACCACGCTGGTGCGCCGCGCCGCCGAGCTCGGCTACCGCTGGCTCGCCCTCACCGACGACCTCAGCATCAGCGGCGCCGTGGAGCTCTTCCAGGCGGGGCGCGAGCACAACGTCAAGCCCCTCGTCGGCGCCACCCTGCCGGTGCGCATCGAGGACGCCGCCTACCCCTTCGTGGCGCTGGCCACCTCCCGTGCCGGCTACGCCGCCATCAATCGCCTCATCAGCGCCGCCCTGGAACGCCCCGAGAAGGATCTCCCCTACCCCGTGCTGCTGGCCCACACCCAGGACGTGCTGCTGCTGACCGGCCCCCGCGACGGGGTGGTGGCACGCTGGCTGGCCGCACGCCGCGTGAACGAGCTGGAGCGGCTGCTGCGCGAGCTCCGGGGCGCCTTCCCGGAACGCCTCTACCTGCAGCTCTTCCACGACCGCCAGCGCTGGGACGAACGCCGCGCCCGGGTGCTCAGGCGTCTCGCCCAGAGCCTGGGCCTGCCGGTGGTGGCCGCCCCCGAGGTGCGCTACGCCCTGCCGGAGGACTACCGCCTCTTCGACGCCCTCACCTGCGCCCGGCTGGGCAGGAGCGTCCAGGAACCGGACCCCAGGAGGCCGCAGAACGCCTGTCAAGCCCTGCCGAGCCCTGCCGAGGCGCAGGACCGCCTGCCCTTCCCCGAAGCCGCGCTCAACGCCAACTGGGTGGCCGAGCGGGCCTTCTTCGAGCTGCTCCCCGAGCGCCTGGTCCCCCCCAGGGCCTGCCTGCCGCGGGGCACCACCCCCGAGCGCCACCTCGAGGAGCGCTGCTACGCCGCCCTCATCGAGCGCTACCAGGGCGACGCCCTGGCCGGCGCCCGCGCCCGCCTGGAGGAGGAGCTGGGCGTGGTGCGCGCGCTCTCGCTGGCCGAGTTCTTCCTGGTCGCCGCCGAGGTCACCGACCACTGCCGCCGCCACGGCATCCTGGCGGCGGGACGGGGCTCGGCCGCCGCCAGCATCACCTGCTACCTGCTGGGCATCACCCAGGCCGATCCCCTCAAGCACGACCTGCTCTTCGAGCGCTTCCTGCACACCGGCAAGGCCAGCATGCCCGACGTCGACATCGACATCTCGTCGGCGCGCCGCGACGAGGTGCTGGCCTGGGTGGAGGAGCGCTTCGGGGCCACCACCGAGGCGATGGTGTGCAACAAGATCACCTACAAGCTGCCGCTGGCCCTGCAGGACCTGGGACGCGGCCTGGGCCTGCCGCCGGAGCTGCGCAACCGCCTCACCCGCGCGCTGGGGCGCGACTTCCGGGGGCTGCGCCCCAGGGACGCGCGCAAGGCGGAGGTGGCCTTCCGCGAGGTCCTCGGCGAGGCGCCGGTGGGCGAGGCGCTGCTGGCGCTGCTCGGCGGTATGGAGCGCACGCACGTCCGCCACCTGGCTCCCCACAACGGCGGCGTGGTGCTGGCACGGGAACCGCTCACCCACTACTCGCCGCTCGACCGCTCCACGGGCGGTATCAAGCTGCTGCAGCTCGACAAGGACGACGCCGAAGCGATGGGGCTCATCAAGCTCGATCTGCTGGGCCTGCGCATGCTGGCCGCGCTCGAGCGCGCCCGCGAGGAGGTGCTGCGCATGGAGGGCGCGTGGCTGGACCTCGCCGACCTGCCCGACGACGAGCGCGTCTGGAACCTCATCTGCGAGGGCGACACCATGGGCCTGTTCCAGGTGGAGAGCCCCAGCCAGACGCACACCAGTCGCGTCATGGCCGCCCGCACCCTCAAGGACCTGGCCCATCAGATCGCCCTCATCCGCCCCGGCCCCATCCAATCCGGGACGGTCCATCCCTACCTGCGGCGGCGCCGCGGGCTGGAGCCTGTGACCTACTGGCACCCCTCGCTGGAGCCCATCCTGGCCAAGAGCTACGGCGTGCTGCTGTTCCAGGAGGACGTGCTGCGCATCGCCGTGCACTTCGCCGGCATGAGCTGGACGGACGCCGACCGCTTCCGCAAGAAGGTCTCGGGCTGGCGCGACCTGGAGGACATCGAACCCGACCGCGAGCGGTTCATCCAGGGCGGCATGCGCACGGTGGGGGCCACGCGTGCGGAGGCCGAGGCCGTCTTCGACGGGGTCAAGGCCTACCAGGGCTACGGCTTCGCCGAGTCGCACGCCTGGGCCTTCGCCATCCACGCCTACGCCAGCGCCTGGCTGCGCATCCATTACCCCGCCGAGTTCCTGGCCGCCATCATGACCGAGGAGCCCGGCATGTGGTCGGCGTCCACCAAGCGCCAGGAAGCGCGCGCCTGGGGCGTGCCGATGCTGCCCTTCGACGTCAACGCCGGCGGCGTCCACTACCGCTGCGAGCACCGGAAGGGCCGCAAGGCCGTGCGCCCCCCGCTATGCGCCGTCACCGGCGTGTCCCAGGACGCGGCCCGCGCCATCCTGCTGGACCGGCTCCGCTTCGGCCCCTTCCGCAACCTCGATGACCTCTACCAGCGCCTGACGCTCGAACGCGAACCCCTGGAAGCCCTGGTGCGCGCGGGCGCCTTCGACGCGTTGCAACCCCGCCGCGAGGCGCTCTATCGTGCCGGCGCGCTCAGCCATGGCCAGGCACCGGGGCAGCGGGCACTGTTCGCCGCGGTGCCTGAGCTCCCCGAGCTGCCGCCCCTGTCGACCGCCGAGCGCATGGTGTGGGACTACCAGACCGTGCGCTTCAGCACCCTCGAGATGCATCCCCTGGACCTGGTCCGCGATCAGCTGCGCGAGCTGCGGGCCGTGCCGCTGGCGCAGGCGCGCCGCCTACCGCGCAAGGCGCGTGTGCGCAGCGCCGGGCTGGTCGTCGGCCGTCAGCGTCCCGGCACCGCCAAGGGCTTCGCCTTCTTCGTCTTGGAGGACGGCGCCGACCGCGCCCAGCTCATCATCCCGCCGGACCTGTGGGACGAGCAACGCCAGCTCCTGCGCGACGCCTCCGTGCTGATCGCCGACGCCACCGTCGAGGACACCGGCCACCAGCTCATGCTCAAGGCCCACGTGCTCTACCCGCTACCCTCGCCCGTGCACATCCAGGGCTACCACTACGGTTGAGCCCGCCCCGCGCGGTACCCCATCCTCCCCACTTTGCCTGCCGCCGCCCGTTCTCCCCTACCCCGCGTCGGCCGTGCCAGGTACCCCGTCTTTCCCACTTCGGCCCCGCGCCCCTCCCGGGTACCCTTCTCTTCCCCCTTCGCCGCCTGCCGGTACCCTATCTTCCCCGCCCCGCCGTCCACGCCGCATGCGCGCCCCAGCCCGACCGTCCTTCGCCCCTCACGCCGCGGCCCGCGCCCGAGCGCCCACCCCCGCCATGCCGGTCGCGCAGCACGCACGCGACCGAGTACCGCGTTCTCCCCACACTCGTAACCGGCCGTCCCCAAGATTCCCCATTACCCCGGGAAGCGAGTACCCTGATTACCCCACAACGCCGGCTCAGCACCCCGTCGCCGCCGCGCCTCGGTACCCCGAATTTCCCGTTTGCCTCTCGGCCGTCGCCCTGACCGGAGCCGCCGAACGCCTTCCGCAACCGCCTCAGCCCGCCAGCGTCGCCAGCGCCTCCCGCACCTCCGCCGGATGCTCCGCCGCCTGGACCTTCGGCCATGCCCGCGCCACCTTCCCCTCCGGATCGATCAGGTAGCTGATGCGCTTCACGCCCATGAACGTGCGCCCGTACATCGAGCGCTCGCCATAGGCGCCATACGCCTCCAGTACGCTCTTGTCCGGGTCCACCAGCAACGGGAAGGTGAGGCCGTGCTTCCTCGCGAAGCGTTCGTGGCTGGACCGGTCGTCCGCCGACATGCCCAGAACCACGGCGTTCTGGCCCGTCAGATCCGGCAACGCGTCCCGGAACCCGCAGGCTTCCTTCGTGCACCCCGGCGTGTCGTCCTTGGGATAGAAGTACAGCACCACCCAACGGCCCCGGTAATCTGCCAGCCGGTGGCGCCCCCCGTCCTGATCCTCGAGATCGAAACCCGGCGCCTCGCTACCCGCGTCCAACATGGGCTACCTCCCGGGCGCATCCTAGCGCCGATCGGCAGCCACCAGCGTCGCCACGTCGGCGGTGACGACGTCGCGCACGTCCGCCGGGAACAGCGAGGCATCGTCCACCCAAAGCAGCGGTCGCGCATCCCACTCGCCGCGCCGCACCGCGTCCGCGTCGTCGAGTTCCGACGGCACCGCACGGATCCCGAGCGTGCCGCCCCACACCAGCCACCCCGAGTGCTCGCCATCGGTCGCCCGCGCCACGTGCACATCGCACGCGCTGCCGGCGTAGAAATCCGACCACCCGATGATGTCCGCCTCGCGGAGCCCCACCCGCTGCGGGTCCCGCAGACGCAGACGACGGCCTGTCCACTGCGGCCCGAGCCGCGTCACCGACATCAGCCTCGTCCCCGGCTGCTTTGCGGTCGACTTCACATAGAGACAGAGCGTGGACATGGCAGAGCGCGTGACCCCCTCCTCAGCCGTTCGGCTCCCGATTGACACCGTGTTCCCGCGCCCCCCGGCCCCTGTCTGGCGATCCCTCCCGGGCCCGGGCGAACGAAGCTTGACGTAGCCCCGAATCTATCACGGGCCGGCGCCCGGATGGCCCCGTTCGGCGAGGCGATATCCGTCGCCTCCGCTTCAGGAAGGCGCCATGGGCGCCGTAACCGACCCCCAAGGTACACAAGTACAATGCCGTCTCTGTCGGCGCTCGTGCGCACGGCGCACCGCGGGCGCGCACGGGCACCACCCGCTCGACCCGCGGCTCGAGACCCCTCGCCTCAGTCTCCCAGCAGGTCTCTCAGCTCGCGCAACAGTGTCGTGACACGTTCCCGCTCCGCGCCGGCGAGTGTCGCCAGGCGCTTGGCGTTCAGCAGCCGTCTGGTCGTCGTCACGAGCTCCGCGGTGGCGTCACGCGGCCCGCGCCGCTGCGCGCCGGCGCTCTGCCGGAGCTCGGTGATCCGCCGCCTGATCCGACTGAGCGACAACCCCTCCTCGATCGCTTCGGCGAGCAAGGCATCCCGCGCCGCATCGTCCTCCACGCGCGCCAACGCCTGCGCCTTGGTAAACTCCACCTTGCCGGCGCGCACCGCCTCGAGCAAGCCGCCCGGGAAATCGAGGATGGGCACGCGATTGCTCACGAAAGAGCTAGCCGTGAAGCGTCCCAGCCGCCGGAACATGGCGCCCGCCAGGTGCTTCTGCCGGTCCGAGAACGCACTTGCGGGCGAGCGACCACGCTCCTCGTTGTACATCTCTTGCAGCAGGTGGAGGACCTGCGAGCGCGACAGGTCGAGGTTGAGCTCCAGCAACGTGAGCACCGCGTCCGTCTCCTCGACAGCGTTGAGGTCCTCACGCTGCAGGTTCTCCATGATGGAGACCTCGAGTGCCTCGCGATCGTCGATCTCGACGACGATCGCCGGGATCTCGCTCAGGCCCGCCAACTGCGCCGCGCGCGTACGTCTCTCCCCCGCCACCAGCTCGTATCCGTCGGCGGCCTTCCGCACGATGATCGGCTCCAGGACGCCCTTGTCCCGCACGCTGGCCGTGAGCTCTGCCAGGCTAGCCTCATCGATGTACTTGCGCGGCTGCTTCCGGTTGTAGCGGATCTCCTCGACGGGCACGGCGCCCAACGACGCAGATTCCCCCTCGTTCTCGCCGAGGTCGCCCAGGATGGCCTCGAAGACCGCCGTTCGGTCGAGATCCTGCCGTCGCTTCTTAGCCGTCATCGGGCCCTCCCACGGACTCCAGCAGCTCGCGCGTCACCACCCGGATCTCAGCGTCCGCGATGCTGCCAGGCGCGTACACCGGAATCGGCATGCCTTCGACCTGCGCGTCGGAGTAGAACGCCGGCCGGCTGTTGAGCGGCGTTGAGATCGGCGCGAACGCCTTCAGCTGACTCTGGATGATCTCCAGGCTCTCGCGATCGTGGCGTGTCCGGCGATCGTGCTGCGTCAGGACGAACAAGGCGATGCTCAGGTCGCGCGCCGCCTTCCGATACTCTCTCACCATCTTGATGACGGTGGGGATACCGTCCAGCCCCTTGCGATTGGTCGGTAGCGGAACCACGACGCGATCGGCCGCGACCACCGCCAGGGCCGACAGCTGCCCCAGGCTCGGGGGTGGGTCGATCAGCACGAAATCATAGCCCTCGAGCCGTCGGACCGCTTCCCGGAGGCGCATCACGCCCATGAAGATGCTGAGCACTTCCCGCTCGACGATGGCGATGTTGAGGTGGCTGGGGATCAGATCGACGCCATGGACGCGTACCGGCGGCGGTAGAACGAGATCGGCGTCGACCTCCTCCCCCTCTGCCGCGTCCGGATCCCCGATGACCGCGGGATAGATGGTCCGAGAGAGCGCCACGTCGTCCTCGACGCCCAGCCAGGTGGTGAGGTTGGCCTGCGGATCGACGTCGATGAGAAGAACGCGGTACCCAGATTCTCCCAGCACGTAACCGATGTCCCGTACCGTACTGGTCTTCGCGACCCCACCGGCGTGATTGAAGAACGTCAGAACCTTCACTGGCACCCCTTCATCCCCATCGCAGGACGAGCGGCATCGACGAAACCGGCCCCTGCACCGCGGTGGCACCAACCCTGCCCCCACTGCAACAGACGCGCCCGTCGACGATCGCCAGCGCAAGGGTTCGAACGCGATGCACCGCGCTGAGTCTACCTCATCGGCCGAGCGTTTCGCGCGCCCTGCGGGAGGGCCACTCCAACTGCGGCCGGCACGTGGGACCCCGCCGGCCGCGCCCCCAGGCGCCGCCGTCGACTCCCGCCATAACGTTATGGCGTGCCCAGGTCAGATTCCGCCCGGGCCCTCACCCGACCGGCCACACCGCTCGCCA